>CAYQZG010000094.1:0-15253 GCA_964421785.1 uncultured Anaerolineales bacterium
GAACTTCGCCGCCCGTACGCGCAGACCCTCGGGGTCGCTGGGCGGGTCACCCTGGGACATGCTGTAGGAGTTGTCGATCAGGAGGATGACGTCGAGATTGACCGGCCTATCGTCCGGCTGCTGCGCCCAGGCATGGGGCGTGGTCAGCAGGAGGAGACATACCAGCGCCATGCCCAGCAGACCGGCCAGGCACGCGCGCCACCGTCTATTCACCGATCGGGCCATTGTGATCTCTTGGTTCCGGTCGCAGCCGCACAAACGTCGGATCAGACAGGACCCCCGAGGCTCCGCTCAGGCGCCCGCCCCTAGCTCAGGCAGATCGTTCAGAAGGTACGATCAGCCAGCCTTCGACCGTGCCGCTGCCCCATGCACGATCGATACGCACCAGCTTATGATACTCAAATCCTCACGCTGCGCAAGGAAAAAAGGGCCGATTTCTGTCGTTCAAGTTAGACACTTTTTGTGGCGCAGATACTACACGCCTTGTGGCGTATATACTACATAGTGTAGATGGCCGTCTCGTTATTTCCGCCATCGGGACGACGCGGTCGCGATGACCACGCCAGAGCAGCGCCCTCCCCGCGCCCGATCGGGCCATGAACGGCTCAGCAGCGGTGGTCGGCCGTTCATCGCCCGGCCGATCACTGGCGCCCAGGTGGACGCCCACCGCTGCTGTCAGGTGCGCACGACCGCGTTCCTGAAGAGATCCATCAGGACCTCCAGGACTCAATTCACTCGGCTATCGGCCATCTAGATGCTGCTCAGAGCCTGCCCTTCTTTCGGACGGACCCCGATGCCACGCCAGGCCCTCAGCCTCGCCTCCAGCGCCGAGCTATGGGTAGGTGACGCTGAGGACATACGGATTGCAGGCATCGTAGTCGCCGGTAGATTTCACGACCACCCAGTAGTATCCAAGACCGGGTTCGCTGAACGTGGCTGCGTGCTTGATGCTCTCGTCAGCCCCGCGCGTCGGATCCTCCGAGGTCTTGAACGCTTCTGCGTCCCAGTCCCAGAGGAAGAGATCGTAGTCGACCGTGTCCGGCACCTCGAGGTCCACGGAGATCGCACCTGCGCGGGGGATCAGGAACCAGTAGAAATCCCATTCCTCATCATTCTCATTCAGATGCCCCTGGCAGACATAGCCCTCGACTGTGGCCTCGTCGTTCTCGAAGGGGATGCCGTCCAGCACCGCTGCGCCGTAGTAGTCGTCGTCACCGGGCTCACGGGGATCCTGGCAGGCACAGGTCTTGGTCCTGAAGCTCCAGCTGGCCCCTTCGCTCTCCAGCCCACTGCCGTCGCGAGCCACGACGGACCAATTGTATGTGGTCCCGCCGCGCAGGTCGCCGGGGTCGTAGGTGGTAGTCCCCTGCGTGGCCGGGAAGGGACCGATGCTCTCCTGGAACACCCCAGGCGATTGAGTGCCGAAGTAGACGTCGTACGTCACCGTGTCATCCAAGTCGGGATCCCCGCCGTCCCAGCTCAGCTCAAGCCCCACCGGATCGACCCCCGTGGCGCCGTCGCCAGGAGAGGGAGCGGAAGGCACGTTGGGCGGCTGATTGGGAGGCCACGACTTGAGGACCAGAGGGACGTAGATATACGACTTGAAGACCACCGAGACGCTTGCCTGCTTGGGGCTTACGCTGGCCGTCACCACGGCGGTGCAAGGCTCCACCGACGCCAAGGTAGCCGTCAGACAGCCGGAGGGGCCGGTGGTCCCAACCGTGGGCATCAAGGTCCCGCACGTGGAGGTGAAGTGAACCGTCACATCGCTCAACCCCACGTCATCCTTGTCGTAGACACAGGCCTCCAACAGAGACGTCTCCACACCGCCGGCACTGAGCTCTGTAGGACTGGCCTCCAACTCCACGTGGTCTGCGCTGGGGATCACGCGCAAGGTGTAGGAGACGCCACACCCCCCCACGCGGGTGTCGAAGGGCGAGACCTTCACGTAGTAGTCGTCGTTGTCGGGGGCCTGCCACACAATCTGGGAGGCCGGAAGGTTGTCCAGATAGTCATCGCTCGTCTCCAGAGGCCTGTGATTCGGGTCGTAGAGGATCCCCTCATCGTACAGCTCGAGCACCGTGTCGTTGCTGCCTCCCAGGTCGGAGGTCATGATGGTGTAGGTGACTCCCTCGGAGGCCTCGAACGTGACCCAGTCCGCCTCATCGGCCTCGTGGGCGACGCGGTCTGCACACGCCACATGGAAGTTGTGGTCCTGAGGCTCCCCCAGATCGATCGGCTGAGCCCGCTGGGGCGTATCGTCCCCCTCGTAGTCATCCGCGCACGGAACCTCGCTCCTGACCTCCAGGTCGTAGTCGAGGCAGCCGCTGACGTACGGATTGTCGTGCCTCACCTTGACGTAGTAGGTACCGCTTTCCGATGCCAACCACACGATCCGGGAGGCGAGGTCGAATGGGGGGTCGATATCGTCACTGCACGCCTTTTCCCGGAGGTCCGCATCGTAGAGGCAGACGTAGGTATCGTTACCAACGTCCAGCCCAGACGTCCCAATCGTATACCGGTTCCCAGCATGAGCCCAGAACTTCACCCAGTCCTCGTCGCCGGCTTCGTGGAAGGTGCGCTCCTGCTTACCACCGTTGACCGCGATGGGGTTCGCCTCGCCCGGCGCATCGTCAGGCTCAAACTCGTCGGCACAGCCACCAGGAGGAATAGGTGGCGTGCGCGTCATCGCTGACGTCACCACCTCCAGGTTGTAACCGATCTCGGATCCCCCACCGAAGGGATTGAAGGGCGTCACCTCAATGAAGTAGGTCCCCCCTTCGTCGGCCACCCAGTCGAACTGAGAGGCCGGGTAGCTGTCGGAGGAGTCATCGTCGAAGCCTTTCTCATTTCCATCTTCGTCCACCAATCGAAGCACCGTGTCGTTACCGCCTGTCAAGTTGGAGGTGCGAATGGTGTACCTCGCCCCGGCAATCGCCTCAAACGTCACCCAGTCCACGTCGCCGCCGCACGCGCCATGGAAGGTGTGCGCCTGTCCATCGCCATCGACCTCGATCGGCACCGCCTCGTCCCTGGTATTGTCGGGCTCATAGGTGTCGACGCCCGGATCCCTGGCCCGCAGATGCACCGTGTAGTCGAACCCACTTCCCCCCTGGCCCTTGGGATGAGCCACCTTGATGTAGTAGGTCCCGTCCTCAGGAGCTATCCAGTCGATCCGGGAGGCCGGTGGGCGGTCCGGGTCATCGTCGTTCAGAGCCAGCATGGTGACGTCGGCATCGTACAGCCGAAGCTCGGTGTCGTTGATACCGCTCAGGTCATACGTCTCAATCGTGTATCTGACGTCGGCCCACGCCCGGAACTTCAACCAGTCCACATCGCCCAACTCATCGAAAGCATGGTCTTGAGGGGTGCAGACGGTGATCTTCCTCGCTCGGTCGATGGTGTCGCCCGCCTCATCCTGCACGCCAGCAAGGGCGACCTTCGCGACCGGAGCAGAACTGGTAGCATGGGACGACAAGGACACACACGCGATAGCGACAAGCACCGCAGCTATCAACGGCCTACATCGAGTTGCAAACTCCATTGATCTTCCTCCTCTTTGCGGAGCGCCCTGAGCGGTCAACAAGCGCTGGGTTTCATATGGAACGACCACCGCAATGTGACACAATAGATCATAAGGTGAATCACCAGGACGGCGATCTGATCACTCCAGACTTACGACACGGTACGCTTGGTGTCAGGTGCCAGGCACTTCAAACTGTGAGCACTTGCCCCATGCCTCTGCCCGGAGCAGGTGCGTTTGGTATCAGGTGCCGGGCACCGGCTTAGGCCGCTGCGCTTCTCTGCCGTCGGGACGACGGCGCTCCCAAGCGGTGCACGCTTGACGGTGGCCGCGCCAAGTGCCAGGCACTATGAGCGGGGATAAACGGCATCCCGGGGATAAACGGCATCCCTTGGCAGATACGGTCACCGAAGGGCGAGCCCGGCTCTGAACGCGCCGGCTTGCCGCCTGGCGAACATCCGCGCTCCTGTGACACGCCGCGACCTACTCTTCTCACATACCTCCGACCCGAGAATCCCACCACACACTAGGGATTCGGTATCACCGGGCCGCCGTTGCCGTTGCCGTCGCCATCGCCATCACCATCGCCATCGCCATCGCCACCGCCACCGCCACCGCCGCCTATGCCTGGATCGAAGGCGAAGTTGGCCGCAGCTGAGGTCTCCACCGTCGCTCCGCCCTGAACCACAGACACGCGCCAGACCCACTCACCCGACTGGGCGGCGGGCAGATTGACCGTGCAGCTGTTGGCCGACGTCGAGCAGCCGGTAGAGACACCGCTCGCGTGCGTGGCAGCGACCTGGTACGATTGCCCCGCACCCAGCGAGCCCTGCCACTGGAACGTGACCGGGTTGCTGACCCACTGACCGCCCGTGGGTGAAACCGGGCTCGGCGCCTCTGCCCTGGGGGCAGCCGTCGCAACGGGCCCCTCCTCCGTGGGCGTCGGCGTCGTGGGTGCCTCCGTTGGCTCCGGCGTCGGGGTGTTGGTCGGCACCGGCGTCGGGGTGTTGGTCGGCGTCGGCGTCGGGGTGTTGGTCGGCGTCGGCGTCGGCGTCGGTTCCGATATCGTCAGGAACTGCGAGGCCGAGCCATCATCCGTGTTCACCTCCAGCACGCCATTGCCCCCGCTGGCCTGGGAGACGTCGAGGGAGCACTGTGCCCGCTTGCCGTCGCCGGACACACTCACGCCGATACAGGGAATCCTGGCCCCAGAGCCGTCCGTCAGTGTGATCTCCATGTCGTCCTGGAGGTTCTCTCCCTGGACTGTAATGGGGACCACCCCTTCTTCGGTCAGCAGCGAGGCTGGCATCACCATACCGATCTCCGGCGGACCTCCCGCGACAACGTTATTCCACGCCCACTGCCCGGCGAAGAAGAGCAGCCCCGCCGCTACCACGAGGAGGGCCAACTGTCCCAGACGATCGATCGGCCTTGGCTTTGGCTCAGGCCTGGGCGGCGCCTCATCCTCTCGTGACCGCCGCGGTGCATAAGGGCGCACGGCGCCTGCAGGCTCGGCCGCCATCCCTTCCTCAGCGCCGGGCATGGGAAGCTGCTGCAGCCCCACGCGAGGAGCGGGCACCGCCTTGTCCATCAACGTCACCATCTCCTCAATGGTAGGCCTATCGGCGGGGTCCTTCTCCAGCGCCCGGAAGATCACGCTCTCCAGGACGGGAGGGACCTCATAGTTGTAGTCGCTCAAGGGGGTCGGGGACTCTCGAAGGATGGCGACCTTCATCTCGTCATTCGTCTCGGCCACGTAGGGCAGGTCGCCGGCCAGCATCTCGTACAACACCACGCCCAGGGCATACACGTCGGCCGGGCGCTGATCCATCACCTGATCCGTGGGAATCTCCCCGAGATGAACCCTCAAGCGCTCCGGGGACATATACGGCACGCTGCCCGTCACCACGGCCGGCTCGTGGGTGCTCCTGGCAATGCCAAAGTCGGTCAACACCGCCTCGATCTTGCCGTTGCCGGCCGGCACTTGCCGGAAGAGGATATTATCCGGCTTGACGTCCCAATGGACGTACCCCTTGGCATGCATGTAGTCCAGAGCCGTGCCGATCTGATAGGCGACCTCCACCGCTTTCTCGGTGGGCATGACCGCCACTTCCTGCAAGCGGCCCTCCAGCGATCCACCCTCCAGATACTCCATCGCGCAGAACCAGGGCCGCCCCTGCACATTAGTGGCCCGGGAGATGTAGTGCTCTCGCCTGCCGTTCCGAGAGGGTATCGGGTAGACCTTGACAATGCCCGGGTGTCGGAGCCTCTGCAGCAGATCGATCTCCTTCCGCAGGGCATTGAGCGCCACGATTCCGCCGCCCTCGCCGCCCTCTTCCTCAATGGGAACGACCTTGAGGAGCAGAAGCTGAGTGCTGTCCACTTGCGCTAATTGGGACAGGAACAAGGTAGACATCCCACCTCTGGCGGATACCTCCAGAGGCGTTATGACCTTGTAGGGCCCAATCCTACTGCCTGCTCTGATATCTAACATAACGTGACCTCCTCGGGCGATCCTTTCGTTTCACCCCTCCTAGCTATTGTTGTCTCCCTCATCGCTCTCTGCTTCTTCTTCCCGTTCGAAACGAAGCTGCACCCCACCCCGTCCCAGCTCAACCAGATCACCGTTCTCTAGCACGGCGTGCCCCTTGAAGGGCAACCGTCGCCCGTTGACGTATGTACCGTTCTTGCTGCCCTGGTCGTAGATCATGAAATCCTCGTCTTCCTTCACCACTGTGGCATGCATACGCGACACCGCCGGGTTGTCGAAGGAGATATCGGTCCTCGTCTCATCGCGCCCCAGATTTGTGACGTCACGCAGAGCATAGGGCCGGACGTCCTCCTCCTCCTCAATCAAGACCAGCCGCGTCCCCTTGCTCACCACGCCCAGGAACTCCGTCACCTTCCTGACACCCACCACCACCTGATCCATGGCCTGCTGCGTGCCCACGGTCTGCACGTAGATCGCCAGGGCAATCACCAGCAGCACCGCCAGCCAGGCCGGCCAGAGCCGAAGCTGTCCCCTCAACCCGCCGAGGATCATCTGCCAAAAGCCCGGAACGTAGACGTCGCTGTCAATATAAGTCTCGTCCCGCGCGGTCAGCCCGAGATCGTCCTCAACGATCACCGTAAGCCGATGCTCGTCCTCATTGTGCTCTCCGGGCTGCAGATCGGAGCAGCCCCAGGACGAGATGTCCAGGTCGTACTGCACGGGCAGCCGACTGAGCGAGTCCACGACCTCTCCATCCACCCTGAAAATGACCTTCTGGACCTCCCGACCTCCGCTGGAGTGGCTCACGTCGACCTCGACGGTGAGCTCTCTCGGAGCGATCTGTGTGCACGTCTTCCGCTGCTTCCACGTGCCGTGGCGCTCGACCGGATCCTGGATGCTGAGAAGGTCCATCCTCGTGAACGGATTCTCCACCCTGGAGATCTCGATACTGGGATCCGCGATCTCCACAGCCACATTGGAGACGCTATACTCCCCGATGAGGCCTTTTTGATCCTCGGCCTCCACCCGGATCGTGACACCGTCGATCACGCCCCCGGCCGACGGCTCCCCTCCCAGATCATCAGGCAGCGTCGAGGTGTCCCACGTCCATTCAAAGGGTTGGGCCACCGTGTCCATCTGCTTCCCGTTGACGTAATAGGTCACCCTTCGTATGGGACACTGCTCCAGCACAATGTCCGGGCTCAGCGTGACCTCGCCGGAGATCCTTTCACCCTCCTCCACGCCGCTCAACGCAATCACGGGCTCAACAGGCTCTATCGCCACCTCCGCCGGGTTCTCGTCATCCGTCAATTTGCCTCCCACCCCGACGTGGACTGCCACCTGATCGCCACACGTCTCCGTGCCATACTGAACGACGTACTGCTCTCCCTGCGTGAGGAAACGCTCAAATATCGCGGTCAACTCCCCCTGGGCGCCTTCACCGAAGTAGTGAATGAACTCCCCATCCGTGACATCGGCCAGGTTCTTCAGGTCACCAAAGTCGGCCTGATACTGTCGATACTCTCCAGGCTCCTCAGACCCCACGCCGATGGCATAGATGGATATCGTCCTTCGCGGATCCCTCGCCCCAAGCAGGTTCTTAACATCCTGGAGGTCGTTTCCGCAGTACTCAAGGCCGCTGTCCGCCCCATCGGAGAAGACGAAGATGGCCTTCTTCGCACGGGCAAACCTGTCCCCTCGTTCCTCCATATCTTTCGTCAGATCGTCGATAGCTTTGTACAGGCCCTCGAAGAGGCAGGTGGACAGCTCGGTCCCATCGGATGGTATCTCAAGGGTAGGGACATCACTCCCCTCGGCAGGCTCCAGAGGTTGGACCTGATCAACCTCCTCGCAGAAGGTGTAGATACTCGACCAATCCTCACCACCTAGATCGCTCAGGAATCTCTCGGTCGCCCACTGCACATCCTCCAGCCTGCTCTGGTCCGGCGTTCCTCTGTCTCTCATGCTGCCGCTGATATCGACCAGGACATCCACAGCCACGCCCTGCCTCTCGGTGTTGACGGAGAAGTCGGAGACCGACTCGGTGAACTCCTTCACACTGAAGTCGCTCTCCCCCAGGCCCGATATGTGCTCGTTCTGGTCATCTAGCACGGAGACGTAGGCTGTCACCAACGGGTGCTCGCCCGGCCTGGACTCGGCTGTGATATCGGTGATGATCACTTCGTCCACGTTGGATTGGGACTGGGCAGACAACGTCGGTCCAGCCAGGACCAAGATCAAACAGACGATCATGCTTCCGGCGACGCTCCACGATCTCCTGAACATAGAGAGAACTCCTTTGCTTTTCAGCTGACTTTGACGACGATGATGCTGATGTTGTCCGATCCTCCCCGCTGGCTGGCGAATCTGGCCAACCGTTTCACGGCCGAGCCGGCGGGGCTCATCCTGACTTCCTCTTCGATCTCCTCGTCGGTGACATACTCCGTCAGGCCATCAGAGCACAGGACAATGACATCCCCCTTCCTGAGCTTCCTTTCAAAGATGTCCACGTCGATCCGCCCACCAGCGCCAATCGCACGCGTTAGAAGATTTCTTTGAGGGTGATCGAGCGTCTGCTCCCAGGTCATTCTGCCGGCCCGCACCTCCTCCGCCACAAAGGAATGATCCCAGGTGATCTGTTCGATCATACTCCGGCGCACCAGGTAGGCCCGACTGTCGCCAACATTGGCCACGTAGAGGTCTCCCCCGTGCACGACGGCAGCCACGATGGTGGTACCCATCCCTCTCCAGATGGGTTTACGCTCGGCCTTCTGGCAGACAGCCCGATTCGCCATCTTGACGGACCGAGAGAGGTCCTTCGCCAGTTCCCCATTGAGCGCATAATATTCCTCAACAATCACGTCGGCGGCGAGCTGGCTCGCTACCTCGCCGCCCTCGTGCCCTCCCATACCGTCCGCCACGACGAATAGACTCCCCCGCTGGCTCTGCCGGGGCTCTGGTGGCACCACGGCCTCAACACAATCCTGATTCACACTGCGCACCGGCCCTGTCTCTGTCCACGTAGCTGTCTCCAGATCTAGAGACTCGATGGGCTCGGCGGATGCGAGCTCGGTCATCGTAGTCTCAGTCAACCCCACCGCCGCCTCCAACAGCTCCAAGACGTCATCATCAATGACCCGCAGGTGCCGATCAGCCCAGTACTCCTTCAAAGGATCGGGCAGGCCTCTCTGGATCAGATAGGCGGGGCCGGCCAGGCGGGGGGCGACATCGCGATACATGCGACGGAAACTTCGATCCATGAGGTCGCATCCGATGAAGAGCATCGTTCTACCGGGCAACCCCAGCCCCATGGTGTCCAGCATGCCGGGCCATCGGGAGAGAAAGTCGAGCTGATCCTCCTCCGTAACCACCATGGACGCCCGCTCTGTGACGCAACCGTAGGGCTTGACGATCCGCAACTCACCCTGCCGGTGACGCTCGAGTTGGTGCGAGTTGAAGACCTTCTGATACTCGGTCCCTTCCTCGCTGAGAACACCCTCCAACAACGTGTCGTAGTTTAGGGACACAACCATGCGGAAGGGCAGCGCAGGGATGGGGCGGTAACACTGCGGAGGATCGGCCACCCCCTCCACATGCCGGGCCAGGACGGAGAGCAGAGCCTCTCGGCCATGCTTCAGCTCATAGACCTGAGCTGCCATCGGGAACGTGATGCGGGACAAGGCTTTGGCATACGATCGATACTTCTCCCGACGCCTCTTTTCCATCACATCTCTAAGCTTGGCCCGAACCGTGTCGTTGTTGAACGGCTTTCTGATGAAGTCACAGGCACCGTGCCGAAGGGCCTCAATGGCACAGTCCAACGTCGGGTGAGCTGTCAGAATAACGACGTCTACGTCAAGATGCCTGCTCTTGATGCTGCTCAGGACCTCCATCCCGCCTGGGCCAGGCAGCCGCAAATCGACGACCGCAACGTCAAACCGTCCGTTCCCTAGCAGATCCAGGGCCTGCTGACCATCATAGGCGCCCTCGACCTCGTAGCCGAGCGGCGCGATCACGTTGCGCAACACGTCATGTGCCTCCACGTCGTCCTCGACAATCAGCACCCGCCGCGACGAGTCCGCAGTATGACGAGATGAGAGCTTAAACTGCTGATCCGCCGAACGGGCCGCTCCCGAGTTATTCATCAGCTCGAGAGCTAAGTCCGCCCTGTCCGGCAGCCCGGTCGAAAGGTCATACCCGATGAAGAGCACACACCGACCGGCAGCGACTCGCTCGTATAACGTCTCTTTTCGTGGCTTTCCCGACGTGTTTCCCTGATCCGTCATCTGCTCAATCTCCCTCAGACTCCCCAATCGCCTCGACCCCGCCTATGACCTCCTCTGCCGGTGGCTGCTCCTCCTGTTCCTCCTCTTCCTGGGGCAGCTCCTCATCACTCCCTCTGCCATAAACGAAAGAGCGTGGTTCAGCCTCATCACTGAGCGAGCCGTAGGGACTCTCACGGACGACAGCCACGCTCCAGAAACACTTATCTTCCTCACCCGGCAGCTCGGGCACAACTGCGTCCAGATCGATCTCCAGTTCTGGCTCGCTCTGAAGCTCCCCTACCCTGTCGTGACTCTGATCCTCTTTCCACATGCGAAGCTCATAGACCTGGTCGTTCTGAAGCTCCCCTTCCCAGTCCCAGGCAAAGATCACACGTCCGTCGAGCACTGCCTCATCCTCCGGCACCAACAGCTTCGGCTCGGAGGGAGAGGGGGCAAACAGGCGATTCCTCAGCCTCTGGAAGAAACCTGGACCGGCCTCCTCGCCTCTCCTTTCTCGCTCGGCCACGACTTCCTCTGCTGGTGCCCCAAGTGAAACAGACTCCGGAATTTCAGCCCCGGTACGGACCTCTCGCGGCGGCGGTACCGCCTTGTCCAGTCTGGTCAAGAACTCCTCAGTGGACGGTCTGTCGACGGCGCTCTTCTGCAGAGCCTGGAAGATGAGACGCTCAACTCTCTCTGGCACATCAAAACGCATCAAGGGGTTGGGCTTGGAGGCCAGGATAGCCCTCTCGATGTCATCTTCGCTGCCCGAAAAAGGCACCGTCCCCGCGAGCAGCTGGTAGAACAAGACCCCCAGGGAGTAGACATCGGCGGCTCGATGATCGACGGATTGGCGACCAGCTCTGGGTCGGACTAGCTCCGGCGCCGCGTAGACCTTGGAGGAGAGCTCGGGTCGCCCCTCGCCAGAAAGCGCCTCATCAACTGACGCGGCGCCACCGAAATTCGTCAACACGAGCTCGACCTCAGGATCTAGCCCATCCAAGGAATAGCGGAAGAATACGCTTCGAGGCTGAACGCCCAGGTGAGCGACGCCCTTCGAGTGGACGTAGTCCAACGCCGATGCAATCTGGTAGACGAACTCAGCGGCCTCCGGCACGGTCAATCTACCCCGCTGCATACGGGCGTTCAGGGAACCGCCCTCCAGACGTTCCATCGCCCAGAACCACCGGCTCTCCCCTCCGACTTCCTCCTTTGAAAGATAGCTCTCATCCTGCAGGGAAACCGCCTTGGGAGGTAGAGGGTAGATTCTAACGACGTTGGGATGCCGCAGCCTCGTGAGCACGTCCACCTCGTGCTTGAAGACGGCGTAGGCGTGCTCATCCTCCTCACTCACCTCTCGGTGAGGGATCCGAAGGATGTTGAGCGTTACTTCTTGCTGCTTTTCGGGCAATTCCGCCAGCCAAGCCTCTACGAGGCCATCCTTGCCTAACTCTGGCAGGAGATGGAGAATACTGTAGGGACCGAGCTCAGACTCACCGGAAATGGGAGGCATGGTTTCCCCTCCTTATGACAGTTCTGACGCTTTTGTGAAGCCTACCACGAAACCGAGGCTCACGTGATTTTATTATATAATCATGAATCTGTCAAGAGCTACCTTGTAGCACAGGTTAGATACTCTGTGTGGCGCATGTTAGATACCTGTTGTGGCGCATGTTAGATACCTCAATAGCATGCATTTGACGCCTAAATAGCATAGACGCGGTATCCCTCAGGGCGAACGCCTGAACGGGACCGCCAACAGATAACGCCAATCACCGTCGTTCATTGAGCCCACAAGTCTTCGTCCGAATCGCTGGACCAGACCAACGAATCCCAAGCCGCCTCCGCCGCGGCCTGCTCGGCCGCCTGCTTGCTGCGCCCTGAGCCCTGACCGACCACCCGGTCGCCCAGGAGAACCTGCGCCTCGAACGTCTTGGCGTGATCCGGCCCTCTCTCGGCCACGATGCGGTAGCGCGGCGTGACCCTCTGCTCGGCCTGGCTCCACTCCTGCAGACGGCTCTTCGCATCCCGATCCGCCGCCCTCTCCAGCGTCGCTCTCGCCACCGGGCCGAGCAGAGGCTCGACAAACGCCCGGGCCGCCGCTATGCCCCCGTCGAGGTAGACGGCCCCCACCACAGCCTCGAACGCGTCACACAGATTGGGGTCCCGCTGGCGTCCTCCCGCCTCCTCCTCACCGTAGCCGAGCCGCAGCGTCTCGTCGATGCCCACCTGCCGGGCCAGACGCGCCAGGGTCTCCGTGCGCACCAGAGCAGCGCGCAGACGCGTCATACGCCCCTCGGCGAACTCGGTGTAGCGGCGGTAGACCCACGCCGCGGCGATGAAATCTATCACGGCGTCGCCCAAGAACTCCAGGCGTTGATTGTCGCCCCCCGCCTCGTCGGGATGCTCGTTGACGTAGGAGGGATGCGTCAGCGCACGACGGAGGAGCGTCAGGCGGCGAAAGCGATGTCCCAGCGTCCTTTGTAGCGCGTCAAGCTCCGGCGCGGATTGACGATCCGTCATGCCGAACCTGGCGCCCCGCGCTCTCGCATGCGGCCCTCGTACTTCCGCAGCGCATCCTGGAGAGCCTCGCCGGCATCGATGTCCAGCACCGTGGCCACTGTCAACAAGCTGTAGAACACGTCGCCCAGCTCATCCGAGAAACTCCCATCGTCAACCAGTGGTCGCCGACCGTAGTCACTGGCCTGCAGCACGAGCTTGGCCAGCTCACCAACCTCGGAGGCGAGGTCCAGCATATGCGTGGCAGGGTCGTACCGGAGGCCGTGACGGAACATGAAACGTTCCACGTCGTGCTGTGCATCAATCATAGACGTCAAACTCCACGATCCAGGCCGCGTGCAGCCTAACGAGGCGGGCTCTTGAATCCGCTACCGGTGAGCACCACGATGGTCGGCGGGGCTAGGTCGAAGGGATCGCCATCGTCTACGCGATCCAGGGCCGCCATGGCCAGCGCCGAGGTGGGCTCGACGTAGAAGCCGCGCCGGGCCAATTTCCTCTGAGCCGTCATCGCCTCCTCGTCGGAGACAGCTACGATAGCACCGTCGCTGCGCCGCACGGCGTCCAGCACCTGGCGCCCCCAGGGAGGGGCCGCGATGCGCACGCCGCCCGCCACCGTCTCCCTCTCCTCGACGGGCTCGACCTCGCTGGCCCCCCTTTCCCAGGCGCGCGCCAATGGCGCGCACGCCTCGGACTGGACCCCGAAGAGGCGCGGCCGACGCTCGATCAGTCCCGCGCTCAGCAGCTCGTCGAAGCCGATATGCAGGCCGAGCAGCAGGCCGCCGTGGCCCAGCGGGACCACGACGCTGCCCGGGGTGCACCCACCACACTGCTCCCAGAGCTCAAAAGCGATCGTCTTCATCCCCTGAGCATAGAGAGGGCTGTAGGCGTGACTGGCATAGACTACCCCGCGATGGCGTTTATCCCCGGTGACTGCGTCGACCCCCTCCTCGACCGCCTGGAGCACGGCAGCCGCAGTGTCGGTGCGAGACCCTGGCACGGTGACGATCTCCGCGCCGTAGACCGCGATCTGGGCCTGCTTCACCGACGACGCGTGCCCCGGCACGTAGATCGTGGCGTCCAGGCTCCCGCGGGCAGCGTAGGCGGACAGCGCGGCCCCCGCGTTGCCCGAGGAATCCTCGACGACCTTGCGCACACCGGCCGCTCTGAGGGCCGTCACCAACAGAGCCGCACCGCGGTCCTTGAAGGACCCCGTGGGGTTAAGGGACTCAACCTTGACGTGAACGGCATGACCGTCCCAGTCGAGATCGACCAGGGGGGTCCATCCCTCACCCAGCGTCACCGGCGCGGCGTCCGCTGTAAGCGAAGGAAGCGCAGCTGCTGAAGCGGCATCCTCCGGCAAAGGCCTGAAGTCCTTGCCAGGGACGGGCAGCGCGGCGCTCAACGGCAGCGCATGGCGATAGCGCCACAGGTTGTGCACATCCTCGCGCACGCGGGCTGGGTCAAACGTGGGACCGCCCACAATCTCCAAGACACCACCGCAGGAACAGCGACATCGGGCCACATCAAAGGCCCAATCGCGCCGGCAGCGATGGCAGCACAGCCTTATCAAGCTTCCTCTCGCAGTTCCCGGCTCAGTCGGATGCGGAAGCGGGCCAGGTCTCGAAACGCCTTGGCGATCACGGCCAAGTTGGCGCCGGTCGCCTCACCGGCCTCGCGGGGCAGATGGGTGAGCGGAGCCTCGGCGATGCGAAAGCCCCGCGCCTTGGCCCCGGCCAGGAGCTCGGTGTCGATCATGGCGCCGTCGGAGACGATGTTGACGCGATCGAGCACCTCACGCCGGAACAGCTTGAAGCCACAGTCGATGTCGCGGCATAGATAACCGAAGAGGAGGCGCACCATCATGTTCCATCCCCAAGCATTGAGCCGGCGAATGGCGTTGTCCTGCCGATCGACGCGGTAGCCGCAGACGATGTCCGCGCCGGTGCCTGCGTCGCCCCACTCCTCCTCAAGTTGCTCCAGAAGCCGCGTGACCTCTCCAAAGTCGAACTGGGCGTCACCAGGATAGAAAGCGATCAGGTCCTTCTCGGCGGCTTCAAATCCCGCCTTCAGCGCCCCGCCGTAACCGCGATTGGGATAGTGTTCTACCAGACGGAAGTTCGGGACACGCCCCTCAAGCTGACGACCGATCTCCCCGGTGCGATCCGCACTGCCGTCGTTGACCAGAATGATCTCATAGTCGCGATCCAAGGTCTGGGCCACCTCGGACACATGTTCCACGGCCTGTGCGACGTTCTCTTCCTCGTTGTACGCTGGCAAGACGATGGAAAGGCTATCCATAACCTCCTCTTTGAAAAAGGTAAGCGACTGGGCGGCCTCCGCCCAAAAACATAATGATACATCAATCCATCTGGACTAGCAACCGGGCTCGACTTTGAAAACAGGGCAATCGCATATGGAAGGGAGAGAACGCTTAGAATTCCGAAGTTTGCAGGA
>CAYQZG010000095.1:0-15252 GCA_964421785.1 uncultured Anaerolineales bacterium
CACGTGTCAGGTGTGCCACAAAGACTTGCAAGGCTCCTGCCCCCCGGAGAGGGCAAGACACGCATAAGTGTGCTTGTTATTTATAATATCTCTTAGTTTATAATTATTCTAACATATTGAGGCAAAACTGTCAAGGGTGACTGCGTCGACCCGGTGACTGCGTCGACCCGGTGACTGCGTCGACCCCATGTGCGGCATCATGGATAGCAGACCGCCTAAGCAACCCAACAGAACTGACAAGACCTACGCTTTTTGTCCAGCGCCTGACCCTGACGTCGATCGACGGAATTGCCACTCACCTCAGTATACCACAACCCGGAAGCTTCTTCCGTTGGATCAGGTTGGAGAAACCTTTGACTTAGGTTGGCTACTGTTTGAATTGCGTTGGGCCTCGAATCCCAGAAACTACGAAGCCCCCCAGCTTGCAAACGCCGCAAACTGCGGGGCCCAAAGGAAGCGGAGCGGCTCCAAGGAAGCGAAGCGACAGCGAATGCCCTCGGGCAAAATCGCCCAGGCACCTTCGCCCAGCCAATCGCTTTGTCGCTTTATCGCCTTATCGCCTCACAGCCCACCCTGACTACTCGACCTCCACTAGCACCTGATCCTTCTCCACGTTTTCCCCCGGCCGCACGTGCACCGCCTTCACAACCCCCTCTCGGTCCGTGCGAAGCTCGTTCTCCATCTTCATCGCCTCCAGGACGCAGACAGCCTCGCCCTCCCTCACCTTCTGACCTTCCTCGACCATGATCCGGGTCACCTGGCCGGGCATGATCGCGGTGATCGCCCCGGCATACTCGGCCGCTTCGACTGAGCGACTCGTAAGCTTTGCGGCAGCTGGCTCGGCTACTGCACCACTCGTAAGCTTCGCGCCAGGAGCCGCACGCCCTACGGAGAGCCCGGATACCTCCATGGTGTAAGATGCGTCATCCGCCCTGACCATCTCCCCGTCCACTGTCACGTCGTACGTAATGCCGTCCACCAATACGGTGTCATCCCCCTCAAGCTCCACTTTGAACGAGCGACCGTTGACGACGATCGTCCAAGACGATCCCTGCGCAGTCTCGACAACGACGGGATACTCGACGCCGTCAAGCGTAATCTTGAATTCTCCAGCAGCTTTGGCCGCCACAGCCGCCATCAGTAACCTCCTATCCACCATGAAAAGCCAAGCTCAGCAATCCCAGTTCTGGCATGTGAAAGTGCCCGCCATCCTTATCGCCCTATCACCTTGTCGCCTAGGCGCCTCCCGTGCCTGCGATAAGGCCGTGCCAGCGCCCCTGCCCGGGCCGCCAACCAACCTTCCAGGGCGACCCACCCCGCTGCGCGCTGGACCTGCTTGTAAGCTCCACCCCACTCTGCTCGGCCTCGTCAGCTCGCGCGATTCGTAAGCTTTGCGACAGCAACAGGCCGGCGACAGCGGCCACCAGCGGTTCCTTCCCATCGCCCCCTTTCGCCCGACGTTCCAGGAAGGGCCCCGCCACCTTTGGGAACAGAGCGTAAGAGATCACGTCCTCCTCCTTGACCAGGCCGTCCCCATCGCTCGCCGTAAGCGCAGCGGTGTCACCCGCAAGCTCCGCGACAAGCGCAGCGACTTCCTCTCTTGCCTTATCTATGCCCGGTGGGATCAGGTCGGCCGGACGGCAGTCGATCGGCTCTTCGTCGCCAATAGCCTCCTGCTTCACGTCGGGGTCAATGGGAGCCGGTGGACGACCATAGTACCCACGCACATACTGCCTGACCTCCTCCGGTATGACCTTGTAACGCTCCCCTAGCACCACATTGAGCGTCGCCTGCGTTCCCACCAGCTGGCTGGACGGCGTGACCAACGGTGGATAACCCAGATCGGCACGCACGCGGGGCACCTCATCAAGCACCGCCTCATACCTATCCTCGGCGCCTTGTTCGCGCAGTTGAGAGACCAGGTTGGACAGCATCCCCCCGGGAATCTGATACCGAAGCACACGGACGTCCACCCCAAACAGGCCGCTCTCGAAACTCGCATACTTCCTGCGGATTTTGCCGAAGTGCCCAGATATCTCCGCCAGAAGATCAAGGTCGAGATCTGTATCTCGCTCGCGACCTCTCAACATCGCCACAATCGACTCGGTGGGAGGATGGGATGTCGTGAGGGAGAGCGCGGAGATGGCAGTATCCACGATATCAACCCCTGCTTCAACTGCCTTCAGGTGAGCCGTGGTCGCCATGCCGCTCGTCGAGTGGGAGTGAAGATGGATCGGCAAGTCTGACGCCGCCTTGAGCCGACTCACTAACTCGTAGGCCGCATACGGACTGATCAAACCGGCCATGTCCTTGATGCAGATCGAATCCGCGCCCATCTCCGCCAGCCGACCGGCCACGTCCACGAAGTAATCTATGCTATACGGCGGCCCAATCGTATAGCAGATCGAGGCCTGAGCGTGAGCCCCTTCGCGGTTGACCACCTCCATCGCCTTGCGCATATTCCGCACGTCATTCAGGGCATCAAAGATACGAAAGATGTCGATCCCATTCTTGTGCGCATGGACCACAAAGCTCTCCAGCACGTCGTCGGGGTAGTGATGATAGCCGACCACATTCTGTCCTCGCAACAGCATCATGAACGGCGTATTCGGCATATGCTCCTTCAGGCGACGGATGCGATCCCAGGGGTTCTCATCCAAGAAGCGCATCGCGGAGTCGAAGGTCGCCCCTCCCCACATCTCCACCGCCCAGTAACCCACCTGGTCGATTGTCTCAGCGATGGGCAACATGTCCTCCGTCCGCATTCGAGTCGCCAGTAGCGACTGATGGCCGTCACGAAGCATCAGGTCACAGACTTTCAAAGGCTTAGTCATCATATCTCCTACTTCCTAACGTAAGCTCCGCGGCCTCGTAAACCTCGCGACCGCTCCAGGCTCAAGCCTCCCGCCGAGCACCTCACATTCGAAGAGGATACCGAGCAGCTGCACCCGATCCCCATTGGGATAGTGGAAGGCATGCTTAGGGGCCGAGTAGACCCCGATCAGCCTCACTATAAGCGTAGCGACACCACTATAGGGAAAGTGAGTAAAGAGGCATCTACCATAGGGAAAGTAAGCAAAGCGGCATCCACCATAGGGAAAGTAAGCAAAGCGGCATCCACCTCCCAACCGATCTCCTCGCGCATGACGGCCCACCCCGCGCTCTCCCTTGCCCATCGTCCCTAGCTCGAAGAGCCGTCCGCCGTCTTGCCGTTACCCTACAACGGGATATTCCCATGCTTCTTTGGTGGATTCGCATCCCGCTTATTCTCCAGCATCTTCAGCGCCTCAATGATGCGAGGCCGTGTTTGCTGGGGCTCAATGACGTCATCCACGTACCCGCGACTCGCGGCGATGTAGGGATTGGCAAACTGCTCACGATACTCCTCCATCCGTCGCTCCTGTTCTGCCACCGGATCCTCGGCAGCGGCGATCTCCTTCCGGAAGATGATGTTCACCGCGCCCTTCGGCCCCATCACCGCGATCTCAGATGTCGGCCAGGCGTAGGAGATGTCCCCGCGGATGTGCTTAGAACTCATCACGTCATAAGCCCCACCGTAGGCCTTGCGCGTGATGATAGTGATCTTCGGCACCGTCGCCTCACAGTAAGCCCACAACAGCTTTGCTCCGTTCAAGATGATGCCGTTATGCTCCTGATCGACGCCCGGCAGGAAGCCTGGCACATCTACGAAGGTGACCAAGGGGATGTTGAAGGCATCGCAGAAGCGGACGAATCGACCGGCCTTGCGGGAGGCGTCAATATCCAGCACGCCGGCCAGGACAGACGGCTGATTGGCCACGATTCCCACTGAGCGTCCACCGAAACGTCCGAACCCCACCACGATGTTCGGGCCCCAGTTCTCGTGCACCTCCAGAAACTCTGCCTCACCGTAAGCAGAGCCTGGGTGCCTGGGCGAAGGTGCCTGGGCCAAGGTGCCTGGGCGATATCGCCCGTCGACCCGATCGCCCGTCGACCCGTCGACCACGCGGCGAATGATCTCCTTCACATCATACGGCTTGGTTGGGCTCGCGGGGATGATCGTCCTCAACGCCTCATCCTGTCGATCCTCAGGATCATCGGTGGGAACGAAGGGAGGATCCTCCAAGTTGTTCTGAGGGATGTAGCTCACCAACTCCCGGATCAGACCAAGGCAGTCCCTCTCGTCTTCGGCGGCGAAGTGGGCCACCCCACTCTTCGAGGCGTGGGTCATCGCACCGCCCAGCTCCTCAAAAGTGACCTCCTCACGCGTAACCTCCTTCACCACCCCAGGGCCCGTGATGAACATATGGCTCGTCCCTTTCGTCATCAGGATGAAATCCGTCATTGCTGGCGAGTAGACAGCTCCGCCGGCGCAGGGCCCCATGATGGCCGAAATCTGGGGCACCACACCGGAGGCTAGAACGTTGCGCAGGAAAATATGAGCGTATCCTGCCAAGGAGACAACGCCTTCTTGGATACGGGCACCACCGGAGTCGTTGAGCCCGATGACGGGCGCGCCGTTCTTCATCGCCAGATCCATGATCTTGCACACTTTCTCGGCGTGGACCTCGGACAGGCTGCCCCCGAAGACGGTGAAGTCCTGGGAGAAGATATAGACCTGGCGGCCGTTGATGGTCCCCCAGCCGGTGACGACGCTGTCTCCCAAATGCTTCTTCTCCTCCACACCAAAACCAACAGCCCGGTGCGTGACAAACATATCCAGCTCCCGGAAGGAGCCGGGATCGAGCAACACCTCCACCCGCTCCCGTGCCGTCATCTTGCCCTTATCGTGCTGGCGCTCGATCCGTTCCTGTCCACCCCCGAGCCGGGCCTGCTCACGCTTCTCGTGTAGCTCTTCGATCGGACGTCGTCTATCCGCCTCGTCTATGACCATATCCTACCTCCATCGGTTGCAGCATCGCACCACTTTATCACTAAGCTGGCCCCGCCCAGCCAGTCGCCTCATCGCCCTATCGCTCAGCCTTCACCCGGAAGAAGCGCTGCCTCCAAGTACCTATAATACCATACGGTACGAACAGCACCAGCGCGACGTAGACAGCGCCCAACACATAGCTCCCGGCTTCACCAAACCATTTGAGCAGGTAGAACTCCATCAGTCGGTAAACACCGGCACCGATCATAGCTCCACTCAGCGTTCCGATGCCTCCAATCAGAATGATCAGCAGGGCGTCGACGGTGTAACCCATCGTGGCGATCTCTGGGCTGACGATCGGCTTGTACAACGCGTTCATTGTGCCCGCCAGAGCGGCAGTGACCGAGGCCACCATCAGGGCAGCCAGCTTGAAGGTGAAGGTGTTGTAGCCCAGCATCTTCGCCCGGTCCTCGTTCTCCCGGATCGCGATGCAAACACGCCCCGTCGGCGAGTCGACGAAGCGGCGGTAGAGCAGGAACACCAACACAGCAAAGGCCAGAGCCACGAAGTAGACGTTCAGTCGCTCAGTAGCCGGGTTCAGGAAGTCGGGCTGCGGGATACCCTGCAAGCCCACCTCCGCGCCGGTATAGTCCGCCAACTCCCGAGTTCTGATGATGATGTCGAAGACCTCAGCGATACCCAGCGTGACCAGCGCGAAGGTCACCCCATGGACCCGAGGCAGCACAACGCTGAAGAGCAGAGCCTGCAGGATCCCCGCGACGACCACCGCCACCACCGTCGGCAGCAGGGACCACTCAAAGGTCTTAAGCAACACACCCGTCAGATAGGCACCCACAGCGAAGAACATAGCGTGTCCGAAGGACAGCAGCCCGGTGAAACCAAATACGAGATCGTAACTGATGGCAAAGACGGCCAGGATGAAGATCTCGATCATCAATCCTTGAACAAACTTGGCGTTCCCCGGTTCGTTAGCCATCATGCCAGCGATGGACTGACCATCTAGAATGGCAACCACAAACGGCAAGGCCGCCAATAGACCGACAACCACCAGGAAGACAACGTTTTCCTTCAGCCAGGTGACCGCCCTTAACACGAGTGACAAGCGACTTGCCCCTCCTACCCTCTCATCGGATCGTTGATACCCTTCCTTGTTCCTTCGCATACCCTCACTCCCTCCTCCCGAACAAACCCTGAGGCACCAGTACGAGAATGACAACCATCAACAAGACGGTCGAGGCCGGGACCAACGGGGGTGTTGGTTTGAATGGCTCGGCCACGAAGGGCAGGTTGATCCCAATCTGCCCGTACTTGATGATGAACTGCTGCACCAGACCCACTAGCACAGAGCCGGCCGCGGCCCCGGGATAGCTGGTCAGCCCTCCGATGGCCAAGGCAATCAGAGCGCTCAACAGCAAGTGCGCCCCCATCTCCGCCGAAAGACCCGTCGATGGTCCGGAAATCGCACCGCCCAGGGCAGCAATCCCCACGCCCAGCCCAAACACAAGCGTGAAGACTTGTCGCACGTTGATACCCAAAGCCTCCACCATCTCGCTGTCCTGCACACCGGCCCTGATGACCATCCCCAACCGTGTGCGCTGGAGAAGGATCCAGACGACAACCAGCACGAACAGGCCCACCAGAATGACGAAGATCTCGTTGTAGGTGCGCAGCCGGGCAGTCTCTCCTCCAATCGTGACGGTCCAGATCCGGCACCTGTTCTGGATCACCCCCGCCAGCGTCGTGGCTGGGCACCCGTCCCCTGTACCGGCGAAGATGGAAGGGCGCGGCATAGTGAACCCTGCACGGCCCCAAAGCGCTCTGACGACCTCAATGCCGATGAAACCAAGTCCAAACGTGAGCATGATCTGATAGAGAGCGCGCTCGTACAAAGGTCGAATCAGCGCGGCCTCCATCAGGGCCCCCAGGCCTGCACCGGTCAGCGTGGCGACCGCAACAGCCATCAGGAAGAGGAAAGTGCTATCCAAGGTGAACAGGACACGGGTCAATCCATCGTTTGCCAGGTAGACACCAACACCGACCACCAGCAGGATGAGAAATGGTATCAAGGTTTCCCAGGGCCAACGTGCTGTAAGCGCAGCGGCGGCCAACCTGCCTGGGCGATATCGCCCGTCGACCCGATCGCCCTCCGTGGAGCGCCGTCGTCCCGTGGACGAGGCTCCCCTCGCCCGCTGCCCCAAGCCGGTCAGGCTCGCACCAGCCAAAACGCCCCCCAGCAGCATGCCGACCAGGCCGACAACGGGCGACAGTCCCTCGAAACGGGCCGGCTCAACCAACGAAAGGGACAATCCCCGCTCGAAGTTCTGAGTCCAGACAACCGGGCTCTTATTGTAGACCTCCGCATCCCACATAGCGATGGGGGCGCGTGACAAGACGAAAAACAAAACCGCGCCAGCCAGGATCAACCCCACCCACGGCCATACGCGACGAATCACGGGGGATAGCTTGAGCCGTCCCAGCGGCCCTGCGAATAAGGGTTTGAGCAAGAAACCTGCCGCCACGAGGGCTACCGGCGTGAGGATGTCCACAAAAACGTCCGGGCGCACCAGGACGCTCCAGCCCACGTAGGCACCTATCATGAACAATGTACCTTGAGCCAGGTTTAGCACGTCCATCAGGCCCAGGATGATGGAAAACCCAGCGGCGACCAGAAACGTCACCGATCCAACACTTAAGCCCCTCAGCGTGGTGATGACCCAATCCCTGGTGCTCATTCCCTGGACCGCCATCAAGAACAGCACAACCAGAATCGCCACGATGATGACTCGCGTCCGGTTCCTCCGCAATCTTGCAAGAATACCGTTCATAGTTGCCCTCCAGTCTCCCAACCTTCCAACGTCCCAGCCCAGCCCCGCTGAGCCACGTTCCGACGCGTCTTTCGCCTCAGGCTGCACCCAGGTAACGGTGGATCGTTTCCTGATCCTCCACCAGGTCAGCCATCTTGCCGGACTTGACCGAGACTCCCTCCTCAATGATGACATAGCTCTCGGCCAACTGGCTGGCGACAATGAAATTCTGCTCCACGA
Source organism: uncultured Anaerolineales bacterium (assembly GCA_964421785.1). GTDB lineage: Bacteria > Chloroflexota > Anaerolineae > B4-G1 > B4-G1 > SKLM01. The sequence continues at coordinate 7,918 of CAYQZG010000095.1, forward strand.
GCAGCACCGTCGTCTCTGCTGACAGTTGCCGAATCGCCTCCATCATCTGCTCAATGATGACCGGTGCCAGCCCCTCACTAGGCTCGTCAATGAGCAGTAGCACATTGTCGGGCACGAGGGCACGGGCAATAGCCAACATCTGCTGCTGACCCCCGGAGAGATTGGTGCCGGGGAGGTGGATCAGGCGCTTCAGATCGGGGAAAAGCTCGAAGATGAAGTCCTCCTTGCTTGCCAGATCCCCCCGCCTTCGTTCGGCGATTTTCAAGTTCTCGAGCACAGTCAGATCACGGAAGATGGCACGGTGTTCGGGCACGAAGCCGATTCCCATAGCCGCGATGTCAAAGCTGCGTTCTCCCTGAATCTCCTGCCCGTCAAAGATCACTTTTCCCTGTTGAGGAGGTGTCAACCCCAGAACAGATTTAAGCGTTGTCGTCTTGCCAGCCCCGTTGCGACCCAGCAAGGCGACGATGCTTCCCTTGTTCACCTTCACCGTCACCCCTTGAAGGATGTGAAACTGTCCGATGAAAGTGTGGATATCTCGGACCTCTAGCATGCTCTCCATTCTACCCAACCTCCGTAAGCGCAGCGGCGTCCCCATACAGGCCACCCAGATAGGCACTCTGGACGACCTCATTGGCGGCGATCTCGGCTGGCGTGCCCTCGGCCAGCACTTGTCCCTGATGCATCACGGTGATGTAGTCTGAGATACTCATCACCACGTTCATGTTGTGCTCTACCAACATCACCGTCTTGTTCCCACTTGCGTGAACGCGGCGAATGAGATCGATCAACTCCGGCACCTGTTCCGCGGCCATACCGGCTGTGGGCTCGTCCAACAGGAGCACCTCTGGGTCGGGGGCCAGGATAATGCCTAGCTCCAGCTTACGCTGACCACCGTGGGGCAGCGTGCGCGCTGGTGTGTACGCCTCCTTCTCTAGTCCCACCTGTCGTATCACCTCCCAAGCCCGCTCCTCATACTCGCGAAAGCGCCTGTGAGAGCTCAGAATACGGAAGTTGTGCCTGCCAAGAGCCTGACAGGCCAGCCGGATGTTCTCCAGCACCGTCAGATTGGGAAAGATGTTGGTGATCTGGAAGGAACGACCAATACCCAGGTGGGCTGTCCTATGGAGCGGCAAATGAGTGATCTCACGCCCCTTGAAGAAGACCTTGCCCGCAGTCGCTTCAAGATTGCCGCTCAAGAGGTTGAAGAAGGTGGTCTTCCCCGCCCCGTTGGGGCCGATGATGGAGTGAATCGTGTGGGGCTGAACCTTGACGCTGACATTGGCGACTGCGACCAGGGCACCGAATTCCTTGCGCAAGCGACTCGTCTCCAAGACATACCCGCGTGCCTCAGCTGCTGCTGCTACCAGGAGTGGCGCCGCCTCATCCGGCGCTATCTCCTGGATAAGTTTTGGGATGGCCCACCGCTGCTCTGGATCACGTGCCTGCGTGGACATGGGTGCCCAGGCGGTCCCACCCGTCGACCCGTCCTCCACCATCTCTATGACGTACATCGGCTGCAGCGCCTGATGGTCCTCAGGCCGGAACGTGTAAAGGCCTTTCGGGCCCTCAAAACTCATACCTTCCATGACGGGAATCAACACTTCGGCCTCAGGGTTTCCCTCGGTTCGCTTCAGAGCTTCCACAATCGCCACCCCTGCAGCGAAGCTACTGCCGGTGAAGAGATCGGGACCCTCACCGTACCGCTCAACGTGCTGTTCTGTCAGCCAGTCGTTGACCGGGTTGTCGGGCAGGATGTAGGAGTACTTGCAGATCCCCACCATGCCGACGGCGTCCGTGCCCAAAGCGTGGCGCGCTTCACGGTCGCCGAGACCGCCCGTCACCTTCATCCTGTCGAAGACACCCAAGTCACGCATCTGGCCAAAGAGCTCGCGGTACCCGGCACCAGCCCACGACTGTACCAATACCTCTGCTTGGGTATCCAGTATCTTCTGTAGGTAAGGGCTGAAATCCCTAGACGCCTCGCCCGTTTCCAGAGGCACGAGGAACTCCCCCAGCGTCTCCCCGCCGTGCTTCTCAATCACCCGCTTCCAGGCAGTGGTGCTCTGGCGTCCGAAGGCGTTGTCAGGCGCGATGTAGCAGAAAGTCCGGTTTTGACCAGCCAGGTGCTCAACAGCATACCGACCACCGGCGGCCGCGTCCTGCGAGACGCTGGCAGCGGTACGAAAGACATACCGGTTAAGCCGTTGGGCCGTGATGCTGTCCGCCGCTGCTGGATCCACCACCAGGATGCATCGATACTCCTCCGCGATGCCGGTCAGTACGATCGCGCTGGCACTTGAGACACCACCCTGTAAGATATGCACACCCCGCTGCTCGATCAGTTCGCGAGCCTTTCGAGCGGCAGTCGTCGGATCACCCGCATCATCCTCAATGATCAATTCGACTGGCCGTCCTGCGACCTTCCGGGAACCTTGCGTGGCGTACTCGATTCCCAATTCCAGGCCCCGGACTTGCATGGTGCCATAATAATCCAGGGGGCCTGTGCGCGTTGTTATCACACCGATCTTGATCGATGGATGGCCTCCCACTATTGGAAAGGGAAGCGACCAGGCGGCCCCCGCCATAGAAGAAGTAAGCGCAGCGGCATCCGCCCGCAAAGCGGCTGAAGCGCCTTCCACCAGCCTCCTCAGTCGGTCCAAAAAAGGGACACCTCGCCCCTGAGGCGATGGTGACGTTGCCATGGTGACTGCGTCGACCCTCATGCGCACCTCCTAACTGCACTCCAGGCAGCATGGTGTCGGGTTCACGACCCGACATTGAATAGAGATAGAGATAGGCCCAAGGCGAGTGAAGTTGGAACGGGCCCCTCTCTATCTCTCACCTCTATCTCGGACGGTCCCCAGGCAGTCCCGCCAAGCCCGGGACGGGCCGCGCAGCGGCTCGACCTGGGTGCCCAGCCAATCCCGCCGTAAGCAGAGCGACATGCACAGCGTGGGCGAGATCGCCCGTGCCCCGGGTGCTTGGGCGAGATCGCCCGCGGTCCCGCCCGTCGACCCCTACTCGCCGCCCAGACTGCCAACAGGCAGGTCGCCGCAGCGATCCTGTTTGTCCTCCGGCAGCAAGCAGGGCGGTTCGGGTCGCGTGGTGTCCACCAGCTCAAAGATGTCGAAGTCGGGATCGTCCAGGCCGGTCAGCCTGACGATGTACATGTCCTGGATCGCCACGTGATCCTCCGGCCGGATGTAGATGGTTCCCTTCGGTCCCTCGAACTCCATCCCTTCCATCGCTTCGATCAGCGCGTCGGCGTCCGTCTGACCGCCGGTCGCCTTGATAGCCTCAAGAGCCATCAGGGCGGCGTTCATGCCATCAGCGTCGAACAGGTCTGGCGGCTCACCGTAGCGCTCCTTCGTCTCCGCCACCAACCAGTCGTTGATCGGGTTGTCAGGCGCGCTGTAGTGATACAGAATCCCACTGGCCTGCCCAATCATCTCATCCGCCACCGGGCTGAAAACCGCCGCCATGGTCCGATTGTCGAAGAAGGAGGCCCCCATCCCCATCTCATCCAGCACACCTAGCTCCGACGCTGTCTGGAACATGGGCACGAACCCCGCCCCGGCCCACGTCACGATCCAAGCATCAGCGCCCGAATCGTAGATCTGCTCCATATACGGCGTGAACTCGGTGGTGTCCAGTGGGGCGAAGATGTCATCAGTCACGAACTCACCGCCGAAGTGTGTGCAGGCGTCGCGAGCCGAGGCCGCACCGCCCCACCCAAAGCTGTAATCAGGCGCGATCTGTACGAAGGTCTCATAGTTGGTAGTCAGGTACTTGCACAGGTTGATGAAGTCCTGGTAGTTCTCACGGCTGGTGCGGAAGGTGTACTCGTTGAAGTTCACCCCCGTGATGTCGTTGGCCGCCGCGGGTGCGACAATCAGGGGCACCCCGTTCTCGGCCGCGATCTCCTGAAGGGTGGCCGTGCTGCCGGAGCTCACCGTCCCCACCAGCATGTCCACGTCCTCCACGTCGATCAGCTCGCGGGCCAGGGTGGCCGTCGTCTCGGCGCTGCCCTGATCATCCCGGATCAAAACCTCGATCTCACAGTCACCGAGCGTGAAGACGTCGTCCTCCGAGCCAGGAGCACCGGTCCCATACTCCATGCCCAGCAGGAAGCTGCGCTCGGCCATCGTGCCATAGATGGCCAGACCACCCGTCAGGTCCGTGATAAGACCGATCTTAACGGGTTCCTCGCACGTAAGCTCCGATGGCTCCTCCACAGGCATCGCTTCGCTCAGACTGCCAACAGGCAGGTCGCCGCAGCGATCCTGTTTGTCCTCCGGCAGCAAGCAGGGCGGTTCGGGTCGCGTGGTGTCCACCAGCTCAAAGATGTCGAAGTCGGGATCGTCCAGGCCGGTCAGCCTGACGATGTACATGTCCTGGATCGCCACGTGATCCTCCGGCCGGATGTAGATGGTTCCCTTCGGTCCCTCGAACTCCATCCCTTCCATCGCTTCGATCAGCGCGTCGGCGTCCGTCTGACCGCCGGTCGCCTTGATAGCCTCAAGAGCCATCAGGGCGGCGTTCATGCCATCAGCGTCGAACAGGTCTGGCGGCTCACCGTAGCGCTCCTTCGTCTCCGCCACCAACCAGTCGTTGATCGGGTTGTCAGGCGCGCTGTAGTGATACAGAATCCCACTGGCCTGCCCAATCATCTCATCCGCCACCGGGCTGAAAACCGCCGCCATGGTCCGATTGTCGAAGAAGGAGGCCCCCATCCCCATCTCATCCAGCACACCTAGCTCCGACGCTGTCTGGAACATGGGCACGAACCCCGCCCCGGCCCACGTCACGATCCAAGCATCAGCGCCCGAATCGTAGATCTGCTCCATATACGGCGTGAACTCGGTGGTGTCCAGTGGGGCGAAGATGTCATCAGTCACGAACTCACCGCCGAAGTGTGTGCAGGCGTCGCGAGCCGAGGCCGCACCGCCCCACCCAAAGCTGTAATCAGGCGCGATCTGTACGAAGGTCTCATAGTTGGTAGTCAGGTACTTGCACAGGTTGATGAAGTCCTGGTAGTTCTCACGGCTGGTGCGGAAGGTGTACTCGTTGAAGTTCACCCCCGTGATGTCGTTGGCCGCCGCGGGTGCGACAATCAGGGGCACCCCGTTCTCGGCCGCGATCTCCTGAAGGGTGGCCGTGCTGCCGGAGCTCACCGTCCCCACCAGCATGTCCACGTCCTCCACGTCGATCAGCTCGCGGGCCAGGGTGGCCGTCGTCTCGGCGCTGCCCTGATCATCCCGGATCAAAACCTCGATCTCACAGTCACCGAGCGTGAAGACGTCGTCCTCCGAGCCAGGAGCACCGGTCCCATACTCCATGCCCAGCAGGAAGCTGCGCTCGGCCATCGTGCCATAGATGGCCAGACCACCCGTCAGGTCCGTAATAAGACCGATCTTGACGGATTCTTCGCACGTAAGACCTGCAGGCTCCTCTGCGGGTTCCTCTGTAGGCTCCTCTGCTGGCTCTTCCGTCGGTTCCTCAGCAGGGGGCTCAGTAGGCTCTTCGGTCGGCGTAGTGCTCGGCCCGCAAGCCACCAGAACAGACATGGTTACCAACAGGGTCAACATTAGCAGACGAAGGGTCTTCATTTTATCTCCTCCTCGCTTGAAACGCCTAATCGGATTCTGACAGCCCTGTGGACTATGGACTGTCTTGCCATCACCGCTCCGCCTCAGCTGTCGGTTCTGTTTCATCACCCCCTTGAATATAGATCACTACCCCTCATCCTGCTTGGCAAGAAAGCCGAGAATCAGCGAGTTGAAGACGCCCGGTTGCTCCCACAGCACGGCGTGCCCGGCATGCGGCACGACGGCGAACTCCGTGTCGGGGATCTCGCTGACGATGATCTCAGCGTACTTGCGCGGTTTGAGGATGTCCTCCTCACCGACGATGACCAGCGTGGGCGCCTCGATGGTCTGCAGGTCGTCGGTCACGTCCAGACCAGAGAAGCTCAACAACAATTCCAGAAACGCGTCATAATCCAGCGCTTCGTAGCGCTCCCGAGCCGCGTCGAGGGCTTCCTGGTTCGCCGCAATCCATGCCTCGGAGAAGTTCGTGGGATAGCTCACGCGGAAGAACATCTCCGGGTCTTTAGCCTCCACGGCTGCGATCCAGCTGTCCATTAGCCCTTCCAGCAAGCGGTCCACCTGGCTGACCGCGGAAGACAGAATCAGGCTCCGCGTCCTCTCCGGGTACCGAAGGGCGAAGATCATACCGATCTCGGCCCCGTAGGAAATGCCACCGATATGGGCGTGCTCGATCTTTAGGGCGTCCAGCAGCTCCGCCAGGTCGTCGGCGTGCAGCGCCATCGAATACGGCCCCGGCGGGTGCTCCGACTGCCACATGCCGCGGCAGTCATACAGCAGAAGTCGATAGTGTTGGGAGAGCACCGGCGTCTGACAGGCCCAGCTAGCGGTGCTCATAAGCACACCATTGGACAGCACCAGCACGTCGGCGTCCTTCGAGCCGTGTAGCTCATAGTAAAGCTCAATGCCATTCGCTGTGATCTTGGGCATCGTCTCCTCCTAGACCCCGGGTCGACACAGTCACCGGGTCGACCACCTATGCTCGCGCCGGATATGGCTATCCGGCGCTCTGGACGGGATCTCGGTGCCTGGGCGGCATCCGCCATAGAAAAAGTAAGCGCCTAGGCGGCCTCCGGTAGCGAAGCGGCCTCCGCCCGGCATCCGCCCTCCGCCCCCTATCCCTCGTCTCGAGCCTCAAACGCCAGGAAGGTCTGCCGCTCTTCGTCTTCGCCCCGTTCAATGAAGGCTACGCGCAGCCGGGCGCCGACGGCAATCTCCTGAGGGTTCTTCTCGTCTACCCCCACAATCTGAGCGCTGATAGCCGGTCCCTCGTCAAGCTGGACGACACCAGTGCAGTAGGGGTTCTTGCGACCATAGCCAGCCTGCAGCATGGCGGTGGGAGCGATGTGGACGGTCGTGAAGGCCACCAGCCTACCCTGCCCATCCATCTCGACCCATTCCATCTCATCCTTGTAGCAGGCGGTACAGAGAGGACGGGGGGGCAGATACATGCTACCACACGACCTGCAACGAGACCCCATAAGCTTCTGTTCGTCAAGGAACCTATAGAACGACGTGCTGTTGAAATCTCTTTCGCTCATCTCTGTCTCTCCCAATCGTACCAAGTTAGGCCGCTGTGCCTGCCGCCTCGGCGGTTCCGCCCCCCGTCCCCAGGCCGCTTACGGCGAGGCCAAGGAAGCGCAGCGGCTGGAGCGCCGTCGTCCCGACGGCAGAGAAGCGCAGCGGCCTACGTTAGCGCAGCGGCCTACGTTAGCGCAGCGGCCTA
>CAYQZG010000096.1:0-15066 GCA_964421785.1 uncultured Anaerolineales bacterium
CACGCAGGCCAGTCATCCGGCGCTTCCTCATTCCGACACAGCGTTGTTGATGAGACGCTCCGCATCGGCCCGGGTGACGTGGGCGCGATAAGCCCTCGTCTCCTTCAGCAGCGCCCGCAGTCGCTCCACAATCCTGTATAAGCCATCGGCCGATGAGCCATCGCCGGGTGCGAGACGCACTATGTCCTCCCTGTCCTCAAGGACGATGACGTGCCCCTGAGCTTCAAGCCAGGCCAGCCCGGCCCGAACCGTCTGCTCACGATGCGCCGTCGCCGCGGCCAGAGCTGAGATCTCCACGAGCCCGCCCTCCCTGCCTATCGCTCGCTTGGCCAGACGCGCCAGGTGAGTTAAGAAGCTCGTGGGGCGGTCGAGCCCGGGATCGACGGCGAAGAGATAAACGACCGTCGGCGAGACCCGCGCCAGCGCGGTTCGCAGCTCAGGGCCGCCGGGCGGCGTGGTCCAGATCGCCAGCGATTCCGATGGGGCCAATTCGTACCGGTCTCGGCCTGCTACCGTGTCCCTTCCGGGAATAGATGCCACTGCTTCGCTCCACACGAGGATGGGAGTAGGCGCCACTCCCGGAGTAGCCACGCTTTGGGTCCCGGCTTGCAGACGCTCTAGCTCGCTTTGGGGATTCGTGACGTCTCGATAATCCACCACCTCGATGGCGGGGATAGACGTCATCCCTTGACGCTTCAAGTGACGATGTGTCTCTGGCTCCTCGATAGGGCGCGCATCGATCCACTCCACCTGCACGTCGCGCCGGCCGCGGTAATCACTGGCGCGCACGGTGTAGGCCAGGTCAAACGGCCCCTTTGGGAGATCCGACGTCTCGGCTCGCCACCAGAGCACCTGCCGCGTTGCGCCCTCCTCATCCTCGACCGTCAGCTTCAGATGCTCGCCGGTGCGCCCTACGGTGGTCTGCCTCCGCAAGGAGAGGCCTCGGGTGGCCAGCGTCAAAGAGGGATTGCCAGGCCCGAAAGGGGCCAAGCGCTCTATCTGCTCTACGAAGTCGAGGGAGAGATCGGTCAGGGGAACGTAGCCATCGATCTGAAGGTCAGGCTCAGACATCAGGGCGCCTTCACAGCTCTCTCGGACCGTGCGGGAGACGGCGCGCCGAAAGTCGGGGATCCGCTCGGGATCGATACTCAGGCCGGCCGCCATGGGGTGCCCTCCGAAGCCCTCCAGCAGGTCACCGTGAGCGGCGATGGCGGCGCTGATGTCGCAGCCCTCGATGGAGCGGGCCGAGCCTCGGGCCAGCTCGCCCGGCGGCGCAGCGATGAGGATCGTGGGTCGATGATGTCTCTCCGCCAGGCGCCCGGCCACAATACCAATGACGCCTCCGGGCCAGGAAGGGTGGCTCAGGACGAGCGCACCGCGCTCCAGAAGCGACGGATCGCGCTCAATCTGAGCCTCGGCTGCCTCGGTGACCTGATCGCACATCATCTTGCGACGTGCGTTCAGGCCGTCCAGCTCATGAGCCAGAATCCTCGCCCGCTCGACGTCGTCGGTGGTGAGGAACTCGACGGCCGGTGTGGCGTCCGCCAGCCGCCCCAGGGCGTTGAGGCGAGGTGCCAGCTCAAAGCCGATGTGTTCCTCCGTGAGCAACTGGGGGTTAAGCTCGACGACCTCCATCAAGACCTGCAATCCCAGCCGCTCGGTGTGGCGCAGCGCCTCCAAACCAAGCTGGAGCAGGTAGCGCACGTCGCCCGTCTGCGTCGCCACGTCGGCCACGATGCCGAGGGCTACCAGGTCGAGGTAGCGACGCACCTCACCGGCGCGACCGGCGCGATTGTACAGCAGCTCTGCCAGTTTGTAGGCCACGCCGACGCCGGGCAGCTCGCGGAGCGCGTGGGCCTTCGGCAGCATCTTGGGGTCGGTGGCCGCATAGGCTTCCGGCAGCTCCGGCGGCAGGTCGTGGTGGTCGGTGACGATCACGTCCACACCCCGCTTCCGGGCGTGCGCGATGGGGGTAACGGCGGTGATCCCCGTGTCGCACGTCAGCAGGACGTCGATACCGTCCGCGATGATGTCCGTCAGCACCGGCAGGTTGATACCGTGTCCCTCCCGCTCTCGATTGGGGATGTGAAACTGGACCACGGCCCCCAGGTCGCGAAGTGTGGAGACGAGGACCGTGGTGGACGTCTGACCGTCGACGTCGAAATCGCCCCAGACGCAGATCCTCTCACCTTGCCTGACGGCGCGCTCCAGGCGTGCGGCGGCTCGGGTCATGTTGGGGAGCTCGGTTGGGGAGGCCGGACGATAGTGCTCGGGATTGAGAAAGGCTCCGGCCTCCTTGCTGTTGGCGATGCCGCGTCGAACCAGGGTCCTCGCCACCAGCGGGTGTCCACCAACGACCGCTCGTAAGGAGTCGGGCACTTCGACGTCTGGGGGTTCAATCCATCTTCTCATAGTTTATGGTCACGCAGGCAAGCCGGGCCGGGGGATAATGCGCCATCCCGGTCGGTGCTACCCCGTCTCTCCGTCGCACACAGATGTAGACATCCACAAACCAACCTGTGGCAATCGCTATTCCGGCTGCAGCATCTCCACCTGGGCGAAGTCGTCCGGCCCCAGCTGACCGACGGTCTCCTGCGACGGCGGATAGTCGCTCAGCATCTGCTCCTGTGTCGGCGTCGCGTCGGCGGGCCAGGCCAGGTCGATGATGCGCGTGTGGTTGGTGGTGTCGGCCGGAGCGCCGCCGAAGCGCCACTGCGCGACCTCCTCCGCCACGTCCCGCACCCGCCAGACGCCGCTGGTCGGGAAGCCCTCCTGGCCCAGCACCCCGGCGGCATAAGCCCAGTTCTCCGGGTCGTCGCCCAAGACGGCCTTCGGCACCTTGATGGTGATCTTGCTCTGACCGGGATCGGCGATGACGACCATCTCGGCGTCCATCTGCGTGGGGGCCTCATCGCCGGGGACGTAGACGCCCGGCGTCCAGCCCTCCACCCAGAGGGCGTAGTCCCAGGCGTAGTCAGGGGTCAGCGCGGCATTGCGCCCTGGCAGCAGCAGGCGCTCACCGCTCTCCGGGCCATCTTGGTCGATGTAGATGTCCACGGTCTGCACGGCGACGCCGCTCGGTGAGCCCCAGGGGTTCTCCAGCGCGCCGCCAAGCGTGAGCCGGAAGACGATGTTCGTGTCGTCGTACCCCACGCTGAATGACGTGATGTCGAAGACACCTGGCTCGAAGACGCCATCCGTGGGATAGGCGTAGCTGCCAGGCCCGTGGTCGTCGTTCTCCGGATCCGTGATCTCCAGTACCTCCGTGGTCAGCCCAAGATCGGGCACCGTCACGAGAGCAGGGCCGTTGACCGGCATCAGCACCAGATCGCTGGCCTCCTCTGCAGCGTGGGGACCGCCCGTGCCCTGGCTGTAGACAGCCCGGATCTGCACCCGATTGCCGCTGTCCATAGCGGTCCCCTCACCGGCGTCTGAGGGCGCCAGGACCTCCAGGGGCAGCGCAAGCTCCAGCGTGGGGCCACTCACCGCCACCGGGATGGTCTGCTCGTCAGGAAACTCCTGCGCAACCCACTGCTCCCCGTCAAAGGTGGAGAAGGTCACGTTCACGATCTCGGCGTTCGCGGCGAACGCAACCTCCAGCAGGCGCGTCGCGCCGAAGCCCAGATAGGTCTCGGCCTTGCCGAAGCGAGAGAAGGCACTGGCCTCGCCGCCACCCGGCGGCAGGAGGTAGATCCCGAGGTAGGCACGGGCATTGGGGTTCCCTCCCGCAGTGGTCAACGCACCCCAGTCGGCCCCTGCGTCCACACGCAGGTAGAGGTTCTCAGCACTGAAACCGTAGGCGAGCCGATCCATCGGCACCCGGCCGGGGGCCATGGCACCGCCGCCCAGGCTGTAGGTGCCCGCGGCCTCCCACTCCCCTTCGCCGACGAGCCCGTCGATCGTCGGCGAGATCAAGTCGGAGGCAGCTTGCTCCATCGCTGCAGGTGACTCGGCGATGATGGGCACGTTCAACCAGTCAGGCGGTTCCTCGCCCAAGGTGGTGAGCACTTGTCTGAGCGTATCGCGGTACTGGCGGTCGAAGTCCTCGTCGGAACCAGAGTTCTGATCTGCGCCGTACCACCAGAACCAATCGGACCCTTCAGCGATGTACATCTGGGTCATCGCGTCCTCCAGCGCCTCTTCGCTGGGGGGCGTGAGGAGGCCGGTCTCGTATCTCCGGAGCGTCTCGCGCACGCGCCGCAGATAGTCCCAGGCGAGATTCTCCTCGTCCTCGCCGATCCAGGTGGAGAAGTCGTGGCCGATCCACGAGCCCGGCCAGAGATCGTCGATCTGGCGACTGGGTTCCTCCGGGAACATCTCCAGGTACTCACTGGGCGTTACTGTGACGATCTGCTCATCCTCAGAGAGCATCTGGTAAAGGCTGTGCAAAAACGCTTTGCCGTCGTTTGGATAGTGCTCCCAGGCATTCTCGCCATCGAGGATGACGGTGACCAGGTTGGGCCCGTCTGCCCCCTGCTTCCGTAAGCGGTCGCGGATGTCGTGGATGCGGCTGATGAAATCCTCGGCAGCGACCTCGCCGGCCAGCCCGGAATAGGTGAAGCCGACCTTATCGGAGATGACCGTGTCGCGAAAGACGATCGCTACCGGGATCTCCTCGGCGCCGCCCAGGACGGTGTAGGGCCGGTAGAGCGCGTCGGCCTCCTGCACCACGTCGGCGGTATCCCGAGCGAACGAGTCCATGCCCAGGGATTTCGCCAGCACGCCCTCGTCCGAGGCCATCCAGCGAATGCCGGCGTCGCCCACAGGGTGCACGATGATCTGGGCGACGGAGCCCTCGGCAGGCCACATCCCCTGTGGATCGGCGCCGAAGTGATCCCGATACATCGCCACGCCTCGCGCCACCTGGGCTGTCGCATCCTCCGCGTGTCGGAAGGGAGGGAGAGGTAGCTCGGCAGATGGCATGGCGATCTTCGCCAGGGTTGTGTCCACCAGAAGGGGCAGAATCGGATGGGCAAAGGGCGTCATCGTCACCTCGATCTGCCCCGCCGCCTGCATCTCTCGATGGAGGGGAATGACGGCTTTGAGAATGCGCAGGTGCTCATCGAGGACGATGGTCTTATCCTTCTCGCTGAAGCCTTGTTCCGCCTCGACCAGCGAGGCCAACGGTTCCTCGGCCAGAAAGCTCGGATCGGTCCAGGCCAGGTTGAAGAGAACCTGCAGGTCGCGAAAATCCTCGGTGGTCCAGCTCTCCAGAGCGGCCTCGATCTCCTCATCGCCCACCCCGGCCCGCATCGCCTGGAGTTCGACGTAGCGTGGGAAGCGATCGATGATTCTGGGGTTGATGTCGAAGAAGCGGCGGAGAATAAAGCGCTTCTGCTCCTCAGAAAGCTCTTCGGCCGGGACCATCGTCATCTCCCAGTACGCATCGACGGCGCCGGCCGCGAAGTCGTCCAACTGACGAATGAGACTGGGCGTGATGTTGAAGGCCGTGTGGACGTCCGGGTACGCCTTGAGGATAGCGGCCATGTCGTAGTAGTCCTTGGCGGCGTGCACGCGCACCCAGGGCTTGGCGTAAACTCCCGTCTCGGGATCCTTGAAGTAAACCGGCTGATGCTGGTGCCACACGATGGCCAGATGAATCACGTCATCTGACGCGACCGTAGGAACCGCGGTGGGGCCAGGTTCCTCGGTGGGCGGTACGGTGGGCATCGCCGTGGGCGTGGGCTCTGGCGTCGTGCGACAGGCCGTCAGCAACAGAACTGCCGATACGACCGCCGTAATCGCGGCGAGTCGGCGCAACCTATGTCGTGTTTCCATCTCTACTCCCTCCTTTCCGCATATCGGCTCTTCCTCATCGAGGGAATTGCTGGAGAGCGTCCTTACGCTGTCAGCACCACCCCGGACCGCGGTGGAAGGGTCGCACCGGTGACGCGGCCATCGATGACTCGTGCTTCGTGCCCTGCCCATACATCTTGGAGAGACCCATCATCGGCAAACAGGCCATCTACATCCACGTCAAGCGCGTACGGATTCAGACCGTTGTTTAGCACGACGACCAAGGTCTCCCTCTCTCCTTTTCGTGCGAAGGCGTAGACGTTGTGCTGGTCATCGGCGAGCAGGCGGACGTATCGCCCACGGCGAAGGGCAGGATGCTCGTGGCGTAACGCGATGGCTCGCCGGAAGAAGCCCAGCAGATCCTTGTCCCAGCCGCCTTCATCCCAGCGGAAGCTGCGCCGGGAGTCTGGGTCGTTGCCACCCTCCATCCCCACCTCGTCTCCGTAGTAGACGCAGGGTGCGCCGGGAAAGGTCATCTGGAAGAGCGTCGCCAGCTTCAGCCCCTCCCTTTCCTCACGGACTAACGTCAGGAAGCGCGGCATGTCGTGGCTGCTGAGCAGGTTGAACTGCGCCAGGGTCACCTCCCAGTCATAGAGACCCAGCATATCATCGACCTCATCGGCAAACTCTGCTGCCCGAATACGCCTCAACCGATAGCCGCCAGGCCGCTGGCTGACGTCCAAGGTCCCACCGCCGAAGAAACCGAGGCAGGCGCGATTGAAGATATAGTTCATGACCGCGTCAAACTGATCGCCCTGTAGCCAGCGGCTGGCATCGTGCCAGATCTCGCCCACGATGTAGGCCTCCGGATTGGCATCCTTGACCACCCGTCGGAATTCTCGCCAGAACCCGTCGTCATCAATCTCGTGAGGGACGTCGAGACGCCAGCCGTCGATGCCGAAGTCGATCCAGTGCCGGGCCACGTCGAAGATGAACTGGCGCACGGCCTCGGTGTCCGTGTTGAGCTTGGGGAGCGCCGGCATGTGACGCCATGCTCGATAACCCAATGTCTCCAACGTCCCTTGCAGTCGCCGGAAGCTTGCTTCGCGCGTCTCGCCTGGGTACGCCTCCAGCTGCTTCTCGGCTTCCAGCCGTTCCATGTCGAGGTAAAACCAATCTAGATAGGGGGAGTCCATCCCGTTCTCCAACGTTTGCTGAAACTGGTAGAATCCACGGCTGGCGTGGTTGAAGACCCCGTCCAGAACGACCCGAATGCCTCGGGCGTGGGCTGCGTCCAGCATCTCCCGGAACGCCTCGTTTCCGCCCAGGACCGGGTCCACCTGGTAGTAGTCGTGGGTGTGATAGCGGTGATTGGCTGCCGACTGGAAGATAGGGTTGAAGTATATGGCGTTGACGCCCAGTTCCTCCAGGTGATCCAGATGCTCCACGACGCCCAGCAGATCGCCGCCCTTGAAGCCGTATATCGTAGGCGGAGAATCCCATGGCTCGAGATTAGAGGGCTTCGGCACCCGATCGCTCTTAGCGAAGCGGTCAGGGAAAATCTGGTAGAAGACGGCATCTTTGACCCAGCCTGGGGTATCAGTGTTCATCGACGTTAACCTCCATGATCAGTAGCGGTATACCCAGAGACGAGGGGCACAGCCTCCCCGATAGCTGTTGGGGCCGAGGCTACCACGCCCTGCCCCCAAGCGGGGGTCACACCGCCGGGAAAAGACGTCGCTGGCCCCCGGCCCCTCACCGGTCTCAGTGTGATAGCAGTCCTCGTTTGCCTACTCGAGCTTCTCCACGCAGTCCTCCGCCGCCGCCTGCATATCCTCTGCGGCCTGCTCAGGTGACTTGGCGTTGATCAGAACAGCCTCCATCTCGGGCTTCATCGCGTCCCAGTTGCAGCCCATCTCGCTGACCGTAGGCATCGGTATGCCGACCTTCATCTGGTCGACCGAGCCCTTGAGGATGGGATCGCTGGCGATGAGTGGATCATCCAGAGCCGCCTCTCGCGCAGGCAGGCGATGGAGCTTCGCCGCCAGCAGCACCTGGTTGTTTGTACTCGTGGCGAACTTGGCGAAATTCATCGCTGCCTTCAGCTTAGGTTGATCCCCTTTCAAGCTGGCCGGGAACATCACATAGGTTCCGCCGGTATAGGGATGGGGCCACTCGCCGGTCGAGCTGACCCTAGGCAGGCGAGCGACGCCCAGCTTTTCACCGAGGGTCTCCTTGTAACTGTCCAGCGCCCAGCTACCGTTGATCGTCATCGCAGCCTTACCCTTGCTGAACAGGACGTAGGCCCCATCGTAGTCCGTTCCCGGCGGTACGATGGCGCTTTGCTGGACCATGTCGCGCAGGAATTGGAGCGCAGCCACCATCTCCGGGGTATTGAGAGTGGGCGTTCTTCCGTCCTCAGCGAAGACACGACCTCCGAAGCCTCCCAGCCAGGGAATCAGCCACAGCGGATCAGTCTGATCGTAGACCAGGCCGTACTGATCGCCCCTCGTCAGCTCTTTGCCTATCCTGATCATGTCATCGCTCTCCTGGGGAGGCACCGGAAGCAAGTCTTTGTTGTAGATCAGCATGAGATGGTTACCGGTGCTGATCGGCACACCCCAAGCCTGGTCGTGCAGCTGGATAGCCGCCAGAGCCGAGTCGACGTACTCACCCGAGTTCATCATGCCATCCAGCGGCAGGATCAGTTCAGCATCCCTGAGAACCGAGACATGATCGCTGGTCGTCCATAGCAGGTCCGGCCCGTCGTCAGTAGATCCGGCAGTGAGCAGCAGATCCTCGCGCAGCGTATCCGCGTCCTTGGGTATGATGTCGAAATCGACGTAGGGGCTGAGCGACGTATATTGATCGGTCAATGACTGTAAGAACCGGAGGCCTTCGTCGGTTTCGCCTTCGCTGGTCCACAGGCGGATTAGCACCGAGTCTGGCTCGTCACTCATCACCCGGGTGACCTCTCTTGTGACCTCTCTGGTCACCTCCCTCTCCTCGATGACCACCTTTGTGACCGTGATCCTCGGCTGTCCACACGCCGTCAACGCTAGCACAACTGTCATTAGAACCACGGCCGGCGTAAGGATAGACTTCTTCATTGCTCTTCTTCTCGCAAAGCTAAGGAAGCGTCCAGGAACTGCCTCTTGCTTATCAACCAAGGTGATTCTGCCCTCAAACTACCACGACAACGTGATGGGAACCGACCATCGTCCTTTCTTGATCTGTTTTCCAATCAGCGCTATCGTCAGGCCGCGCTGATGATGAACCAGACCACGAGGTGCGATCTATGGTCATCATTCGGGGGCTCCGGTGTGATGATCCGGTATTGTGCCAATACTATACCAGATGCAGGCTCGATTATCAAGCATGACACCATGTGAGGAAAAAACAAACCCCAATCCGGTGGTGGATCAGGGGTCTATCGGGCGGTGCACGCTCTCTGAAGGGTGGGGCGACGCAATCACCGACGCTATGTGGGGGCCCTTTCGTAAAGACGCTGACGCAGGGTCGTAACTTTGCGCCGGAAATCGAGGTCTTCCTCCAGTAACTCAGCCACACGGTCACAGCCATAGAGAACCGTGGAGTGATCCCTACCATCAAGGAGGTCACCGATCTGCGGCAGCGACGCATCCGTCTCCTCGCGGATGAGATACATCGCGACCTGGCGTGGACGTGCGATGTCTCGCTTCCGGCTGCGCCCCCTCACCTGACTTACCTCCAGCCCGAAGTAGTGTGCCACCTGCTCTATGATCTCGCCCGGCGCCAACTCGCGCCGCTGAGGGAGCAGGTTGCCCAATGCCACCTCTGCGACCTCTAGAGTGAGGGGTTCATTCGTCAGTCGCGCCATCGCTACCACTTGGTTGAGAGCCCCCTCCAACTCACGAATGTTGCTCTGTATCTGAGACGCGATGGTAGAGAGGATCTTATCGGGGATATCAACCCCACTGAAAGCAGCCTTGGTACGCAGAATAGCGATGCGCGTTTCCAGATCGGGGGCTTGGACGTCGGCGATGAGGCCCCACTCGAAGCGAGAGCAGAGCCGTTTCTCCAAGGTGCTGAGCGCCTTTGGCGCTCGATCCGAGGAGAGGACGATCTGCTTGTCCGAGCCATGGAGGGCATTGAAGGTATGGAAGAACTCTTCTTGCGTTCTCTCTTTGCCAGCGATGAATTGAATATCATCAACCAGCAAGACGTCAGCAGTGCGATACTTCTCGCGGAAGGTGTCCGTCGTGTGAGAGCGAATGGCCTCAATAAGATCGTTTGTGAAGGTCTCAGACGATACGTAGAGCACGTTTATACCCTGGTCTTGACAAGCGTGACCGATAGCGTGCAGAAGATGCGTCTTGCCCAGACCAACCCCTCCATAGATGAACAGTGGATTGTAGGCGCCGGCCGGGCTTTCGATAACGGCCATCGAAGCGGCGTGCGCTAAGCGGTTTCCCGGCCCCACGACGAAGCTGTTGAACGTATAGCGCGGATTAAGACCCTGACCCGTCGAGTTGCGCACCGATGAGGTAGTCGCCTTGAGCGGTTCTGCACCCGATGCCGGTGACCGGGATCGGTGGGATGCCTCCAGCAGCGGGACGTCGTCCCCTATAGGGCGAGCATCATCGCTTCCCACGACGAACTTGACGTCGACGGTGCGTCCAGCCAGTCGGGCGAGTGTACGCTTGATGGTAGCTAGTAGACGATTCTCTAGCCAATCCTTTGCGTAGCCGTTCTTGACGGCGACGACAAAGGTTCCAGCTTCATACTTCACCAGTTTCGAGTCGCGCAGCCACGTCTCGAACGTGGCGTGTGTCATCTGAAGTTGAAGCTCACCAAGGGCAGCGGACCAGATACGTGCAGCTTTCATAGGTAGGTATGTTGAAAGGATTGTAGTCTATTTTGACCGAAAAATCGGCGACGCGAAGTCAATAAAGTCTGCAGCGCCGGGGACAAACGGTCTTACCAGCCAAGGTGGCTGAGTTGAGGTCTACTTCATCCCCCGCGACGAATGATCCATCTCTCAGGTTGGATGCTTATTCTATCAGAAACCCCGTGACGTGACAACCCGTTTTTTGCGGATTAGCTTAAAAGAGAGAAGTCTTTAAGGTGACGCCCAGGGACAACACCTTGAGGCAAAACAGACAACGCCCGGCTACACATCTAGGGTTGAGTGCCAACACTCCCCCCATATTTGGGACGAGTGTGCTTAAACAGGCCATTCATGGCGTTGCAAGATCATTTGACAAGCAGGGCGACCTTGGTCAACCATGACAAATTCACAGAAACGACGTCCAGTGAAAAACAATTTACACAAGATCTTCAGCATACGTGTGAAGGGGCGCACTCATCCACAATATGATTTGCAGGATGATCCGTCGTGACGCGCTGCTCACTGCCTCGTTGTGACGCCAACTTGGATGTTGCGGAACCGAGCCGGAGCTGCTCCGTGGCCCGTGTGAGCGATCTGGCTTGGCTGACCCTTGCCACAATTGGGTGTCCCCCATATCTCCCAATAGTCGTCGTTGCACACGGCGTCGCAGGAACGCCAGAATTCAGGCGTCATCCCGGTGTAGGTACAGTTCTTCAGCATCCGACCACGACGTCCATTCGTGATCTCATAGCCGATCTCTGTACCAAATTGGAAGTTGAGCCGCTTGTCGTCAATCGACCAACTACGGTTGGTCTCCATATAGATGCCCTCGTCTGTATCGGCAACGAGATCGTCGAGATCCCAAACGCCTGGCTCAATGGATACATTGGTCATTCGAATAAGGGGGATGCGGTTCCAACCTGAAGCGCGCATGGCGCCACCGGAGCGCGCATCCTCCGTGTGCCCTCCCTTGAGCTTCGCCAGCCGCACGGCGGTCTCCCGCGACGTCAAATAGCCGACGAAGCGCCCCTCCTTCACCAGTTCAACCCGCTGAGCAGCCACGCCCTCGTCGTCCCAACCAAACGTGCCCAGTCCTCCAGGTAGCGTGGCGTCAGCCGTGAGGTTGACCATCGGCGAGCCGTAACGAAAGGCGTCAAGCTTGTCTGGGGTCAAGAAGCTCGTGCCGGCATACGCGGCCTCGGTCCCGAAGACGCGATCTAGTTCCGTAGGGTGACCGCAGGACTCGTGGATCTGCAGCGCCAGCTGCGTGGGTCCAAGGATCAATGTCGTCACGGTGCTGGGGCAGGGATCGGCACTCAGAAGCGCCACAGCTTCATCGGCCACGCGCTCAGCGTTGCCGGGAAGATCAATCTCTTTGACATACTCCCACCCGAGTGTGCGCTGATCTCGCCCAAAGGAATTGGGATAGGAGCGCTGCTGCACCTCGCCATTGTCCACGGCCAGCGCGACAATACCGGCTCCTGTCTCGATGACCTCTTGGTCTGTGAAGGCGCCTTCAGTATTGGCAAAGATCTTCCTCTCTCTCACCGAAACCGTGGCTCCGCGAGTGACCTTCACCCCGTCGGCGCGCCGCATACCGCGGTCGGCCTCCAGTAGCAGCGTGATCTTCTCATCGGCCGTGACGCTGAAGGGATCGATTGTGACCGGCGTCCGATAGGTACCGGTGCTGGTCACCGGGGGACCCAGCTCGACCGGTTCGTCTCGGACGAGCGCGCTGGCCCGAGCGATCTCCACGGCCAGGCTAGCCACCTCCTCCACGTGCTCCCGAGTCAGGACGGCACTGGAGGCGAAACCCCAGGCCCCATCAGCCACGACGCGTACACCAAACCCGCGATCGGTCGTCTCGCTTAACGCTTCAACGTGCCCGTTCTTGACGCGCACGTTCTGTTCGCAGCGCTCAATGACGCGAACGTCGGCGTAGGTCGCCCCACGGGATCGGGCTGTGTCCAAAGCCAGGTTTGCTAACGCTCTCATATGTCACCTCCGACATCGCTCCACTGCTTCCTTTGCCACGTGGGAGTCTTCACGTATAATACTCCAGGGTGCCAAGTAGCGCAACCACAAGAAGGAGTCAAGGAGGCTATCTAGTGGATCTGTTTGAGAAATGCCAGGCCTTCACCGATGCAAGAGAAGCTCAAGAGGCCGGGTTCTACCCATACTTTATCCCCCTCACCGACAGTGAGGGCACCGAAGTTACCATTGGCGATCATCGCCTCATTATGATCGGATCCAATAACTACCTGGGCTTGACGACCCATCCCCGGGTGCGTCATGCAGCCATCGAAGCAACCGAGAAGTACGGCACCAGCTGCACAGGTTCCCGCTTTCTCAACGGCACCCTCCAGCTCCATCTGAAGCTAGAACGCGAGCTAGCCCGGTTCATGGGTAAGGATGCGGCGTTGGTCTTCCCCACCGGTTATCAAACCAACGTGGGCACCATTACCGCGCTGGTCGGGCGTCACGACTTCGTCATCACGGACAAGGATGACCACGCCAGCATCGTGGACGGCTGTAAGATGTCACTGGGTCAGGTGCGCCGCTTCGGCCATAACGACATCGGCCACCTGGAACGCGTCCTATCGAGATTGTCCAATGAAGATGGAAAACTGGTCGTCGTCGACGGTGTGTTCAGCATGGGCGGCGACCTTGCTCCGTTGCCGGAGATCGTGCCGCTGTGCAAGGCGTATGGGGCGCGCCTGATGGTGGACGACGCGCACGCCGTTGGCGTGGTCGGCGGCGGACGAGGCACAGCAGCCCATTTCGGCCTGAACGACGAGGTCGACCTGATCATGGGGACCTTCAGCAAGTCCTTCGCCAGCCTGGGAGGATTTATAGCAGGTAGCGAGGAGGCCGTCCACTACGTCCAGCACCACGCTCGTTCGTTGATCTTCAGCGCCAGTATGTCGCCGGCCAACACGGCCGCGGCCCTGGCTGCTCTAGAGGTGATGCGGGACGAGCCGGAGCGGATCGAGCGGGTCAATCAGATCGCCAAGCGGATGCGGACCGAGTTCCGTCAGATGGGCTTCGACGTGGGAAACACGGTGACGCCCATTATTCCGATCATTATCGGCGACGATATGCCCACCATCGTCGCCTGGAAAGCCCTGTACGAGGCAGGGGTCTACACCAACCCGGTCATCCCACCGGCGGTGCCATCGGGGTTGTCGCTACTGCGCACCAGCTACATGGCGACGCACACCGACGAGCAGCTTGAACACGTCCTCTCCACGTTCGAGGAGGTCGGGAAGAGACTGAGTATCATCTGATTGCAGCTTGACGGATAGCGGACCACCGTGTAGAATCCAGATGTATGGCTGGAAAACGAGTCAGGAAACCGGGACTCGGGAGGATTGGATAGTTCACATGCCTTTGTACGAATATGAATGTTCGGACTGTGAAACCCGCTTTGATGCTTTGCGAGGGATGTCGGAGGCGGACGACCCTATTGCTTGTCCGCAATGTGAGAGCCAAGAGACGCACCGGCTGATCTCCCTCTTCTCCGCTGTTGGGGACCAAGGCGTGATCGCCGGAGAGGCATCCTCTTGTGCTTCCTGTTCGCCCTCGGCCTCCTGCGCCACGTGTAGCACTAGATCCAGATAGCGAACGATTTCCGCGTTGGCGCTAGATCCAAGACAAAGCCGCTGCCTATGCTGGCAGCGGCTTGCTTCTATCGCGTCGATCTACTGATTCTCCCAGATCTGGATCGTCTCTTGCACAAAAGCCCTTGCCTCATCATCCGGAATCTCGTCTGCCGAGCGATAGTGCTGCTGCCCCACGTAGATGAGCGGGTGACCATGCACATCGCGGGTTAGCCGAATCCCTTGCCTTTCCAAGTCCGGTCGCTCTAGAAGACGCTTCTGGATCAAGGCGTCGATCTCCTCGACGAGCTTGAGCGGCTCCGACAAAGAGGTGCCCCGGGCTCTTTCCGCGGTCACCGGGGCTCTCTGGCGCATAGGCGAGGAGACATTGAGCGCGTCCACGGCAGGCGGCCCATCGGTGGGGCCAGACGTACCATGCTCCTCCCGCAAAGCCGGCAGCCATCCCTCGGCAAACGCTAAGACTGCCTTGATGGCCAAGACGGTCTCCTGCCCCGTCTCTCGATCACCTATCTCACGCAGGTGGCGCAGGCGCTTGCCTTGCACGACTATGGCGGGGCCGCCCTTGGCCCGTACGACGCGTAGCAGATCATCCGTTGAGGATCCTTCCTCCTCAGGGCGTCGCTGCGCTGCCTTACGTCGCTCCCCACCCCCGGCGTAGGCGACGAGCCACGTGAGCAGGGCCCCGGCTAAAGCCGACACGATAGCGATCGCCAGCACGAAAACACCAGGCGGCAAGCTTCTTACCATAGCATATTCTATGATACCATAGATTATTCCGTGTGTCTACACCATTTTCATATCCCGGCAGGGCAATCGCATACGGACACCGCGCGCTCCTAG
>CAYQZG010000097.1:0-15019 GCA_964421785.1 uncultured Anaerolineales bacterium
GCCGAACGATTCTACGCTGACAACCAGACGGAGACGGTCCGAGTTGCCTTGCGCACCCTGGCTGCCCGTCTGAGGGTGGGGGAGACCACCTGGGTCATCGATGGCTACGTCCCAATCAAGGCTAGAGAGCCAGGCACCTGTCACCGCTGCGGTGATGCCTTTGGGGCTGGCGAGGTTGTGTACCGAGCTGTCTTCAGACGTGGGACAGGGCCGGATGCGCAGCCTTCCTTGCCTAGAGAAGATATCCAGCTTTGCGCCAGCTGTCCTGAGTCGAGAAGCGCGGAAGGCGACGGAGCTGATCCAGCAGATCCTCGACTTCAGTGGTCGAGCGGCGATGGAGACTCGGGCCGTGGACCTGGTGGCGTTGACGACGGAGGTAGCCCGTTTGCTGCGGCAGACGCTACCGGAGAGCATCCGTGTGCGGACGGAGATCGAACCGGAAGCATGCGTGACGGAGGCCGATCCCACGCGCATTGAGCAGATGTTGATGAACCTGGCACTGAACGCCCGCGACGCGATGCCCGATGGCGGGGAGCTCCGGATGGCTCTGTCGACGTTGATCCTCAGCGGCGACGAGATACTGCCTGTCGTGGAGATGGAGCCTGGCAACTTGGTGCACCTGGCGATCTCCGACACGGGAACCGGCATGACCCAGGAGGTGAGGGATCACCTCTTCGAGCCCTTCTTCACCACCAAAGAGCTGGGACAAGGGACTGGCCTGGGGCTGCCTCAGGTCTATGGGATCGTTCAGCTGCACAAAGGGGCCATCGATGTGGAGAGCGAGGTGGGAGAAGGCACGACCTTTCACATCTATTTGCCGATACGGGAACCGGAGCAAGCGAAGGAGCGAGAGGCAGGCACATCTCTATCGGAGGGACGGGGAGAGACGATTCTCCTCGTGGAGGACGAGGAGCGCCTGCGGGATGCGACGTGCCAAATGCTTTCATCGCACGGCTATCGCGTGCGGACGGCAGCGCACGGCGGTGAGGCGCTGGCCCTCTTGGACGAGGTGAGACCCGACGTGGTGGTCACGGATGTGGTGATGCCGGAGATGGGGGCCAAGGCGCTGATGAGAGAGATGAAGGTTCGTGCACCTGAGGTGCCGGTGCTGGCCGTGACCGGGTATACCTTGAAGGAGGAGATGGAACAGCTGAAGGAGGTGGGTTTCGCCGACGTGCTTCAGAAGCCTTTTGACGCGCACGCCCTGACTCAGGCGGTGCAGCGCGCTCTGGCCCGGTGATGATGAGACGGAGAGAATCTCGTCGCCGAGGCTGCCGCATGGGCCGATGGGGAAGATAGCGCCATCGGAGTCCTGACGTGACGCGACTACGCTACCTTCTGAAGCCCAGTTGGCCCAGGGTCCTGCTCTTCCTTTCCCTGATCTGCCTCATCCCCGTGCCCTACGTCTGGCGAGAGCCGCTCTTCGCTTTCACCAACCGGCGCTGGATCTGGCGATACAGGGTGTACGAGAGCCTGTTCAGAGGACTCGCGGCCGGGCGCGCCTCCAGCCTCGACGTCTTCATCGGGATCGTGGTTCGAGATTACCTTCGTAACGTCATAGGCCCTCCACTCCTCCTGGTCTACTGGCTGGCTAGCTGCGCCGTCTGCGCGCCCCTCGACCGCCTGTTCACTGCTCGGGCCTGAGAAGGGCTGCATCGGCACGGCGCTGACTGGAGGACGTAGACCCGGGGAGGAGGTAAGTCGAACCACGCGCCGTCTCACCAGCGCGCCGGTTCGTGGCTTTGTTCCGGTCTCGCGACAAGCGGGATGGCCCGCCGGACCGGGCCTCGGTGGGACGGCCATCCGGCCTCGGCATAACTGGTCCCAGGAAGTCCAAGATGACTGTCTACAGATCGCGTGCGGTCTTAGCTGCCTACGTGCTGGCACTCGTGCTGACCGTGTCACTGTCGTGCTCCCGCCGCCCCCTCCAAAACGAGGAGACGGCATCGCCGACGGAATCCCCATTCGGAGCCTCCCGGCGCTCACGACGGGTTCGCCGCTAGAGCTGTCTGCGCATCGCGGGTGAGGGGCCGCACGGCGGTGTGGCTGGTCTCCCGATGATGTTGTGGTTGGTCATGAGACCAGCCACCTCCCCTCGCTTCAGCCGGGCGGTGAGCGGCCTGTGGCAACGCATGTCACGGTACAAGGCCTTGAGGCGGACGCGGTCTTCCCGTGATCAGGGCAGGGCTGTCACGGGATAGCGATACGCCCGAAAGATATCGTCCCGCGCGCCGGGTGATGGGTTGGCCCCAGCCGAACCGGGCACCGGAGCCAGGTCGTAGCGCCACACGACGTCGCCTTCGCTCGTCACCTCGAGGATCACACCAGGGTCGCCGCTGCAGATCAACGTGTTTCCATTAGGCAGGCGCTGAGCGCCGGAGATCTTCCCGGAATAGAGATCGGCCGGCAACTGGTGGGTCCAGGTCACGGTGGCTTGATAGCTCGCGCGTCCCAGTCGAACCGCTCGACCCTTCCCGCAGCGCCTCCAGCGTCGAAGCGGCCTGGCTCTTCGAGCTTGGCCGTACGGAGCAGGTCGCCTCCTCCCAGGAGGTATGCCGCGTCCCCCGGCCTGTAGCTGCTGCCCCACGAATGGATCAGGTCTCCTTGGTTGTCGATCAAGTACGTCTCCCCGGACTGGAGAGGGGCCAGAAGCGTGTAGCCGTCAAACGCCTCTGGCCTGTTGACATCCACGGAGCCAATCGTGGGATACGCTCTCAAGAGGATGGGCAGGAACACGCGCACCTGGGGGTACTGAACCAGCACGCTTTCGAGGTCATCTGTCTCCTCGCCCCAGCTATCGGTCTGCGTCCGGTCGGCCATCTCGGCCACCGATGCCAGCCAGACGTCCCCTCGAACGCGAGGCAGCGGCGCGGCAGAGAAGCCCCAGGACGCGATCTCCGACCAATCGTCCGGTTCTGCGTTGGCGACGTTGTCCGGGAAGCCGCTCTGATAGGTGGAGCTGATGGCCTGGACGTAGGCTAGATCGGGGTTCATGCGGACCCAGAGACCTGCCGTTTCGTGGAAACCATCCCACGCTTGGTGGATGTGCGGCTTCGTCTGGGGCGCTTGAACGTGGTCGGAGCTGGCGAAGACGAGCATCACCTTGAGATCAGGTGCCTCTGCCTTGAGCCGCGGGTAGTTGTGCGCCGCGATGCGGTCAGGCCAGGCTTCCATCGTCTCGGTGTAGGTCGCCACGTCCTCGGGCCAGGTCTGGGGTGTCAGAGCGCCGTTGTCCAACAACGCCTTGGTCAAGGCCCGCGAGTAGTAGCGCTTGTCGTCCCAGAGCCTTGGGCCCTTTTCGCCGACGATGTAGGGCTCAGGGTGCCCGATCCCCACCCCGAAGATGGGACGGTCCATCCCGCTGGGATCCTCATACCAGCCGACGGTCGAGTAATCCACCGTGACGGTGACGGGGCTGTAGGTGCTCTCATCAAAGAAAGGATTACGGATCGGGTGGTGCTGGCCTTCGAAGTGGCCGAGCTCACAGGCGTACATCTCGTCCCGCGTGGGGTTCTCTCGTCCCACCAGGTACTTGACCTGGGAGAGACCCGAGCCATGATGGGCCAGGACGTTGGTGGCCACCACGCCCGCGTGGGAGGAGGCAAAGAGCCCCACGTTGTCGGTCAGGACGTTCGTGGTCACCAATTCCTGAATGGTATGTTCGTTGACGTCCGTCAACGAACCGGAGGCGAACCTGATCACGTCGCGCAGGACGATCAGCGAATCCGGACCGCCATAGTCGTAGACGCCCTCGCTGCGAGCGCCGGATGCCACATCGGTGCGCTCCGGCCAGAGGTAGGAGACGGTCACGGCGCCGATCCGGGTGGTGTCGTTGACGCGGTGGAAGTCATCCCCCGGGACGAACCAGGTCGAGGCCTCGACGACGACGGGAGCGCCCTCTGGGTAGCGAGGTTGCTCGGGCGCCTCCACGCGTACGGCGATATCGTCTCCCTCGGAGTCGACGTAGGTGATGAGCTCGGCGCCAGGTGGTGCTGGCGTGGTGACGCCCTGGGCCCGATCCGCCATCTGGTAGACCGCGGCCAGCTGGTAGATCGCCTTGGGGACGTCCCGGGGCAAGCAGTAGAGCTCCACTCCCGCCCAATCATCGGGCGGTCGGTTGGGGACGCGATTCGGCAGATCGTCACGGCCGGCCAGGTCGGGATCGGCCTCGACCAGGTAGGCGGGGCTGGGGTTGATCCGCACCCAGGCACCGTCGTCGCGCCAACCGTCGAAGGCCTGGTGGATGTGCGGTTTGTCGCGTGGCGCTTGGACGTGGTCCCGCACGCCACAGAGGACCATAGCCTCCAGATCCGGTAGATGGGTCAGGGCCTGGTCGTAGAGCCAGACGGATTCTCGGGGGTCCCAGTAAGGGTTCGCTTGCGCTGGGTTGGCGATGTCCGAAGGCCACGTGTCTGTGAAGACGTTTCTGTTGACCAGGGCCTGAGTGACGGCTCGGGAGTAGACCTCTAATGCGCCGCTAGGATGCGGGAAGGAATCGAGCGGGAAGTCCTCATCGAGCTGTAGGACGCCATCCAAGTCGAGGTCCGGCGTCGGCAGGCCCGTGAACGGGTCCGCCACCGTCGTGTACTCGCCATCGCCATTGCCGTCGTGGAAGATGCGGCGTGTTGCAGCGCCTGGATCGTAGGTCAGGTCGTCGTAGGCCACATTGAGGATACGCCGTCCATAGTCCAGGTAACGTGGGTTCACGAAATCGCCTTGATGGGGATAGCCCGGTTCAAGAATGATCCGGCCCAGGTCGCGCGTGGCTGCCTGGCTGGAGACGGGGGTCTCCCATTGGATGACGTAACGCAGATGTCCGGCAAGGTCCTGCCCGTGCTGGGCAGCCACGGCGACGACGATGTTGCCGCCGTTGGAGACCCCCTCCAGGCCGATGTTGTCGTGCAGCACCGGTACGGGCACGATCTCATCGATGGTGCGTCCCTCGCTGTCGGGCAGCTCCCCGGCGGCGTAGAGGATGACGTCTCGCATCGCGGCGATGGAACGAACACCCCGGTAGTCGTAGGTCCCGTCGGAGCTGAGGCTGGCCCCTGGGTCCTCCCCACCGGGGAACAGGAAGCTGATGATGATCACCCCATCCGTTTCGGGCGGCAGGCCGTGGTCAATGCCTTTGGCTTCGTAGCCCCCGGCTCCCCAGATGAGCACGGGTGCGCCCTGCGGATATCGGGCGCGGCCCGCTTCAGGGGTATGGACGCGGACGGCCAACGTGCCCGTGGGGCTGCCCGTGCTGGCCGTAGGGAGAGCCACGTCTATCGGTATCAGCCGACTGGACCGCGTGCTTGACAGAGCCCCGTCTCTGGACGGCTGCTCCGGCTTCGGGCGTGACGCATGGGCTAGGGTGTCCGCGTTGGTTGAGGCGTTTGGCCACCGAGCCAGGATGGACCAGCACAGCATGACCAGGGCTGCCAAAGCAGCGCCCAGGTCGAGCGTCCATCGGCGATGGATGAAGCGGTGTACACGGGACATAGCATGTTCCTTTTTCGGCTTGTGGATCGGGTTTCGCCATCCGCCAGTCGACCATGGAAGGTGTCGCTCCGAGCGAGTCGAGCGGGAATCGTCCTGGCCGCAACACACGGGTAGCCTCTCCGCCCTCAGCCCCGGCGCTTCACCACCAGGGGCAGGTAGATCCGCTGGATGGGCACGCGCTTGTCCAGGACGGCCTCCGCGATCATATTGGCATGCTCGCGTCGCTTGTCCGCCTGGTCGTAGTCCCAGCCATGCACAAACGCGTACAGCGTCTCGCTCAACGTCTCGGTGCCTGTGATGACGGTGTCGAGGCCGAGGGGGTAGTAGGCGCCCTCCATGCGCAGGCTGCGGCTCACCAGCTCGCTGTAGATGTGCCGGATGGCTTCGTCGGTGCGGAGCGAGTCGGTATAGGTGTAGAACTCGCGGCCGTGCACGTCGTCGGACTGGGGGTCGAGGGGAAAGCCGGCGAGACGCCAGCGCTCCATACTAACCCCATTGGAGGCAACGTGACCATCGCTCCCGAGGGGTTGTAGTTGCAGGCCGGAACGCTGGTCAGCGGATGCGTCGCCCAGGGCATCCCCAGCTCATCCATCGCATCCAGGCACTCTCGGTGGGAGTAGTAGTCGGCGAGCGAGTGCAGGTAGGTGCCGAAGGCCTCCAGTGACCCGGCCTCCATGCCCGTGGTGATGGTGGCCGTCCGTGTGTAGAGGCAATCGGCCTTCATCACGGTGGCGCCGCCCCAGGCGTAGGCTTCGTACGCCCTGAGCGTGTCGGTCAGTCCCCATGCCCAGTCGTGCAGCGCGCCGAGCTCCTGCTCGTTGTCGTGGGGGAAGTGGAAGAAGGGGGAATACGGTCCGAAGCGGGAGGTGACGCAGCTGGTCTGGCTCTGCATGTCGTCCCATCGCGGCCAGGAGACCTGGACGTAGTTGCGTCGGCAGACCTCAGGACGGTACGGGTTCGGCGTGGGGTAGAAAGCGCCCCCGGTGCAGTTGGTGTACGACACGGCATCGCCCGGCCCGATCTGCTCGGAGTCGACCAGCTGGCAGTAGATCTGGAGGGTGATGCTGTCGTCGACGGAGAAGCCGGCGGCCAAGGCCAGGGCATACGTCAGGTCGTTGTGGATAGTGCTCACCTCCTCCCACTCCGGCCCGGTCTCCCCCGTGTAGGGATCGCGGAAGGTCAGGGGCTCCTCGGCGAAGCCCCTGACCAGCGTGGCGCACGTCAGCAGAGCGAACGCGGCGGCGATGGCTATGCGCGACAGGCGCTTCATCGTGACGTTCATGGTGATGCTCCTTTGGTGCTCCTTGTCTCAAGAACCTGGTTGACGTCGGGACACTGTCGCTAGAGCCCCACGTCGCTGGGAGCTCGGGAGACCAGCGGTGCCCTCTGATCTCTGTCCCCGAACACTCTAGCTTCTGATCATCGCTTCTGGACTAGCGGGAGGTGGACGTGGTACGGCCAGAGTATGCCGGTGACGAAATCGATGATCAAGGCCGTCGGGGTTTCGATGGTCTCGATGGCCGTCATCTCAGACACGTGGTCGTACCCCTCGAGTCGCTCATACGTTACCGGCAGATCGTGGGACTCCAGCAAGTTGACGAACGCTATGCTTTGATTGGTAAGCGAGGGTAGTTCTGTCTCGGCGTAGAGGATCTGGAAAGGGGGGTAGAATGATGATCTGATCCGGATTGCCACCGTGATCGGCGGCGTTTTCCACCGTCCACTCGAACGCGGCGGCTACGTCGTGGAGATTGTCCGGGTACCAGGCTGCCTTGGTGCGAGAGATCTCGTTCGTCTGGCACGTCGCCCGGTCTGGGCAGTACTCATCCGCGAGGAAGACCTGGTCGGACGTGAGCCGGTAGTCGATCACCACGGTGACCCAGCCCATCTCGCCGGTAAAGGAGTGGGCGACGAACTGGAACTGCGATCGGTAGTTGTCCGTCCACCCCCCGCCGTGCACGAAGAAGATGACAGGGCGATCGTACAACGGCGTCTCGCCGTCGTACGGCTGATAGACCGTGAGGGCCCGCATCTCGTAGTTCTCCTTGTCCTCAAAGAAGGCGCCCTCCCGCATATCCGTGATGCGGGTGATGGAGGGTGTGTCGGTGCCGTAGAGACAGTCCCGCTTGGCGATGGTGTAGGTCGCGGTGACCCCCTCGAGGAAGCTGAGATCACCGCACGTATCCGCCGCTGCCCGGTGAGCGAGCGCAGGGTTGGGGGGCACGGGGCTGGCATGAATGGTGCCCACGGTCGGCACAATCAGCAGCCCCTCGTCCGCCGGCTTGGTCCACGTAGCACCGTCAGCCGCCCGCCACGGGTGCATCGCCTCTGGGAACTCGCCGGGATACGGGTCGTGACAGACGCCGTCCCCCGGCCCCTCGCAGGCCTGGACCCCAGGAGGCTGTTCGTCCTGGGGGAGGGAGCGAAGGCAGTAGTTGACGGCGCCGGAGGTGGCCTCAATGCCAGCCTGGCGAGCGGCAGTCACCCAATCCAGGTCGGAGCAGATGCCCGATGCGTGGATCACGGGAATGCCCATGGCCTCCATCTCCGTCCGCAGCCTTCTGATCTGGAGACTGAACGCTTGTTGGTCGAGGGAGTCGCTGGACCGCCCACCCAGGTCGGCATGGATGCCCACGCCGTCCCCGCGCTCATACAGCTCCTTCAACACGTTCGGCTCAAACGCAGCGCTGGGACCAATCAGGTTGGAGGTCTCCCAGGTGATGGGCATGTCGTACCCATTGGCGAGATCCGAGTAGGCCAGGATGCGCTCTCGGTAGGTCCGGTACACGTCTTCATTGTAGCCCGTCTGCTCGGTCCCCAGCGGATAGCCCTCCAAGTGGACCGACAGGCCCACGTGGAGAGGTTCGGGCTCCCGGTTGCTCTCATCAGAGTGCTTCTCACTGGGTGGTTCCACGGTGTCCGAGAAGAAGATGTTGGGCTCAGCGTCGTACATCTCCTGCCAGATGGAGACGGCCTCCGAATAGGTGACGTAGACCGCCTGACCTGAGGCGATCAATGGCGCTAGGTCGTCCAACAGCGCCGCAAGCGCTCCATGCCTTTCTGGCTTGAAGATCACGCTCTGGGGCACGGCGATGGAGGCGGTGTACATGCGGTCCCGATCGATGCTTCCTTCTTCCAGTTGATTGGCCAGCGCTCGCACGAAATCCGGCGTCGATCGCCACGGCTGGTCATCCCGCCAGTTGGCGTGCTCCCCCGGGCCCACGTAGATGAGCCGCCCCTCGGGATCGTGGACCCAGAACTGCTCGCCTGCGCCCTTCGGGCGCCAGATGCCGCTGGCCAGGTCATCCTTGCTGAAATCGCCCAGGTGATGGTCGTGGCTTACGGCCAGGGTCAGGATCTCCGGGAGCCACGTGAAGTCCGGGTTCATCCGTCCCGCTTCCCCCTGCGTCAGTCGGGCGAACTGATCGGCGTGATTCCAGACTAGACCGCCCACGTTCTCACTGACAGACTGCGTCACCTGTCCGGCGAGGAAGCGGACGTCGGCGTAGTTGTCGTCCCCCTCCTCCCAGCCGCCCTCCTGATGCGGGTCAATCTCATACCCGTAACGTGCAACCAGGTACTTGAGCACATTTTGCCCATCAGTGGCCGCCTGCAGCGACTCCGTCTCGCACTGCAGCACCCCCTGGAGGAACTCGTTCTCCACCTGTAG
Organism: uncultured Anaerolineales bacterium; assembly: GCA_964421785.1. Lineage (GTDB taxonomy): Bacteria > Chloroflexota > Anaerolineae > B4-G1 > B4-G1 > SKLM01. Next base: position 9,155 of record CAYQZG010000097.1, read on the forward strand.
GTTGATGGGCACGTCGTAGGGCGCGATGGTCTCCGCGAAATCGAGTAACTTCTCGCGGTAGTCTGGGTACGCATCGCAGTTCGCGTAGACGGGCACGTCCTCGATGTGCCCGGCGATGGTGACGTAGACGGGGGGGATGCTCTCCGACACGGCTTCCCGCGTCCGTTCGGGCTCGCCCTGGCTTGTCGGTGTGGCGCAGTCCTCAGGGCAAATGTCGGCATCCTCCGGACCGTCACACACACCGTCGCCGCATCGTTTGCCGGAGTCCTTCGCTGGTTTCGTCGGGGGCGGAGGCTCCGTGGGCTGTGGCTTGCCTTCGTCGGTGGCGGGCAACCGGATCGCGGTCGGTTCCGGCTCACCTGAGCTGTCCAAACCACAGGCGGACAGCGTGACAGTAAGCAAGACGGCTCCCAGAATGATGCGTTTCATAGTATCTCCTCGTGGGTCTTGGGCTTTGCGTCTCCGGCGCCGAACCAGCGGGCTCCGCATGGCTGGCCACCGTGACATAGACCGGCATGATCGTCGGATCTGAGGATGCATCCAAGGGTGCGCCTGAGACCTTGAACATCTCCTCCGCATACTCGAGCATACGTTCATCGAGGGAGGTCTCACTTCGATTCGGGAACATCTCTGGCGGGTTATCGGGATCGTAGGTCTTGTTCGGTGCGTAGTCATTGAGCCGAACCCAGGGTGACAGGCCTTCGACGGCAGCGTTAACCAGGTGGACCGCGTGGCTGACGTCCGGCTGGACGTGATCGTTTGCCATCTGAACGCGCTGATAGGGCACGTGAATTTGACTGATGAAGGTCAGCGCCTCGCGCTCGGCCCAAGCCGCGTCGTCGTGGCACGAAGGCCAATCGTAGCGGGGGCTGGGTTTGCAGCCCACCGTCGTGTCACGGCGGTCGGCGGGTCCCTCCCAGTCGACGAAGAAACGAATCGGTAGCTCAGGGTACCGGGCCAACACGCCCGATGCCATGGTCACGCCGAAGGAGAACGACATCAAGCCCATACGGTCACCGTCCACCTCGGGTAGGCCGGCGGCGAACTGGATCACGGCAGCCAACCCATCCTGATGGGTGAAGCCGTTGTAGCTCTCCTCCCCGCCGCTTCGTCCGCGCCCGTCCGGATCGAAGGCCACGACAACAAACCCCCTCTCACCGGCCATGCGACTGATGTCGCCCTCAATGATGGCTGAGCCGGGGTCATCGCCGCCGGGGATGATGACCAGCGTGGGCAGAGGTTCGTCACCCGCATCATCGGGGCTCATCACGATGGTGAAGAGCTCGACGCCGCTGGTGGGATTCGTGACCCAATACGTGCCGGGTTCGTCCGCTGGACGGCCGGAGATTGAGTCTGGGTTGACGGTTGGCTGCCCCTCACCTGTGCTCTCTGCGCAGTCCTCGGGACAGATCTTCGCGTCTTCGGGGCCGTCGCAGACGCCGTCGCCGCAGCGCCCATCCCTATCTCCAGGTGAGCCTGTTGTCTGCGCCCGGCGCGTCGGTCCGGCAGCCTGAGCCGTGGAGACCGCTGTGGGCAGAGACGTTGTCTGATCCAAGTTGTCCGGTGTGTGCGATCCGCAGGCTGACGTGAGCAGCAACACGCTGCTGATCAGCAATGCGTTCAAAAGGCCCTGCATAGTAAGCACCTCCAGAGTCGGGTTCGACGTCGATTGCGAGAACCTCCCTTGTTCATACTTCTAGCTTACCAATCCTGTGCCCGCCTGTCTATCCTACCAATTGGGGGTTGACACGCCCCGCGAGGTGAACAACTACCAACCGGGTCTCATCCGGCGTCAGGGCGAGCGACGCATCACTCGAGTGACAACGATCGTCCTGCGCCCTCCTTCGTCAACGCAGTCTCACCAACGTCTGCTCGCCGGCCTTGATCGTGATACCCTCTGCAGTGAAGTCCTCGTACCTGCCTTGCAGATCGTAGGTGCCGGGAGGGGCGAAGAACTCGTCCACCTGACCGCAATAGTAGCCTACCTCTTCTCCGCTGGCGGCGTCGATCAACGTGTGCGCGTAGGCAACGGCTTGGCCATCCTCGCGGAAGACGTAGGCGCCGAGTGTGGCTACCGTGGTCTCGCCCGGCTGGACGACGACCTCCTCCAGCCATCCGCTCCAGCCACTACACGTCCAGCTCATTGTGTATCCCACCCGGTAGGTCCCCGGTGCCACATAGTACAGATCAGGCTCAGACTGCGTGAATCGAGCCAGGACAGCGTCGGTGGCCGCGTCGTGAAACTCGACAGCGCTGGGCCGGAGCTTGTGGCCCCCGACGCCGTGCAAATCGAAGGCCCCCATCTGAAGCGCAGCGTGCTTGAGCGGCTCGATCTCGGTTCGGAACACGGCCTGGGGGTCGTTCGATGAGATGGTGGGATAGAGCGACAGATCGTAGCTGCCGGCGATGACGTAGTATGGCTCGTCGCCGGGGTCCAAGAGGTAGCCCAGTTGGTCGCCGCTGGCGGGATCGTTCACGTTGACCTGGTAGGGCGCGAGCGGCTTGCCGTCGACCCCGAGGAACTCGAACGAACCGGCGGATAGTCGGATGACCGTGTCGCTGCCTTTGGGAAGCTCTAGCTGCGAATAGAAGACGGGCGGTGTCGTATCGACCCACACGTCGTAGATACCTGGGGACACGACGTTGTCCCCCCAGCTGTTCATACCGCTCACGATCTGGTCGGTGCCCGGTTCATAGAGGGTGAGGCGGGCATCGACGCGCTGGTTCTGTGGACCAACGACCTCCAGCCGGAGGGTGGTGTCGCTCCGAGCGAGCTCGAGCGCTCCCTCCAGCGCCTCCCGCAGCAGGTCGGCGTTTGAGGCATCGCGATACGTGCCACCGGAGGCGTCGGCGATGCACTGTAACTGTTCACGTGTCTCCTCGTCGACTGCGTAACCAACCACGTGGATGGTGATCTCAGCGCCGCTCTTCTTCAACGCCGCTGCCAGCGCACACGGGTCCCCTCCGCACGTCTCCTTGCCATCGCTGACCAGGATGACGCTGTTGTTCTGATTTTCCCCAGTTGGGAAGCTGTCCGCGGCCTGGGTCAAGCTGTCTGCGATCGGTGTATAGCCTTTAGCATCGATGCCGCGGATGGCCCGAACGTAGGCCTCTCCATCGACCGGCCCCAGCGGAAACACCTGCTCGATATCCCGACACGACGTCGCCTTGGGCTCTTGCGGGTAGCGATGGCCATAGATCCACAGGGTCCCGTTTACGTTCTCGGGGACCTGCATCACGAGATCGCCCAGCACATCCTTGGCCACCGCCAGCTTGGTGCGTCCGCTCCCCGGCAACTGGGCCGTCATCGACCCCGATCCGTCCAGGATGAAGGCCAGGTTGCTCTGCTTCGCCGGGCTGGCCTCACCTCCCTCCTGTGTCACGGCTGAGGGGCTCCCCTGGATGCCCACGGTGCCGTCGGGCAAGGAGACCAGCTGAGTCGCGCTGGAGGGTTTCGGCGTCGACGTAGCCTCTGCCGGTGGCGGGGTGGCGCTGGGGGGCGGACTCGTCGCCGTCTCCGCGGAAGGTGTTTCCTGTGGAGCGCAATCCTGAGGGCACGAATCGGCCGTTTCCGGTCCATCGCAGACCCCATCGCCGCAACGCCGCTCGCTCTCGAGCGTTGGCTGCTCCGGCGTCGCCTTGTCGCGGCAGTCTTGGGGACAGAGATCGGGATCCGCTTTCTCCGCGGCATCGCAGGTCCCATCCCCGCAGCGCCCCTCGGGAGCCTCCGTCGGGGTCGGTGGCCTGGTTGCGGTGGCACGCGGTTCCTGCGTGGGAGTGGCCGTGGGCGGCTCGTTTCCGACGCCACCGCACGCGCAGAGTGTCATCAGAATCAGTACAAGTGGGGCCGACGTGATGAGATGAAGCATCTTGCTGTTCACGTTTGTCCTCCTAGGCAGTGTTGAGTCCTTGAAGATTGTCGGCACAACTGTGCAACGAGGTCCAGTCGATACTGGGAGCAACAGTGAGGCGCGGGGTTAGCCCGGAGAGGATCGCTCTGTGCGTCGTTCGTCCTCAGACGAATCTCTGTTGGACCCCTCTGGGCTCAAGCCCCCGTAGATGAGTCTGGTGAGCACCTCCGGCAGGTCGTCCCATCCAGCGAGAGTCTCTTCATCCTCGAGGAAGCGGAGGATGATGAGGCCGATAAACGTGCCGTGCAGAATGCGAGCGGCCAGCGGCACATCGACGGGCTCCATCCGCCCTTCCTCAATTTCCTCCGCCAAGTAGAGCTCGACGAGCGAGATGACGGGCTGGAACAATCGCTGATAGAAACGCTCTTGCAGATCTGGATTGACCAACAGCTCGGGCAAGGTGGCCTTAAAGACCCGCTGATTCTGCTCGATCAGGTCGAGTCGATGCTGGAAGAGGCGCTTGAGGAAGGCGCGCGTGTCCTGTCGTGAGTCCTGGAAGAGATCTATGTCGAGCTCCTGAAGCTCGGCCAGCTGAGCCATCACGGAGATCAGAAGACGGTCCTTGCTATCGAAGTAGTTGTAGAGGGCTCCGTGGGATAGCCCGGCCTCCTGTGCTATGTCCTGGATGGTAGCGCGGTGGAAGCCCTTCTCAGCGAAGATCTCGGTGGCGGCGTCCAGGATCTGCTGGCGTCGGGCATCTGCGAGCTTCTGTCGAATGGGATCGTGGTCAGGCATCGAACCCTCCGTGATGAATGAATAGTCAGTCAACAGACTGAACGCTCAGTCACCATTCTACAATGTAGCGAGCGGCGTGTCAAGCGGCGGCGGCCCTTGTCAGACGTTTTGAGAGGGAGGCATTTCTGGCTTTCAAGACCACTTTCTTGTCACTTGGAGTTGGCCTTCTACGTCGATTAAGCATTCCACAATTGCAGGACAAGCCTGGGAAGTCCCAAGGAGGCGGAGAAAGTAGTCCGGTCAATGCTCCCAGGCGGCTTAGAGGCAGCAAGTGGGCCGACTCAGTGCACCTGTTCTGTCGAAGTCGCGCCCAGAAAGCCAAAGATGAGGCCCAAACAGCCTGTCGAGAGGGGGCTTTCAAAACGTCTGGGTGTGTTGCCCTCAGGGCCCCATCCTGTTCGAATGGTGAAGGTGACTGGCGGGTCAACGGCAAAGGTAGGCAAGACGTGACGGTGCATGGGCCAACACATCGTTACCAGGTATTTCGGCGCACAATTGGAAAAGCCGGTCTCCCTCCGGTAGAAATTGAGCATCCACCTGCTGGGCCAGCTCCAGAAAGGCATCGCAACGGGCGATCTTTTCCTCCGCATCAGCGCTCAGACGCTCCCAGGCTGCAAAGTGGTTCTCCAGCCGTTTGGGCGTGCTGGCTTGGTCAAACTTGCTCACGCGCTCCTCGACCTTTTCGAGTGCAGCGTAGGCCTGCCTTTCCAAGCGGGCAGCGTGTCCCCACAGCGGGCGCAGCAAGTGATCCCAATCCAACTGATGAACGGCGATCCCCGCTTCTTTGACGCCAGCTCCCAGGCTCTTGCCCGCATCACTGGCGAATTGTGGGGTGGCTGGGCTGTCCAGCAAGACACGTGTCCAGCATCTCCGCCAAGCACCGCGGGATACCTCTTTGGCTCACACCTTCCCCAGTCAACACGACGGCACCCCGCACCAGGCGATTCCGATCCACAAAGATCGTCTTCTCCCGCGGCTGCGGGCCGTGGGGCCCCGGCTCCAATCCTTCAATCAAGACTTGTTCCCCCGTGGCAGCGATCTCGTTGACCGTCTGCCGCGAAATCGCGTATGCCGTCGCCAAATCGGTCACGGTCCCCCAAGGCCGATCGGGATCCAAAACCTCAACCGCGATTTGTGCTCTTTCCATGCCCGTGATATCATCTCTTCTTGCGCCCACAGGTCGCCTCCTTGTGCTTTGGTCTTTCCCAAACCAATTCTG
>CAYQZG010000098.1:0-10971 GCA_964421785.1 uncultured Anaerolineales bacterium
GCGGATTCGCAATCCGCCGCCTGGGCGTAGAACGTGGCCGTGCCGCCCCAGCCCGGGGAGAGCACGTCGTAGGCGTGCACCACACCCTCGACCGAGGCACGTCGCTCACGCTGCCCGGATTCAACGAGGATGCCCGTGCCGGGCTCGACGCCGAAGTGCTCGGCGGACAGCCGGTCGAGGCCCACGGCGTAGGCGTGGGTGTGAGGTAGCCGCTCCGTGCGCGCGCTCAGGTTCTGATCGTGGGTGACGAGCATCACCGTCTTGCCCTCGTCGACCAGCCGCTGGAAGAGCGCGAAAACCTGGTCGGCGGTGACCGTGTCCAGATTGCCCGTCGGCTCGTCGCCAACGATGACCGGCGGGTTGTTGGCCAGCGCCCGTGCGATGGCCGCCCGCTGCTGCTGTCCGCCGCTGAGCGCGCCGGGCAGCTTATGGGCCTGGTCGGCGATGCCCACCAGCTCCAATAGCTCCATCGCACCAGTCTCCATCTCTCGCCGATTCGCCGACCTGCTCATTCTCCCGTTCGCTCCACGTCGCCCGAGCCGCTGGTGTCCTCGCGGACAATCGGATCTCCAGCGTAACGCACGTCCCCGCTGCCCGTTACCTTGGCATCCAGCTCGTCACCGACGCGGATGGTCACACTGCCCGAGCCGCTTATGTGCACGTCGGCCGTGGCGCTCTCCAAGTCACGGGCCCGATAGACGCCCGACCCGCTGGTAGAAATCGTCTGATCCTCGACGCGCCCTCCCCCGACCGCCAGATCGCCGGAGCCGGTGAGTCGTGCCTCGAGGTCGTCGACCTCTACCCTGCCCAGATCGACATCGCCGGAGCCGGTGACGGTCACGTGCACCCGGTCGCCCCGGACGCTCATACCGTCAGCACCATCGTCACTCACCCGTGCGTTACCCGACCCGGTCACTTTGATCTCCACGGCGTCCTCTGCATCTAGACCATCCAACGTAACGTCTCCGGAGCCGGTGACCTGAACTGAGACATCCTCGCCCTCCAGCACCGGCCCCTCTGCGTTGCCGCTGCCCGTGAGCTCGAGAGATCTCAGCTCGGTCACCGTCAGACGGTACTTAATCGGCCTCGTTGGCCTGATCCACACATTGGGACGGGTTCCGATGTGCAGAACGTGATCCGCCGCGCGCACCTCCAGGTAAGGCAACAAGTTCTTCTCGGCCTCAACGACCAATCCCTCCTTCGTACCGTACTCGATGGTCAGGTCCCCCTGGTTTGTCAAGACAACGCCACTGAAATCCTCGACCTCGTACGTATTCTCTCCCATCCTTCCCGACCCGCGGACAGGCTGAATCCCGCTGAAACAGCACGCCAGACTGCTTGCGAGCAGGGCGATCGCTGCCAGTCCAATCCAAAGACCTCTCAGTCTAGGCGAAAGAGTGAGCCAATCCATTGTGAGCCCCTCCTAGCATATCCAACTTCGAACGTTTGCCTGACGATGCTGCTTCTGTTCCACGCGAAAGCACAACAGGTCCCTCCTTCTGTATCCTTCGCGTTACTCCGCCGCCACCCCGGCTGACGTCGGGCGGTGGAGCAAGCTCAGGATCAGCAGCAAAAGACCGGCGGCCATGATGGCAGACGGACCGACCAGGTTGAGCAGCCAGGATCCCGGCCATACTGCCACCAGCGACACGAGGCCCGTCATGCCGATCAAACCAACACCTCCCAATCCCAGCAAGGCAGCGGCGGCCACCATAAGCCCCGTCGACCGCTTGCTGAAGCCGAACACCAGCAGCGCCAGCCCTGTCGATAGCGGCTCGACGGTCCACAACACCGACCAGGCACTCCACCAACCAGTGATGGCGCAAAGCTGGAACAGCAAGCCATTGGCGCCGATGATGATAGCAGGGATCAGGAGCCAGAGCGCCCGCGTGTAGACGGCAGCGAAGAGAAGACCGAGAGCAACCGACAGCACCTCCAGCGGCCACAGCCAGCGCCAGGCGCCCCACGCCCCGAAGACGCTGGTGAACAGCAGAATACCCCCGGTGACCAGAAGGGGCATACCGAGGATGAAGAGAGCCCCCAGGCCCCGACGTCCGCGGGCCATGAGAGGCGACACCATGAACAACAGCCCCAGAATCACCACCGCCAGCGGCCAGAACCGCCAGGGCAGACCCCACAGATCCAGCCCCAGCAGGTGGACGGCCAGATTGGATGCCAGAGCTGCAGCGCCCACCAAAAGCAATGCGATGCCTACCAACAACGAGAACCTCTTGTCCATTCACCTACCTCCTTGCAGATACGTTTCCCTTTTTTGCGCAAAGTAAGTCAGGAAGGGCAGCGGGCCGCTTCGCTTGGGGCAGAGGTCAGCCCTTCTCTGATGCGAATTTGCGCGAAAGCCTGAGACTAGGATACCAGACAGGCACGTGCGTTGCCTATCCTCAAGCTAACAGATGGCTATCGCGGTTCAATGAATCGAAAGAGATAACGCGAAGGACACAAAATAGGCACCGAGGAGAGCCGCATGGAAGGGAAACACGAAGGACGCGAAAAGACCGCGAGATGTGAGATCGCATCTCGCGGCCGGGGTGACACCTAGGTGCTACGTCTATCGTATCCAGTCCAGAACCGCGTTCAGGACGCCAAGAGCAATGCTGGTGTAGGTGACGATGATACTGAGTCCCAGAGCTATCGGGCCGAGGATCAGTGCTACAAAGCGACTCAATCGACGAGAACGATCTCGACGGCCCAGCCAGACAGCCGCCACGACCGAGCCGATGATGATCCACACCTCGAACACCCAGAGGAAGAGCCAATGACGCCAGTTGCCGGTGAACGTGCAGTAGGTGAAGATGATCCCATTGCCAAGCAGGATGCCCACGGGAACCAGCATGCGGGGGGCGCCGGTAGCGTGCATCAACACACACAGCCCTGCGGCGACGAGAAAGAACTCCAGCGGCCACCCCCTGCTGAAGACTGCCCATAGTCCCGTCACACCGGCCACCGTGAACGCGGCGAGATTGCCAAAGGAGATCAGCCCCATCGCCAGAAGAACCGCCGCCCCCGGTTTAAGAAGGGGTTCACCAGTCCTCAGTCGTTCCAGCACAGGGCCTGCTGAAAACAGCCCGCCAAACTGACGAGGGTGTCTCTCCAGCGTCGTGGCGGTTTCATCGCTGGCGAAATCGGCATCCCTGATATTCTCCCGCTCCGTCCCGGAGAAGACAGCCACCGACTCCGCCGGTGCCTCATCCGTGGTGAAAGAGAGGGGAAGTGAGATACGCTGCGGCAACTCGATCTCCGCCTGCCGGGCCGCCTCCTGGAGTGCCCGCGCCATCGCATCCGCGCTCTGGTAACGGTGATCTGGATCCTTGGCCAGAGCCTTGAGCACGATGCGCTCGAAAGGCTCGGGGATGGACGGATCGATCCGCCTCGGTAAGGGCAGGGGATCGTGGGCATGCTTCATCAGCACGGCTACCGGCGTGTCGGCCTGGAACGGCGTACGCTGGGTCAGCATCTCGTAGAGCACCACACCCAAAGCGTAGAGGTCGCTGCGGGCATCGCTCCGGCCCTCCAGCCCCTGCTCCGGCGCCATGTAGTTCATCGTGCCCAACAGTGCCCCAGGGGCGGTGTGACGCGTGCCTTCGACCATCTGAGCGATGCCAAAGTCAGCGATGACGGCTCTACCCCGCTTAGTGAGGAGGATGTTGCCGGGCTTGATGTCACGGTGGATCATACCCTCGCTGTGGGCATAGGCGAGCCCGTCGAGCACGTCGAGCAGGATACGCACCACCTCCCCCAAGGGCACGCTCTCGTCCCGAATACGGTAGTCGTGCAAGCGAGTTTTAAGGCTGTCACCTTCCAGCAGTTCAAGCACCATGTAGGAGACATCTTCCTGGACATCGTAGTCGAAGACCTGGACGATGTTCGGATGACGGAGCGTCGCCACTGCCTGGGCCTCCCGACGGAAGCGGTCGAAGAAAGCCTCGCCCTGCACCAGATCGGAGCGCAACATCTTGATCGCCACGTAGCGATCGAGCTGAGGGTGGTAGGCGCGGTAGACGCGGGCCATGCCGCCGCGCCCCAGGGGCTCCAATACCTGGTATTTGCCGAGCACCTGTCCCTCCGGCGCGATTGGGGTACTCTCCTCTTCCCTACGCCTGAAGCGCTTCATGACGCTTTTGAGCACCATCCTGCTCACACTCCTTGGCTCACTGCCTGCATCACGCCAACGTATCCGACAACACCCATCGATGCGAGATGCCGCATCTGTGCATACGCCACCAGGATACCACGCAACTACCGGCGCTGCCTATCGCCCGGCTAACAGTTCGCTATCGAGCGCTCAAGAGGAAGCAAAACACGAAGGGGACGAGAAGCGGTCTGCACGGGAACTGAGCTCAGGTGACCAGCTTGTAGCCCATCCCGCGCACCGTGACAAGGAGCTGGGGATTGGAGGAGTCATACTCCAAGCTCTGACGCAGGCGATGGACCAGGTTTTCGACCTGGTAGTCGTAGACATCCCCTTCGTACTCGGGCCACACGGCCATGGCGATCTCGTCCTTCGAGCAGACTCGACCACGTTGGTCGTACAGGTAGGCAAGCAGCGCGAACTCCTTGGCAGATAGATCGACCCGATGGCGATCGAGTCGCACCACGCCGGCAGCGACATCGACCTCGAGATCCGGGAAGGGTGTTTCTCGGATTGTGGTGGCGGGATCGTGGAACGTGAAGGTGACATCGCCGATGCGAATGCGGTCCTCATCGCGCAGCTGGACCGGCCCGAGGAGGCGCTCATCGTTGAGGAAGGTGCCATTGGTGCTGCCTAGATCCTCCAGGATCACGCGCCACCCCTCGCGCCGCAGACGGGCATGCTCGCGAGATACCCGTCTGCTGGTGATGACAACGTCGTTCTCAACCGCGCGACCGATGGTTACGACGTCATCCTCCAAGGAGTGCTCGCGGTCGGCAGGATCCGTAAGATGTGGGCAACGTTCGTTCTCCGGCAAGGTGCACCTCCACCCGAAGTCGTAACAATTCACCCTCTCAACTCTGGCTCTGCAAGAGGTAGATGAACGGTTACCACGAGTCTACTGCGCGGCGCACCATCTGTCAAGTTCTTCAATCGCGCGATCTTAACCGAACGATAACGACCTCTTAAAGCCAGGGTAAACAGGTCATGGTAGATTCATAGGGAAGAGTTCGCGACGGTATTCGTGCGCATATCTCTTCTCCTCCTAGCAAGGGGCGGCCCGACTGATCGGGCCGTCTCTTCGTTTCTAGCTCCCCAACCCTTCCAGGAGGCTGCGCAGAGCTGCCCGCTCGTCGGGGCCAAATCTCTCCAGAACCTCCTCGTCCTCTTCCACGATCGCCTGCCCCAGCCCGGAGCGTCGGAACGCAGCCAGGTCCTCCTCAAAGGGCGTGCCCACCTTGTGCTCGTGCACGATGCGCCCGTCCCGCATGATCAGGACGCGCTCCGTCTCACGAGAGACGGCGGGGTCGTGAGTGACAACGATGAAGGTCGTATCGAGATCGTCATTGAGATGTTTCATCAGGTCGATCACCTCGGCGCCGCTCTCGGTGTCCAGGTCGCCGGTGGGCTCGTCGGCGAGGATGATCGTTGGCTCGTTCGCCAGGGCCCGCGCAACGGCGACCCGCTGGCGCTGCCCGCCGGAGAGCTGGTTGGGCAGGTGACCAAGTCGATGGCCCAGACCCACCATCTCCAGCAGATCCCTGGCCCGTTTCTTCCGCGCTCTGCGGCCGATGGGCTGGCCCATCATAGGCACCTCGACGTTCTCGCGAGCGGTAAGGGTGGGGATCAGGTTGTGAAGCTGGAAGATGAAGCCGACCTTGCGGGCACGGAAGGTGTCCAGATCGCGGACCTGCCCAAGATCCTGTCCTTCGACGAGCACCGTCCCCTCCGTGGGCCGGTCAAGGGCACCGACCATGTTGAGCAGCGTGGACTTGCCACTGCCCGAAGGGCCCATCACGGTGACGAACTCGCCCGGGGCAATGCGCATATCTATCCCATCCAGCGCCCGCACCGCTGCGCCGTCGCCGTACACCTTGACCAACCCTCTCGTCTCGATGATGGACCCGTTCTTCATATCAACGTCCCCCTGTCCTCGTGACGCGCGATGCGCGAAAGGCTTTGCGCATCACTCATACCGCAGAGCCTCCACCGGCTGCAGGTTCGAAGCCCACCAAGCCGGGTACAGTCCCCCAACAACGCCGAGGCCCAGCGCCGTCACCAGGGCCTGGGCAAAGAGCCCGACACTATAGTCCATCTGCATCCAGCCTTGGATGAGCGGGAGGGTGTTGAGGAGTAGGCCGAGGAGAACGCCCGCCAGGCTGCCGATACCACCACCGAGAAGTGTCAAGGTCACCGACTCGCGAAGGATCATCCACAACACGCGCCACCGACGCCACCCCAACGCCCGTAAGACCCCGATCTCTCGCGTGCGCTCGAAGACGCTCATCACCATCGTGTTCATCATCCCCAGCCCTCCAACGACAAGGGCCATGAGCGAGATCCCCCAGGTCATTCCCTCCAGCGCCTGAAGGTCACTGACATCCTCGGCAAAGGCACTAGCCTTGGAGACACTCACCTCCGGAAACCGAGCCTCCACCCGTGGAATCACGGCCCCCGCCTGGCTCTGATCCTCGAGCCAAATGCCGAGGAAACTGACCTTGCTCGGTTGTCCAAAGAGCCGCTGAGCGTCACGCAGGGTGACCACCCCGCCACCGTCTTGAAAACTGACGCCTGTCTCGTAGATGCCCACGATCCTGAAGGCCTTGTCGAAGATGCGCATGGTATCGCCGACCTCCATGTTCAAGTTCTCGGCGGCGACGCGTCCCATGATCATCTGGCGATTGGTGGTCAGCGGTTCCCCTTCGACGATGCGATACTCACGAATGGCGAGCCCCCGCGGGCGGTAACCGAAGACGACGAAAAAAGGCAGACCGCCCACCGAGGTGTAGCCCGTGAGGAACCCCTCGGCCTGCCGGATGCCGGGCATCCTCGCGATGCGCTGCACCACGTCCTCATCGATCTTGCTCAGATCGATGGATCCTCCGGCCTCCATGCCCACCAATTGCGCGCCCATGCCGCCGGCCATGCCGCCCACAGTCTCGACAAGCCCATCGCCCATAGCACCCAACAGCACGATGGCCATCAGGGCGACGCCGATACCGACGATAGTAAGCACTGTGCGCGTCGGCTGGCGCAGCAGGTTGCGCAGCGCTGCCGCCGGGTTGGATCCGAACACTGAGACGTTCCCCGGAACGTGGATCGTGCTCCCCTCAGAGCGTATCGCCTCGGCGGGCAGCAATCGAGAGGCCTTCCAGGCCGGAAACGCCCCACCAATCACGCCCAGGCAAAGCGCGACGGCGAGGCCTTGCGCCAGCGTGGCGGGCGGTATCCCTCCCGGCACAAGACCACTCACACCGGGAACGTTACCCACCGCTCGCACCCCTGCCATACCCAAGATCGCCCCCAGCACCCCGCCGATGAGGCTGATCAGCAGTGACTCAACCAACACCATAGTAAGGATGCGGAGTGGCTGCCACCCCACGGCGCGGAGCACGCCGAACTCTCGGGTGCGCTCGAAGACGCTCATGAGCACGGTATTCATCACCCCGACCCCGCCAATGACCACAGCGATGAGGGAGACGCCCCAACTGAACGCATAGACATACTGGAGCATATCCTGCTCCTGGGCAAAGCTGCTCGACGTGGTCGCCGTCAACGCCTTGAAACGCCGCTCAATGCGTTGGCGCACCTGGTCTACGTTCGTACCGGCACGCAGCTTGAGCAGGAAAGCATTGACCTGCTGGGGTTTCCCGCTCACCGCCTGGGCGTCCTCCAACCGTATCACGGCCGCCCCATCCTCGAAGGGCTGTCCCGTCTCGTAGATACCGACGACCCGGTAGGCACTCTCATAGAGATAGAAGGTATCGCCGATCTCTTTGTCGAGATCATCGGCCGCGGCTTGCCCCAGGATCAAGGGCTTGCCTCTATGGGCCAGGCCCGGACTAGACAGGGGCTGGCCCTTGATGATCTTGAAATGATCGATGGCGAAGCTATGAGGATCGTAGCCGTAGACGATGAAATAAGGTGTCTCCTCGGTGGCGGCGAAGGTATAGATCATGCCCGACACCTCATTCACACCTGACAGCGCCTCCAAGCTGGACCGCACCTTCTGATCCACCGCGCTAAAAACGATGTCCAGCGCCTCGTCCTGGACGACGAGAAGATCAGCCCCACTGCCACCGGCGATGGCGCCGTAGCCTTCCACAAAACCCTCGGCCAGCGCTCCGAGCGCAACGACGGCCGCCACACCCACCGCGATGCCGAAGACGGTGAGCAGCATCCGCGTCTTGCGCCGCAGCAGATTCCTGACGATCATCTTCTATGGCTAGCCGGCCTCGGAACGGATCACTAGCGGCCCGGGGATCACTGCCCCACGTCAATGTCGACGAACGCCGTCATGCCCCAGCGAATCTCCGGGACAAGATCGTCCAACTCGATGATCGTGGTGTAGTTGACGCCACCGCCGCCAGGCTCGGCCATCGGATTGATGCGGATCACACGCCCCTCGAAGACGCGATCCGGAAAGGCATCGAAGGTGACATCGACCGCCTGACCGACCTCGACCTTCGCCACGTCGATCTCGTCAAGATCGGTGGTCTCCACGCGCAACGTTGAAAGATCGCCCAGGGTAACCACGGGGTCGCCCTGGCGAACCTGCTCACCCTGCCGCACCTCCACCATACCAATCGTCCCATCAAACGGAGCCCGGCGCTCACACCGCTCCAGCCGGAGCTGCGCTTCCTCCAGCGTTATCTGCGCCTGTGTAACGTCCGTCTCAGCCAGCGCGATCTCCTCCTCGGCAGCCCCCACACTTGCCTGCCGCAGCTGGGCCTCTGCGACAGCGCGCTGCCCCTCAGCGCCCTGGACGACCGCTTCAGCCTCATCCACGCGTGCCGACGCACTTGCCCGAGCGTAGGCCAGCCCCAGCCGGGCTGCCTCCAGACTCTCGCCTGCTGCACGCAGCTGTAGGGCGGCCCTCTCCCCCTCCCAATCCTCGACGACGTCATTCTCGAGCTTGTCCTGCATCTCGTCGTAGTCGATACGAGCTGTCTTGCGCTCCGCCTCGGCCGCTTCCAGATCCGCCTCTGCCTCGGCGATGTCGGACTGTATCACGCCGGACGTCAGCCGGTCTCGCTCGGCGACAGCCTGGGAGATCCCGGCCTCAGCA
The DNA here is from genome assembly GCA_964421785.1 of uncultured Anaerolineales bacterium. Classification (GTDB taxonomy): domain Bacteria; phylum Chloroflexota; class Anaerolineae; order B4-G1; family B4-G1; genus SKLM01. The sequence goes on from CAYQZG010000098.1 coordinate 9,216, forward strand.
GTATCCACCTGCTGCTGGGCGGCAGCGACGTCCACGGCCCGCGGCTGTGCCTCAAGCTGCCCCACCTGGGCCGTGGCATTGGCCAGCTGAGCCTCGGCCTCGTGGACGGCCAACTCCGCATCGACCGTATCCAGCTTCACCAACAGATCGCCGGCTTTCACCTCGTCCCCCGGCTCCACCAACACGTCCTTCACGACGCCATCGGTCTGGATGCTCAACACGGCCCACTCTGCTGGCACCACCTCCCCCGTGACGGAGACCAGCGACGTAAACGTGGGACCTGGCATCGGGGTAGGTGTCTCTTCGGCCTCTCCACCGCAAGCGCCAAGAGCCAGGACCACCACAGCCACGATTGGAATCAATGGCAACAACTTCCTCATTGTCTCCCCCTGTGAAATCTGCGCATCACGCATCACGCCTCAGCCCTCCACCTCGATATCGACAAACGCCGTCATGCCCCACCGGATCTGCGGATCTAGCGACTCCAGCTCCACGACAGCCGTGTAGTTGACGCCGCCGCCATCCGGCTCGGCCATCGGCGAGATGCGCTTCACGTGGCCTACAAAGACCCGATCGGGCAGCGCATCGAAAGTCACATCGACATCCTGGCCAACCTGGACGCGGGCCACGTCAATTTCGTCTAGATCTGTGGTCTCGACCCGGAGGGTGGTCGTCTCGCCGAGGGTGACCAGGGGCTGCCCGGGGGCGACGAGCTCGTGCTCTCGCACCTGGACCATGCCGATCGTGCCGGCAAGGGGCGCCCGAACCTCGGTGCGCGTCAAAGCGACCTCGGCCTTCTCCAGCGCGACCTCGGCCTGTTGTATGGCAGCCTCGGCAGCAGCGATCTCCTCCGCGGCAGGCCCGACCTTCACCTGTGCCAACTGGGACTCAGCCGCGTCCTGCTGCTTCTCTGCTGTCTGGACAGCGGCCTCGGCAGCGCGAAGCCGGTCGTCCTTCTGACCTATGAGAGCTTGAAGCCGGGACCGAGCCGCCTCCAACTCCTCTCTGACGGCATGGAGGCGAAAGCGTGCTTTCTCCTCTGTTGGGCCAAGCAGCGGGCAGATCTCTTTCTCACTCTCGCCCGGAATCTTGACGTTGACGCACGTCATCGTGTCCTCATGGAACTCGTAAGCGACGAGCTCGTCGATCTGTTTCAACGTCACTTGCACTCTGGCCCCTGCGATCTCGGCATCCAGCGATCCTGCCCGCAGCTGAGCCAGTCTCGCCTGAGCTTGATCGATACCCGGATCGGCAGCCCTCACCTGTGCCTCGGCGACGGCCACATCCTCTGGCCGTGGACGGGACTCGAGAAGCGCCAGTTGGAGCTGCGCAGCCTCCAGAGCCGCCTGTGCACGTTCCACCGCGAACTCAGCGTCGGCCGGATCAAGTCGAACCAGGGGGTCATCGACCGCCACCTCGTCGCCGGGCTCCACCAGCACATCCACCGCTGTGCCGCCCACTTGAGCACTGACCGTGGTCCATTCGGCTGGCACGACCTCCCCGGTGACCGACACCACCGAAGCAAACGTCTGCTCTGGCAGCGGCGTCGGCGTCGGTTCAGCACCAAGACCACACGCGGAGAGGAGCAAAGCGACGACGACCAGTTCTACGAATGCCTGTTTCCTCATTCAGTTACCTCCATCATTCCGAACCACATTTGTACGCGAAAGGTGGCAGTCGCTTCCCTGCCGTCGGGACGACGGCGCTCCACGGACGGCGCTCCACGGACGGCGCTCCACGAGGGGCCGCTTCGCTT
>CAYQZG010000098.1:11071-14905 GCA_964421785.1 uncultured Anaerolineales bacterium
GGCGCTCCACGGACGGCGCTCCACGGACGGCGCTCCACGAGGGGCCGCTTCGCTTATGGTGCCTGTGCTGGCGATTGGATCTCTCATCCATGCCGTGCGTGTCACGTTACCATACCTCATTCATAGCGCAGTGCCTCCACAGGGCGCAAGCGCGTCGCCCGCCAGGCAGGGTAGAGCCCTCCCAGCACGCCTGCCACCAGCGCCACTATGACAGCTTGCACGAATATCTTGGGGGGGTATGCAGGTTCGATGCTCCCCCAGATCCCCTCCGCCAGGTTCATGAGCCCGCCCAAGCCCAACCCCAGAAGTATACCACAAATCCCGCCCACCACCCCCAGCGCCAAGGACTCCCGGAGGATCATGCCGAGCACCTGCCCTTTGCGCCACCCCAGGGCGCGCAACACACCTATCTCTCGCGTCCGCTCCAGCACGCTCATGAGCATGGTGTTCAACATGCCCAGTCCACCGACGAAGAGAGCGAGGCCCGAAACCTGATTCACCATCTGCTTCATGACCTGGAAGTCACTCATGCTCTCGGCGATCTCGGACGTGAGGGAGACGTCAAGCTCTGAGAAGGCCGACTCAAGCCGCTGTTTAACGTCCTCGGCCTGTCCCGGATTGCGCAGTTTGATAGCGTAGTACATCACCTGGTGCGGCTTCCCGGTCAGCGCCTGCGCCTCACGCAGGCCGATGACCACGCCGACATCCTCGTAGGAGACACCGGTCTCGTAGATACCCACGACGCGGAAGTTGCTCTTCAAGAGACGCACGGTATCACCTACACCCACGCTCATCTGCTCGGCGGCCTGTTTGCCAACGATGACCTGATGGCGGCCCGTGAGCGGTTCCCCTTCCACGATCCGAAAGTGGGGGATGGCAAAGGAACGCGGATGGTAGCCGAAGACGATCAGCATGGGCATGCTCTCGGTCCTGACGGCCGTCATGATGGTCCCCGCAACCGCCTCCACCTCCGGCCACGCCGCGATACGGGACCCGACGCGCTCATCGACAGCGCTGAAGTCGGCATCCACGCCGGCCTCAATAGCCAACAGATCGGTCTGACTGGCCCGAAACATCGCGGTCATGAGGTCAGCCATCCCTTCGGCGAGAGCCCCCAGGGTCACGATGGCAGCGATGCTGATGCCAATCCCCAGCAGCGTGAGGGCCGTGCGCGTCCGTCGCCGCAGAAGGTTACGAAGCATCATACCGCCAGGCAAGGCGTGGGCCACGTTCGACCCGGAACCTCCCTCGTAGCGCAGCGCCTCCACAGGCAGAAGGCGACTGGCCCACCAGGCGGGGTAGGCGCCACCCACGAGCCCCAACACAACCACGGTGACCAAGGCACGGATGAAGAGCGAGGGGGTGAACTGACTCCCGAATAAGCCCAGCATTGAGCTGGACTGGCCAATCCCCAGGACAGCTCCCACGCCCAGCCCGACACCGACGAGTCCCCCCAGCAAAGAAAGCGTCAAGGACTCCCCCAGTATGAGGAAGAGCACGCGCCAGCGCCCCCAACCCACCGATCGCAGCAAGCCGATCTCCCGAGTTCGCTCAAACACGGACATGAAGAGTGTATTGGTCATGCCGACGCCGCCGATTAGAACAGCCAGACCGGCAATAGCCATCGCCCCGATCTCCAGAATCTCCAAGATCTGCTCCTGCTCGGCAAACCCGGTCGTGGTGGAGAGGGATAGATCGGGAAACTGTCGTTCTACCCGCCTGCGCAGCTGTGCCTCGTAGGAGGGATCGCGTAGTTTGACGTAGAGCATTGAGACGTGATGCGGCTGCAAGGTGATCGCCTGTGCATCCTCCAGGGATAGGACGGCGCCGCTATCCTCGAAGCCGTCCCCGGTCTCGTAGACGCCGACGATACGGAAAGCAGTACCACTGACGTGGAAGGTGTCGCCGATCCGTCTCTGCAGATTGTCAGCAGCGCGTCCCCCCAGAATGAGTGGCTTTCCCCGCACGTCTTGCGCTTCGGCCAGGGACTGGCCTTCGACGATGCGGAAGTGCTCCACGGCAAAGCCCTCAGGGTCGTGACCGAAGAAGAACAGGTAGGAGCCGTCCGCTGTCAACGTATTGCCGAAGAGCACACCATCCACGGCCGACACCTCGCGCCAATGTTGCAGCTCCTCGGCGACCTGCTGGTCAAAGCTGCTGAGCAGGGCGCTCACAGCGTCCGCCTGGGTGAGCACCAGGTCGGCCTCGCTGCCGCGCGTCATAGCGATGAAGCCGGCCTCCATTCCCTGCGCCACCGCTCCCAGAGCGACGATGGCCGCGACACCGATGGCGATGCCCACCAACGTGAGCATGGTTCTCCCCTTGCGACGTAGGAGGTTCTTGAAGACCATCTCTATCTCCTGAAAGGCGAGGTTACCGGGACCGTCAATCCCTCAGCCCGCCACGGTGTCATCGGCCATCAGACGAGGTGTGTTTTGGGCTCCTAGCCCACGGTCACAGACCCCTCCACTTGCTCCTCCGTCCATTCGATCTCGATCTCGAGCTCTCGTTCTGTCTTGTGCTCCTTGACCTTCTCGGTGACCTCTATCTCCAACTCGAGGGTCTCAGGCAGCGCTAAGTGGACCTCCTCGTCGCCTCGGCGCAGGGTGACCTCCCCCGATTCCAGGTTGTCCGCCAGCTCACGCAGAAAGGCCGCCGTGCTCTGTCGAGATTTCCATTCTTCGGCTCTGAACAGCTTGTTCCTCTCCACCATGCTTCCTCCTTCTTCTTGTCACTAGGTCTTCGATGAACAGACGTCAATCGATGGTACTCTCAAACGCCTGGGCGAACAGCCCCCAGTCGTCCTCGTGAATGACCGCTTCAGCTCGATCTCCCAGCATATCCAGAATCTGCGGGAGGTAAAGATCGGTGCGCAGGTGGTGTTCGGCAATGATGACAAAGAGAGGGCTGCGCGTCCAGGAAGAACGCGCCTGGCTCGCCGTGAGACGTTCGCCCACCAGGACCTCGTCGCCATCGACGACCAGCACCAGACCCAAACCCTCAGCCTGCCTCAAGTGCTCCTCGGACATCGAGGCGATGACCACACGAGCACCAGGCAAGTCGAGAGCGCGAGAGCTGTAAATGACCACGCGAACACCGCGGGCGACTGCCTCCGCCAGCGCCGATCTCAACGGAGGGAACCTCGAGGGCAGGATCGCCATATAGGCACGCTCCTCGGCCTGCCCGATCATCTCGCGCGCCTTGGCTATCACGTTGTCGTACCCCTCAATGTTCCACACGTATTCCAAATCCGATGTCTTACCCAGATCCCCCAGGTCATCCCTGAGTGCAGTGACGAGCTCTTCGTGCTCACGATGAACCTGATTGAGGAACTCCGTGGGGGGGATCGGGGCGTACTCCGTTTTGCCCTCTCTGTGCAACTCCATCGCCGCCCCCCGAGCGGTGAGCTTGCTCAGCACCTCGTAGACCATCGAACGCGGGACGCTGGAGACCTTGGAGACCTGATACCCGGTAGCCGGGTTATCCTTGAGAAGGGCTACATATGCCTTTGCCTCGTACTCAGAGAACCCCAGCTCAACCAAACGCTCAAGCGTGTCACGCTCCATCCCTCACCTCTCTAGACGTTATTACTCTAACCTAGACGTTATAGTCCTAACGACTATAGTATACACGATGGGGATGGGCTTGTCAAGCCCCAAAAACTAGATCAACCAGGGCTATCGCATTTAGGCTCAAAGCCCTCGTCCTCGAGGGCGTCGCAGGAGAGGGAGCAGAGCTGTGTAAGCGAAGGAAGCGCAGCGGCTGAAGCGGCATTCACCCCGAAGGACGACCCCGAGACGGGGTCTAGGAGCCCGCGATGTCCATATGCGATTG
>CAYQZG010000099.1:0-14759 GCA_964421785.1 uncultured Anaerolineales bacterium
AGGTCAGGGGGCACCATAGGCTCGCCTTCAGCGCCGGTCCATCCGGGCATGCCGCCCATGATCCCGGCGTTAGGGTACAGCATCATAGCCAAATACGCCCCGTGCACCACCAGGCGCAGCGCCGTGTAGACCAGAGCGATGATCAAGATGACCCGAAACGCTCTGGAGCTCGTCCAGGCTTGGCGCAGATGCTTTCTGATTCGATCCATGCTACTCCAGGATGAGCCGATAGCCCATCGCTTTGGCAAGAAGCGTCATCACCACGGCCAGCAACAGGGCGCTCGTCAGGGCCGACATCAGTGTCTGGTCCTTCAGCTTCCGTATCCCCAGCAGCACGAGCACACCCACTGCCGCCAGCGCTACGCTGTGGAGGATCAGGCTGATCCAGGGTGGTCCCTGTAGGGCAAGGCCTTGGGCCACAGTGAGGGCGATCCCGGCCATGCTTCCCAGACCAAGATCTACCTTCCAGTTGCTCCACTCGGCCTCGGTGCCCAGGTATGCAACCAGGAGGACTTGAAGCACGCTCATCGTCACCGCGGTCCCGACGGTGACCTCATAGGGCTGGTTGTAGCTGTTCGCCGTAGGGTTCGCGGAGGGGATCAGCAGCGAGCTGACAACGGCTCCAATGAGCGTGAAGGTGATCGAACGCGCTTTCTTCTCCCGTGCCCAGTGCCAAACCGCGCTGACGAATAGCACGACTAGTGAGACGTTCTGCATGATGCCCCAGAAGATATCGGTCTGGCCGGCTTGAAGGAATCTCATCAAGCGCTCCTTACTATGGCTTGACAGCGTCCGATCTCAATCTTGGCCTACTCACCGCGCAAAACCTTCACGATGGACAATCTGGCAGCCCTTCGCCCTGGGATGACGCTTCCTGCTATGCTGACCAGCACGGCCAGTGGGATCAGCAGCCCAATGTAGAGGACGTTGAGCGCTACGTGGACGCTTCCGAAGCCGAAAGTCTGCGACATGCTGGCCAACAGGCTCTTCGTAAGCGCAAAACCGAGCGGGATACCTATCAGGGCAGCGATGAGCCCCAGGCATCCGGCCGAGGTGTTCGCCATGGTCAGCACCTGGGCCGGCGTCATCCCCAAGGTCTTGATTATCCCGATGTCCCTCGTTTTCTCCTGCATGGCCAGGAGCGAGGTGTTGAACACGTTGATCAGCGCGATCCCAATCAAGATGGCGGCGAGGGCGAAGATGGCCAGCTGCAGGTAGACGACATCGTCCGGGATGGCCTGCTGAATGAGCGTGACGTTCAGGTCGTCGGTTGAGTTGCCCTTCAAGTATTCCTTCAACTCGCCTATCTTGCGGTTGTCCTTCAGTTTGAGGAAATAGGTGTCCGGCTCGACGCCCCTGACCCAGCGAGCAGCCGTGGGTAGGCTGACCATCATCAATTCTCCCTGGTTCGTGGGCTCCGGGTACTGTCCGACGACCTTCCAGGTGACGGGCCTGTTTGAACATCCATCGAACGTGATGGTCAACTCGTCCCCTATCTCAAGTCCCAGCCAATCCAGGAGCCCCCTTCCGGCGATGGCCTCGTAGGTGTTGGGGTGGAAGAAGCGACCTCTTTGGATCTTGAAGGGGAAAGCAGCCAGATCGCCCTCTACGGCTCTGACTTGAAACGACTGCCCGCCTTGGGCTTCTGCGTCGAGCAGGGCTTCGCTGTAGAACGCCTCGACACCGGGCCCCTGGTTCAGGAGGTGTCGCGTCTTGCCGTCGCTCGTCTTCCTACGCGTCACCATAGCGTCGTGGACGAGCCCCATGAGGGCGGGCTGTGTTCGGTAGGTATCCAGGGTGTCGTTGAGCGTCAGGCCGAAGACGATGCCGATCACGCCCAGCGTCAAGTTGAAGCCGGTCATGGCGGATCTCAGTGGTTTGGCGGCCAGGTCGTTCAGCCCCATGGCCAGAACGATGGGCAACCCGAGTTGGGTGGCCAACTGGATGCCCCACGAGGGTTTCTCGTGCGGCGCCTCGGCTCCGACGGCGATGGACTTGATGATGTTGGCGCGCGCCCCTCGATAGGCAGCCCCCAGCGTGGATGCCACAACCACGCCCGGGACGATGCTCAACACCAGGGCGATCAACGACACGTCCAGGGGTGGGTGGAATGTGGTGTTCAGCGACACCGCCACGTTCTTCAGCGGGAGTGGGGATAGCGCGATCCCCGCTATCAACCCAATCGGACTGCCGATCAGGCTAAGGATCAGGTACTCCACCAGGTAGAGCCCCAGGATCTGATTCCGGGTGAATCCCAGCGCCTTCAGGATTCCGATCTGCTTGAATTGCGAGAGCACGATAGATCCGATGCTGCTGGCGACGACCAACACCGTCGCCAGGATGGCGAAGAGACCGAAGGCGCCCAGGAAGATGAAGTTCATCTTGGCCCCGAATACCGCCGATTCCTTCACGTCGCGCCAGTCCGTGTAGCTCTTGACGGCGTCGTCGTTGTGTAGGGCTGACTCGACACGTTCCACGATGCGGTCCACGGCTTGTGGATCCGCCAGACGGAGGCCGATCGACCACCCCCAGCTCGACTCGTTGGGGTAGAGCTTGTGAAGTGTCTCCTCGCTGACGTAGACGTAGGGTGGCTGGTCGGTGCGGTAGGTGTCCCACATTGGGTTATAGGCCAGGCCGATGACGGGCAGCTCGACCTCTTTACCGTCCGTGCGGGTCAGCCTTAGATGCTCACCCACCGAAAGCTTGTAGAGGTCGTCCAGGTCGGTGCTTGCCAGCAGCTCCGTCTGATGAGGTGTCAGGTAGTGGCCTTCTCGGATTAGGAGTCGGTTGACCGTTGGCATCTCGAGCGGGAGGGCGCGCAGACTGACGGCCACCTGGTTGTCGCGAAGGCCTGCGCGGGTCGTAACGTAGTAACGCAGGCCGGTGCTCTCTACGACACCCGGTAGTGATTCGATCCGTTCCACGTCGCGTTGCCCAACAAGGGCTCGGTCGAGATAGAGCCAGACGTGAGCGCCTCTGAGATCCTCAAAAGCCCTGTCGTAGGGAGCGCTGAGGTTCATCAGCGTGGCCAGGGCCAGGGTGAGCAGCGTGGAGGAGGTGGCAACCGTGATCATGATCAGGATAGAGATCATCGGTCGGCTCAGAATGTCGGCCCTGGCTTTCTTCAGAATTGCGCTCATGATTTGGCTCTCATAGCTCGTGAGTCCCATAGCCCAGACGTCGGAGATCTATAGGAGCGACTCGGCTACTTCAGTTCAGCAAGGCGTTGGGCGATCTGTTTGGCCTCGCCTCCCATCATCTGGCTTACGATACCTCCATCGTGTAGGAATAGGACCCGTTCGCCTCGTGCTGCGGCGCGAGGATCGTGGGTCACCATCAGGATGGTCTGACCTCGCTGGTGACATTCACTGAGAATGTCCAAGACGGTCTGACTGCTCGTGCTGTCCAGGTTTCCCGTAGGTTCGTCGACCAGGAGCAGGGATGGGCGGTTGATCAGGGCTCGGGCGATGGCCACTCGCTGTTGTTGGCCGCCCGATAGTTCCCACGGATGCTTGTCCGCTTGCTCGGCGATGCCCAGGCGGGCCAGCAGCTCGCCGGATCGCTCTTGAATCGCGAGCTTGTGGCCGTTGCCCACCGCACTGGTGAGTAGGGCCGGCAGCTCGACGTTGGTCTGGACGGTCAGGTTATCGATCAAGTTGAAGAACTGAAAGACGAAGCCAATACTGGTCCGCCTGAACTTGGCCAAGGCCGTCTCGCTCATCGTATGTAGCTCGTGGCCGCTTACCTTGACCGAGCCGGACGTGGGTCGGTCCAGCCCACCGACCAGGTGCAACAGGGTGGACTTGCCACTGCCTGAGTGGCCCATGACCGTCACGAACTCCCCGGCTGCGATGGCGATAGAGACGCCCCTCAGCGCTTCGCAGGTCACTGCGCCGGTTCGATAGGTCTTATGCAAGTCGTTAGTCTCAACCAGGGAGGCCATTGTCCAGGATGTAGCACGATCTGGTGAACGCGCGTCTGAATCCGCTGATGCGTAGGAAGCGCTCTAGACGGGTGTCCGCGGTCGTTTGGAGCATCAGCGTGTCGATGCCTAGCTCAAGGGCCTCGGTTGCCGCGCGGGTGGCCAGGGTTGTCGCGGCGCCGCTCCCCTGGTGCTCTGGGATGACCCCAGCGCTTCCGAGGACGCCGAAGCTCTCGTGGCAGAGCAGAGAGCACGTTCCTATCGGTTGATTATCGTCGAACGCGAGGTAGTGACGAACGCTCGGCAATCCCGTGGTGGGTTCCAGCAGTTGAGCCATCATGGGGGCGAAGTCGCCGGGCATATTGAAAGCGGCCATGAAGACCTCGGCGAATGTGGTGGTCTCGCTCTTGGTGATCAACTTCACCCTGATGCCTGGATAGGGAGAGGGCATGTCGAAATCGGACAGGTTCTCCAGGATCATCCAGGCCTCTTCCTCCGGTTGCTTCTTGAAGCCTGTATCCAGCAGTCTCTCGGGCAGATCGGCCGGTTTGCAGGCCGGTGAGACGTAGATGGCGATGGGCAGGCCCTTCGCCTGGAAGAAGCCCGCCACCTCGGCGATGAGGTCGTCCGCCGCCCGGGCAGTGGTTCGCAGCAGGCAGGCGTGGTTGCTGTCGCGGGTTGGAAACGACGTGCTGCTCGTCAGAATGACATCGTCCCGCAGCGTGACCTCCAAGCCCGGCGTGACCTGAGCGGAAGGCAGTGTAGCGGCGTAGTTCGCCCATTCCAGTTCAGCTATCTGTTGCGGCGAGATTGCCATCATACTCTCCTTTCCCTGGCGAGCTGTGCCGGGATGGATAGCGGAGGAAGATCAGAAAGGCGGCGAACATCATCACCCCGCCCAGCGGCCCGATCAGCCTTACGCCGAGGGGCCCTTGTGGATCTGACTGGCTGCGCCCCAGCAGCAGGATCAGCGGCAGCAGGGCTGACGCCGCGCCATTGATGGCCTGGTCAAGTAGTCCCCACGTAGCGTAGTAAGCTCCCTCCCGCCGCTGCCCGGTCAGTTCTTCGTCGTAGTCCGTGATATCGGCGGCAAAAGCGGGCGGTAGCATGGTCACGCCGGCCATGGTGACGCCTTGTAGTGTGATCCAGAGGATGCCCTGGGTCTTTAGCGGTAGGGGGAACCAGTTGCCAATGGCCATCAACCCTGGCAGAACCAGAGCCGAAGCCAGGAGTGATCCCGAGAAGACAGTTCTCTTGCCCACTTGGTCTGACAACCACGTGACCAGGGGATAGCACCCCAGCGACGCCAAGACGGCCGGGATGTAGAAGGAGAAAGTCTCTCCCTTTGTCAGTTGACAGACCTCGGTCACGATGAAGGGGATAATAGACTGCACAAATGTAGTGACGCTCCAATAGAGGATGCCGGTTGCGGTCATAATCAAGAAGGCGCGGTTGCGGAGCATCGCAGCGGCGGCATCTTTCAGCGTCAGGCGTTCTTGAGGCTTGATCTGGCATTCGGGCCGTTCCCGTAGCACCAGAAAGGGGAGATAGAAGAGCGGCAGCGCGATGCCGGCGTAGATAAGGGCCGTGGACTTATAGCCGATGTTATCGATGAGGAGGCTGGCTGCTCCTCCTAGAATGATACCCACCAGGAAGGAGCCTGACGACCATGCTGAGATCCGCACGCGGTGTGAATCGGTGCGTGCCAGTTCGGGAAGCAGGGCCGTGTGCGTCACCTGATTGAACGTATAAGCAAGGTTGTACATCAGGAACACGATTGCCAAGTAGGCCAGGTTCCAAATGGATGCTTGCTGCACCGGCGGGGTCCAAAGGAGAAAGAAGAAGAGCGCCATAGGCAGCGCCGAGGCGAACATGAACGGAAGACGCCTCCCCCAGGGGCTTCGGGTCTGGTCGGACAGGTGGCCGATCGGTGGGGCGATGAGCGCGTTGATGGCGCGCACGACGAACAGCGTCGCGCCATAGAGGGCCGCGGGGACCAAAGCGGGTCCTTCTCCTTGTGGTGGGAGGTAGAAGTAGAGCAGCCAGCCGCTCATGACAGACCATATCGTCGTGCTTCCCAGGGTGACCAAGGAGTAGAATATGTCAATATGCACAGATGGGGCTTCTTGATCCATCTCCAAGGCATGATTGGTGGTTGACATAGGCATCCTGCAATAGCCTCTAGCTCTAGCCCAGCTTTCACTAGATATGCTGGGTTCTACTGAGGGCTCGTCTTCAGCTCTTGTCCAACGGTCGCTGTTGGTCGAGCCACTGATTCAGGTCCCCCTTGTTGATGCGCCACAGGCGCCCAACCTTGTAGGCGGGTAGTTCTCCTTGCTTGATCCACCGACGCACTGTGTAGACTGAGACCTTCAGCAAATCCGATACCTCTTCAGGTGTGAGAAAAGCCTGCGTCGGCACGTTCATAGGCGTAGTTGACATAGCATTACTCCAGTTGCATCAAGTCACTTCGTGCTAAGTCGAGCGACAATAATATAGCATAAAGTGGCAGAGCTTTACATAGGAGGTTCGTACTACTCCAGCACGTCGTCTCGTGTGCCGTTCAGGAGGCTATGGTGGACGCGGTACTGAGGCTCAGGCTACCAAGGGAGAATGGAGGTGTGCGGGGATCGGGCGACGTGTTGATCGCGGCCGAGCCCACGTCTTTGGACAGGGTGTTGGCTCTTCTCTTGTCTTGGCCGTTTCAGTCGTTCAGCGTTGGGCCCGCCAGCTTCGCGATCTTCTGGCTGGTCTGACGCCAGGTGACCTTGGAGAGCCCCAGCTTCTGGCGGAGCTTCTTCGAGTTCATACCGGCCTTGTGGTCTCGGACGGCGCACGTCCAGCGCAGCATCTCGAAGGAGATGCCCTGACCCAGCCCGGCTTGCTCCGCTATGTCGGATAGGACGTACTCTAGATTGCGGGCGGTGCAAGGGAAAAGCGCTTCCTCTGGCTGATACTGGGCCCTATACTCGGCCAGGACCGTCGACCACCAGGCCGGTAGTCGAAGTTTCCGTTCTTTGTGTCTCCGCTGAGGGTTGGCATAGCGTATCCAGAGGATGGGGTGGGAGGGGGCGCTGAGATCGATGTGGTTGAGCGTAATCGCCATGCACTCGCCTTTCTTGATGCCGGTGTGAAGCAGCAGCGTCACCAGAAGGTGAGGGCGAGCGTCCGGATCCTCGGCCTGGCGGAGCGCCTGGGTCACCTCGAGCACGCGCTCGACCTGATGCTCGGTGAGGATATCGGGCAGCGGCGTCGTCACCGGTTCGTGGACGACCGGGGCCGCGGGGTCGCGTGGCAGCACCTCGGACTCGGCGAGCCAGCCGAAGAAGACCTTGAGGGTGGTTATCCGGCGAGCCAGTGACTTGGGGCTGCAGGGTGCTTCGCGATCGTTCAGCAGCCACTCCGTGAAGCGATTGAGGTCACTCGTAGCGATCTCGCCGACCGCAGTCCACGCGCCGATGAAACTCGTGAAGATATTGAGATCGGATTGGAAGGCCTTTATCGTATTCTCGGTGAAGCCCTCGTAGTCCATGTAGATCTCGAAGGCGCTCTTAGCGGCTCGCAACGAGGACCGAGCGGTCAAGTCGCCAACCGGATCTGCACTGGCGGAATGCCGTCCTTCAGCCACTGGATCCCCCCTTTCCTACTTCGTATAGCACAATGCAACGCTATTCTACATCCAGATGCTCTTAATGTCAAACGGAATGGCCACCAGGGCCAACGGGCCCGCGCATGCCTCTGGCCTAGTACTTCCCGGCGGAAATCCCTCTCCACTCCGTCCTCTCAAAGGTGAGCGCGGGTCGACGCAGTCACCCAGAGCGCTGCCTGAGGTGCCGATATGATCCCTATCACCTCAAACAGCCGGGATTTGGCAATCCGTGGCGAGCGTGAAAATGGCGATCTTTCGCCGTCGTGTACTAGGCTATGCCTTGGACCTCCTTGCTTAGACGTTTGAAGAAGGCGACCATCGTTTCGTGGCGCGCTGCGGCGATCCTGCGACCCGTTGGGGTGAAGAGGCGGTCCTTGATGCGGGAGAGCTTGACGACGAACTCGTGGACGGGGGTGTGGGTGTCGGGGTCATCTCCCTCTGCCCTCCACTGATCGAGGTCGACGGATGCGACAGGAGCCCAGAGCCGCTGTCCGTGAGCGCCGCCATAGGCGAAGGCTCGCGCTACCCCTACTGCCCCGATAGCATCGAGCTTGTCAGCGTCGAAGAGGACCTTCGCTTCTAGTGTGGAGGGCTCCGGGTCAGTCCGGAAACGATGAGCAACAATGGCGTGAATCACCGCCTCGACCTTAGCCGCCGGCGGTCCCGTGAGGATTTCCCGGGCGCGAGCGGCAGCCACAACGGCATGGTCGGCCCCGGCCGCCTGGGCCTCCTCTCGTCCGACGTCGTGGAGTAGGGCCGCCGTTCGCACGATGGGAAGCTCGGCTCCCTCTGCTTGGGCGATGCGCTCGGCCAGTCTCAATACGCGCATCACGTGGTCGAAGTCGTGGACGGCGTCAGCGCCGTCGTAGAGGGCCTTGGCTTCGGGGATGGAGATCATGAAGAAAGGCTGGGATGCCCCAGGCATACGCGCAGCGTTGCCGCTTGCTGCGGAGATAGTCTAGACGATAAGCGTCTGATGCAGTGGTTCGACATGGGTTTTTACTTCAGGAAGAACCCCGCAGCTTGCCGCGGGGTTCTTCACGCGAGCTAGATGCCTTGCAGCTGATTTCGTAGGTCCTGGTTGATGGACAGAAGCTGGTAAGCCTCGTTCACATCCCTGCTCGTCAGCAGTCCGACGAACTGCCCACCCTCGATGACGGGTAGCGCATCGAGGCTCGATGATTGCATCTGCTGATGGACCTCGAAGAGCCCGTCGTCCGGCTGGAGCGTGGGGAAGCCCGTCTTCATTACCTCTCGCACCGGCACGTCGTATTCTCGCAGCTTGAGAGCACGAACGATATCGGTGTGCGTCAGCAATCCTACGATCTCCTCTCCCTCACATACGGGGAAGTCGGCCTGGAAGCTCTCGAGCGTGAGATCGGCGGCGTGGCTGACCGGGTCATCTGGAGAGATGGCTCGAACGTTGCGAGAGAAGGCCTGTTTAACCTTCATGCCCTCGAGGATCCCGCGGATGCGGGTCATACGCCCTTCCTGCGCGGCGCCAGAATAGACGAAGATCGCGATCAGAATCCAGATCAGGTTTCCCGTCAGTAGGCCGCCTAGACCCAGGAGCCAGGCGAAGGCCTGCCCGACGCGAACGGCGATGTCCGTGGCCTGCGTCTGGGGCATGACGGTCGCCAGCAGTGAGCGCAGCACCCGCCCCCCGTCCATGGGGAAGGCGGGAATCAGGTTGAAGGCGGCAAGCCCGACGTTGGTCACAATCAGGTAGGGAAGCGTATCCTTCCAGCCCAATGCCATTGGGTCTGTTGCGATCCGGCGCAGGCCAGCGAAGACGCTCGTGGGCATGAAGAGGCTGATCACCGCCAGAACGATGGCGATCACAACGTTGCTCATGGGGCCGGCGATGGCCATCAGGAACTCCTCGCCCGGGCCCTCGGGCATCTCCTCGATCTGGGAGACCCCGCCCAGCGGCAGCAGGACGATGTCCTCCACCGGGTAGCCCATCCACGTCGAGGTCAGGCTGTGCGCGAGCTCATGAATGACCACACAGATGAAGAGCAACAGCGTAACGACCACGCCGAACGCGGCCCCTGAAAGCGAGAAGCCCTGCTGACCCAGAAAGCCGAACTGTATGGCAGCCCAGATTAGGATCAGGGGGAACGTGATGTGGACTTTGATATCAATGCCTTGTACACTGAAGAGCTTGAAACTGGTCATCGTATCGTCTCCTTGGAGGAATAGTTAAGTGCCAATTGTGTTTGGCAATAACGGCTGATCTATGCAATCCCCTTGCGCGTCTCCTCGACGACGTGATCGACGACGGCGTTGAGATCGGCGGTCTGGCGATAGACGGCTAGCTGGCGGTCGGCGCTGGTGCCCTCGTGCAGGATGGTGTAGGCGTACTCAATCTCTTCGCGGCTCTTCAGGTCGTCGACCACATCGTCCACCCACGTTAAGATCTCCTCGACCAGCCGGGGGAAGGGTACTTCCTTCTTCTTGCCGAAGTCGATCAACTTCCCATGGGTGCCGTAGCGCAGCGCTCGCCACTTGTTCTCGTCGATGAGGTGCTTCCGGTAGAGGCGCCAAGACTGGTTAGCGCGTCGCAGCTGGATCAGTTTCGCGATTATGGCCTGCACCAGGGCGGCCAGACAGAGCGTCTCCTCGACGCGCGTGCACATATCGGGGATACGGATCTCCAGCGTAGGGAACTTCTCGCTCGGACGCACGTCCCACCAGATATGGGTCGGTTCGGCGATGCTGCCGGTGGTTAGGAGCGTGTCTGCATAGCTGCGGTAGCTGGCGTAGGACTCGAACTGTTGTGGGATCCCCGTGCGCGGCAGGTTTTCGAAGACGACGCTCCGATATGATTTCAAACCGGTATCGCGACCGTGCCAGAAAGGAGAACTGGTCGAGAGGGCGAGCAGGTGGGGGAGGAAGTAGCGGAGCTGGTTCATGACTTCGATCAGCAGCTCTTGGTCCTCAATGCCGATGTGGATGTGCATCCCAAAGACCAGCAACTGGCGCCCCACGTCCTGCAGGAAGCGGATCAATTCGGGATACCGCCCAAAGGGGGAGACGCGTTGCTTGGCCCAGGAGGAGAAGGGATGCGTGCCCGCTGCGGCCACCCAGAGGCCGGCGTCCTCGGCAAGCTTGAGGATGGAACGGCGAATTCGCAGAAGCTCTATGCGCGCTTCGTCGATGTCCCTGCAGATCTGAGTGCCGGCCTCAATCTGCGACTGCAGAAACTCGGGCCGGATCTGATCCGGGAGGACAGCCTCGCCCCGCTCCAGAAACTGTTGGACGTAGGAGCGGAGCTCTCTTGTCTCTGGATCGATGATCTGGTACTCCTCTTCGATACCGATGGTAAGTGATGGCTCGATCATGTCTACCTCCCTTGGCGCTATTATAGCACATCCCCTCCCCACTAAAAACTGAGTGCTTGGTTCTCCTGGAAGAAGCCCGCGAACCCGTCCCCGGGTGACGGGTGGGCACCACCTGCGCGGTCACCGCTCATTCGGCCCGAGGACGGGGCTCAGAGTGCTTTTTTTCGGCAGAGCCAAATGCTTGGGGTCCTCTTCCCCCGGCGTCAGCACCTTTGACTTAACTATCTCGACAGGGTATACTTACGTCCACCGTTCGAAACCGTTGTGATCTATCCCGGACGTTCGGTTGTGTGCCAGGGATTGAAGGATCTGACTTATGAGCGAGAAAGTACTTGTCGTGGAGGATGAGCCAACCTTGGTGGAGACGTTGGAGTACAACTTGTCCCGCCAGGATTACGAGGTTCTGACGGCCATGGATGGGCAGAGCGCCCTTGATGTGGCCCGGAAGGAGCGACCTGACCTTATCGTGCTCGATCTTATGTTGCCTGGCCTGGACGGCATTGAGGTTTGTCGCATCCTGCGCCAGGAGATGAGCATGCCCATTCTGATGCTCACCGCCCGCGATGAGGAGGTTGATAAAGTGGTCGGACTCGAAGTTGGGGCCGATGACTATATGACGAAACCTTTCAGTATGCGGGAGCTTATGGCCCGGGTCAAGGCTTTGCTTCGACGTGAACGGCTCATTCGGGAGGAAATCTCAGCCGAGAACGGCATCAGAGACGAGCAGACGCTGACCTTCGACGATCTGCGCATCGATATGTCTCGCCGTGAGGTCACGCGGGGGGGCGAGAACCTCCATCTGAAGCCACGAGAGTATGACCTATTGACGTTTCTGGCGCGCCACCGCGGCATGGTGCTCTCGCGCGACTTGATCCTGGAGCGTGTCTGGGGTTGGGACTATGACGGTGGGAGCCGCACCGTCGATGTGCACGTCCACTGGCTGCGAGAGAAGATCGAGCCTGATCCCAAGACGCCGACTCGTATTGTGACAGTCCGGGGCGTCGGGTACCGCTTTGAAGGCTAGGCCGCGCAAGGGCCAGAGCGTGCGTGTTCTGCCTGTATTCTTTGGATGAGTGAGAGGCGACGTTCTTTCTCCTCGCGTCGCTAACACAACAACGTGACTTCTGTCCTGTCAAACTTCCGACGTCTTTGGTTAGCGAAACTCACGTTGTAGGACTAATGTGCAAGAAAGAGGGCCACCTCGGATGCCGATCCTCTGAGTAGCGCAAGATAAAGACTATGTTCCGCAGTCTCCGCTGGCGAATCGCCGTCCCCTATCTGATCCTGATCGTGCTGGCTATGAGCGGCATGTCGATCTATCTCTCGGATCTAATCCGCCAGTCATATCTTGAGGATCTCCGAGGGAAGCTGACGGCCGAAGCCAAGCTGATCGGAGATGCCGTTGAGGCGATGCCGGAGTGGGATGCGACCGGGGGCCGATTTGATGGATTGGCTCAGCATTACGCAGATCTGCTCGACGCTCGCGTTACATTTATCGATGCTGAGGGAAAGGTGCTGGGTGATTCCCACGCCGATTGGGCGCAGATGGATAACCATCTGCGTCGCCCTGAGGTGCAGGTAGCTGTCGACCAGGGGCAAGGCATCAGTACGCGGCTAAGTCGAACCGTGGGGTATGAGATGATGTACGCGGCGGTCTCCGTGACGTCGGGCGAAGGGATAAAGGGTTTCGCGCGTGTTGCACTTCCGGTCAGTCAGGTTGAGGCGCAGGTAACTCACCTGCGCCGGGTAATCCTCTTCGTCGCTTTTTTGGTCGTCTTCGGTGCGGCGATTCTGGCGATCTACATCGCTGAACGGATTGCACAGCCCGTGCGGCGTCTGACCAGGGTTGTCCGTCGTACGGCGGCCGGAGATCTGAGCGCACGTCTCCTGCCCGCCACATCGGATGAGATCGGTGAGTTGACCCGGTCTTTCAACCAGATGGCCATTCACCTTCGAAAGACGATCAACTCGCTGACGGAACAGCAGAATCAGATGTCCGCCGTGCTCGATAATATGGCCGACGGTGTTCTAATCACCGATGCCCAGGGGATTGTGGGTTTGATCAACCCGGCGGCGGCTAAGTTGCTCGGCGCAAGTGTGGAGCAAGCCCTGGGGCGCTCCTTCGCTCAGGTGGCTCGAGATCATCGCATCATTGGACTCTGGCGGCGATGCTATAAGGAGCGAGAAGAGCAAGTCGAGCCGATTGAGATGGATCGGCACGAGGCTTTTCTGCAGGTCATCGCCACACCTCTTCGTGAGGATGACCGGGCGTGCCTTATCATACTGCAGAATCTGACGCGCTTGCGTCGATTGGAAACCGTGCGCCGTGACTTCATCAGCAACATCTCTCATGAGCTGCGGACACCGATGGCAGCGCTGAAAGCGCTAGTGGACACCCTTCGGGATGGTGCTTTGGAGGATCCACCTGCCGCCCAGCGGTTTCTGGACCGCATGGACGTGGAGGTGGATGCCCTGACGCAGATGGTCCAGGAGTTGTTGCAACTCTCTCGCATCGAGTCTGGGCGGGCGCCGATTCGATTGGAGCCCGTGGACGTAGCCGAAGCGGTGATCCCGCCGGTCGAGAGACTGCATCCTCAGGCGGAGCGTGCACAGCTTGACCTGACCATTGATATCTCTCCGGGCCTTCCCCGTCTTCTCGCCGACATTGATCGCGTCCAACAGGTGGTGACGAATGTGGTGCACAACGCCATCAAGTTCACGCCGTCCGGTGGGCGAATTGAGGTGCTCGCGCGGCAGCTGTGGGTCACTGGCGACGGAGAGACAGCCTTGAAGGCGATTGGTCTGGAGCCGGGGGCCCTATCGTCCGGTGAGTGGGTGCTGATCAAGGTTGAGGATACCGGCGTTGGCATCCCGGCCGACGATCTCCCGCGCATCTTCGAGCGCTTCTACAAGGCTGATCGGGCGCGGAGCGGTGGCGGCACCGGCTTGGGGCTTTCGATCGCCAAGCATATCGTTCAGGCCCATGACGGGGCTATTTGGGCCGAAAGCATGGAGGGGGAGGGAACGACCCTCTTCTTTGCTCTCCCCGCGTTAACCTCTCGTTAATAGAGCAGTAACATTTCCTTAAACCCTTCTCAAAACCCCCTTAAGATCAACGTGCTACCATGCGCGTTGTTGACGGGTGCACAATCAACCTGTTGGAGGAGAACGGGCTATCTGCCCGGGCTCTCCTGTGTGACTGCATGTGCTGGGGAATCGGGTCGACCCGGGGCGTTTTGGATTATGACTAAGGCAAGATCGCCGTATTCATCTCGAGCTAGCCTTGAGGAGTTGTTAGCCCAGGGCTGGAAGATCGAATCGCCCGTCTACGCACGCTCAGACTGGCAGTCGCCTGTGACCTCGAAAGAGGGGAATACTTACCATTTCGTCCTCTGGCGTGAGAATAGGGTCAACTTGGTCAGCATCCGTGAGGGTCCTGAGATTCAGCAGTTTCTCGCCGACTCTGAGTTGAGCATTGACTATCTATGAGAGGACAGACAGAGAAACTCGTTTTATGGGAAAAGGAGAAGATAGCAGAAATGACTACTCGACGAAAGAAGCTTAGTCTCTTGCTGGCAGGGTTGCTGATTGTCACCCTGCTTGCTACCGTTGTGGGCTGCCAGCAGGCGACCCCAACAGAAGCGCCCGCTGAGGAGCCGACGGAAGCTCCTGCAGAGGAACCTGAGGAGGAAGAAGAGGAAGAGGAAGCTGGCGGACAGCTGCAGTTGGCGGGCTCGTCGACGGTGCAGCCGCTGGCGCAGGCACTGGCTGAAGCGTATATAGCGCAACACCCGGGCGTCGAGATCGACGTGCAGGGTGGCGGCTCCAGCGTAGGCGTGAAGTC
>CAYQZG010000100.1:0-14740 GCA_964421785.1 uncultured Anaerolineales bacterium
GCTTACTTTTTCTATGGCGGATGCCGCCGAACCCCTGGGAGACCTTGAGTAACCCCATCAGCTCCCCCTCTCGATCGCCGGGGGCGACGTCGCCGATGAAGGTCGTCACCCCGCTGATGAGGGCGGCAAACCCGACGCCCAGGATGACGAAGGCGCCGATGAGGGGCCATAGGGATCTGGAGAAGAGCATCATCAGCGGGCCGAGCAGCGAGAGGGCGTGACCGATGAGAAAGACGCGCTTGCGGCTGATGCGATCGGCAGCCCGGCCCCAGAGGGGCATGGAGAGCGCCTGGAAGACGGGGTTGATGGCGGAGGCCGCTTCGCTACCCTTTCTTGATGCGGAGATGCTGCCGGACACGAGGGGCGTGAGGCTGCGCTCTTGTTGGAGGAAGACCATCAGCAGGCCATAGATGCCCACGATGCCGGCCTTTCTGAGGATGATGCCCAGGTAGAGGTTGGTCAGCCCGTAGGCTGACGTGTCGGCGTCGTTCCTGATGGCGTGGAATGAGGGCAGCGTCTTCCTCAGGATCGAGCGCCAGGTGGTCTTGGAGGTACGGGCGGTCCCCCCTCCTGCCGGCACGAAATAGGCGCTGACCACGGCGAGGGAGGAGACGGCGGTGATGACCAGGAAGGCGTATCTGAAGGCGAACGCCGTGCTGAGGAATCCCCCGAGGACGGAGCCCAAGAGAAAGCCGATGGCCTGAGACGTGGTGAAGAGGCTCATGCGCCGGCCACGGCTGGCTGCACCGCCCCGCGCCGAGAGGATGGCCAGCGCCGCCGGGGGCAGCCCTGCGCCAAAGAGCTCGATGAGAAACCGGCCGATCAGGACCATGGGCACGGAGCGGCTGACGGCGAGCACGAGGGTGAAGGCGGTGCTGCCGGTGGCTGCCAGCAGGATGACGTCCTTCCTCTTGAAGAGGGTGTCGGACAGGGTGCCCCAGAAGCGGCTGAAGAGCATGATGGCGGCCCAGGCGAGGGTGGTGCTCATGCCGATCCAGAACCGCGAGGCGCCTAGCTCGCTCAGGTACAGCTGGGAGGTGACACCCAGAGCGGAGAAGCAGGTGGTCCTTGCCACGACCGCCACGGCGAGGGCATGCCTGGTGATGGGGCGTCTGGCGTCTCGGGTCCTTCGATCCCTTTGCATGGGTGGTTCCAGGCCTCTGTGATTATGGCAATGGCGGCTCCGCGACCTTGGCGGCATCGCCTGATTATAGCACGTCGTAGCGCGTCGGGCGAGAGAAAGGCTGTGGATTTGGTTTGCGTTCGCTTTATGGCTGTGGCACGCTACCTGGTGCAGGGGTGTGACGAGTGGCTCAACACGCCGTGGTGGTCGCGATGGATGTGCCGTGGCGATTGATAGGAAGAGAGAGAAAGGGGGATCCTGATGACGGATGACCGACTTCGCCTGTTCGCCCGTCTGGCCGCCGAGCGCAGCGGGCTGCTGGCGGAGCTTCTCGGATTGGATCAGAGAGCCTTGACGGAGGAGGCCTTTCTCGATGGCTGGACGGTGAAGGATGCTCTGGCCCACGTCGCCGCCTGGGACCGCTGGGAGCATCGGCAGATGGAGGGCATGTTGGCCGGGCGGCCTCCTAGCGACGTCACGGTGGACGCTTTCAACGCCGTCGTGGTGGCCGAGTGGCAGGATCGCTCTCTGACCGAGGTGGTGGGCGAGCTGCGGGATGCCCGCGCCTCGTGGGTGACCTGGCTGGAGAGCCTTCCCGAGGAGGCGTTCTTCAGGAGCCGCCCCTTCGACGATTGGGACTGGGCCTTCCCCAATTGCCTGGAGGTCCAATGGCAGCACGACGCCGAGCACGCGTCCCAGATCGCCGCTTGGCGACGGGCGCATCACTTTGAGGGCGGCATCGGTCCCAAGTGTGTTCTGTTGGCCGCTCTGAGCGCCGCGCGTGAGGAGCTGCTGGCCGTCTCCGCCCTGGTGCCTCCTGAGGATCGGACGTCACGTCTCGTCTGTGGCGCATGGACGCTGAAGGACGTGCTGGGCCATATGGCGGACTGGGAGCGGGTGGGCGTGGAGGGCCTGCGCTCGATGGCCCGCGGCTGGTCGCCTGAGGTCGAGCACATCGCGGACATCGATGCCTGGAATCACGAGCACGCCGAGGCCCGCCGCGATCAGCCGTGGGAAGAGGTCTGGGCCGACCTGCAGAGGACGCGGGAGGCGCTGGTGGAGGCCCTTGAGGGCATGCCCCAGGCCAATCTGGCTCGATGGTACCGCTTTCCCTGGGGGCCGCAGGGCACGGCGTATGGATGGGTCTCCGTCTTCGTGGATCACGACCGCGAGCACGCCCGGGGGCTGCGCGACGAGCTGGGGGTGGATAGCTAGTACACGTCAGATGAGGATGCCGCTGTGCTTAGCACTACAACTGCACTTGCCAAAGGAGCAGACTTCCGAAGTCTTAGAGTCCATGCCCAACGCAGTATAGGGGCGCTCACAGAACGATTCCTGGCCTGTCTAGCATGATCGTGCAGACTTCGGAAGTCTCTTGGCGGGACATGAGGTTGTAGTATAAGGGCAGTCCTCTTTGAGCGGGTGGCGTGTAGGGGGATTTCTCCAAAACCTTCGGAAGGACGGCGAATGACGGGTTGGGGTCAGATGACCCAAGCCCAAATCCGACTCGATCAGGGTGAGCAGTCACTCCCTCCTGGGTTGTGGTGGAACTTCTGGGCTGTGTGGAGCGTCTAAAGACTGTAGGAGACGCGGCCTGAACCGTTCGGCTAGTTCGCCATCGCACAGAAAAGGGAGGCACTGCCATGAAGAGAATCTTCTCCGTCGCCGGTTCGTTGGCCCGCGCCGATGGGAGACGGCGCTGGCTCACCACCGCGCTTCATCTGCTCGTCGTGCTGGCCCTGGCGGCCGGCTTCCTCGCTTTCCGTTGGGTCGCCACGCTGCCGGAGCGCGTCGACGCCCAGCGGACTGTCCTCGTAAGCCCGTCCCGCCTCACTCCGGACAGCGACGCGTCGCTGCGCGTGGTGGTCCAGGAGGCCGGGGACGGCCGGCCCATCGACGGCGCCCGGGTCAAGGTCAGCCTGGCTGCGTCTGATCGATCAGGCCGGCCTGTGCCGCTCTTCGAGGGACGGACCGGCGAGGACGGCACCTTGCCGGTCCGCTTCCACGTCCCGGCGGACGCACCCAGCGAGGCGAAGCTCGTCGTGGAGACGCAGTCGGATAGGGGACGCGATCGTATGGAGCGATCGGTGACCATCGAGCGCGAGTACCGCCTGCTCCTGACCACCGACAAGCCTTTGTATCAGCCCGGCCAGACGATCCACATGCGCGCCGTGGCGCTCAGCACCTTCGACATGGCTGCCGCCGCGGATGCCACGGTTGAGTTCCTGGTCGAGGACCCCAAGGGGAACAAGGTCTACCGCGAGAGCGTCACCACCTCGCGCTTCGGGGTGGCCGCGATCGATTTCACGCTGGCGGATCTGGTCAATCAGGGCGACTATAAACTGAGCGCGTCCATGAAGCACAGCGGCTCCAACGGCGAGACGACCTCCGAGAAGACGGTCGAGGTGCGCCCCTACGTGCTGCCCAAGTTCGGCCTGGACGTCTCCACAGACCGCAGCTTCTATCTGCCGGGCCAGCGCGTGGAAGGCACGGTGCAGGCCGACTACTTCTTCGGCAAGCCCGTGGCGCAGGGAGAGATACAGATCGTGGGCAGCGTCTGGGACGTGGAGCGCACGGTCGTCGTCGATCTGCGGGGTGAGACCGACGAGAGCGGCAGCTACGCCTTTGCCTTCGACCTTCCTGCGTACTTCGCCGGGTCCGGCCTGGAGTCGGGCCAGGGCCAGTTTGCGCTGGAGATCACCGTCATCGATCAGACGGATCACCCGGAGCAGGTCAGCCAGGTGCTGCCCGTCGCCGCTCAACCCCTGCTGATCGAGGCCGTGCCCGAGAGCGGCGTGCTCAAGCCCGGCGTGGAGAACATCGTCTACGTCCTGACCTCCTACCCCGATGGCCGGCCCGCGCCGGCCGACCTGCGTATCGGCAGCCCCGGCGGGCACGTGACTGAGGTCGAGACCAGCGAGTTCGGCCTGGTGGCGTATGCCTTCGCGCCGCCCGCCGGCGGGTCGCCGGTCTTGGATATCTACGCGCAGGATGAGAGCGGCCTCTCGGCCCGTCGCCAGGTGACGTTGGGGTCTGAGGGCGGCGGGGACAGCGTGCTGCTGCGGAGCGATCGGGCGGCCTACGTGGTGGGCGAGACGATGGAGCTGACGGCGCTCACGCCGGCTGGCGGAAGCGGCCCGGGGACGGGCTTGGGGGCCGGGTCGATCTACCTCGACATCGTGAAGGATGGTCAGACGCTGTCCACGCGCTCGGCCCAGGTGGAGCGGAGCGAGGGAGATGGCGCTGCGGCAGCGTTCGCCGTGGACGTCACGCCCGAGATGTATGGGGAGATCGAGCTTCACGCCTACAAGGTGCTCCTCGACGGTCGCCTGGTGCGCGACACGCGGCTGGTGGCGGTGGACGCGCCCAGGGACCTGAACGTCAGGGTCAGCGCCGATCGAGAGACGTACCTTCCGGGCGAGACGGCGCTGGTCGATATCGACGTGCGCGGCCAGGAGGGCGGCGATGGCAGCGTCGGGCCGGGGGTGCCCGCTGCCCTGGGCGTGGCGGTTGTCGACGAGTCGGTCTTCGCCCTGCAGCGTCAGGATCCGGGCTTTGCCAAGCTCTACTTCCTGCTGCGGCAGGAGCTGATGGAGCCCTTCGTGCAGATCAAGGGGTTCGAGCTGCCGGCGTCCGCGCCGTCGGAGGGCCAGGATGCCCTTCGGGAGGCTCAGGACGCGGCGGCGAAGGCGAGTTGGGCCAACGTGTCGGCGGCGACGCTGCCCCAGCCGGTCGACTCGCGCCAGGAGAAGATCGAGGCCGCTTACTCATCGCAGTGGGAGGGTTTCGAGCGTCTCGGCCAGGCCTTCTCCGTCGGGTTGATCCTGGCGCCCGTCGGCCTGTGGGCCGTCGTCCTGATCGCCCTGGCGCAGGCCGGGTTGGTGAAGCGCTCGCTGAAACGACTACTCGCCGTTATCGGCATTATGCTGTTGGTCGGCGTTCTCGTGGGGTACGGGCTGATACGCGCCCCCTACTTCCTCAACCCCAGGTGGGTGTTTATCCCGCCGGCGGTGGCCTTCGGCCTGGCGCTGCTGACCTTCGTGGGCAGCGCCTGGGGGAGACGGGACGCGGCGGCAAAGCTCCTCATCCTGCTGACGCTGGCTTGGGGAGTGAGCCTCTTTCTGTTGATCCGCACTGCCGACCGGGGTGGTATGCCGAGCGATGGCCTGGTTTTGGCCGGGCTGCTGGCCGCCTCGCTCATGCCGGGGGCCTATTTGCTCTTCGGGCAGGGGCGGTGGGTGGAGGAGAGGCGGTTCATCGGCGCGCTGGCGACCGGGTTGGGCTCCCTTTCGGCCCTACCGGTGCTCCTGATGTTGCCGGCTTTCTTCTTCTTTAGGTCGGGCGGCCCGATGCCGGTTGCGAGGGCCCCCCAAGGCCAGTTCCGGGCCCTGGGCAATGCGGACGAGGCGTTGCCCGCGGCCGCGGCGCCTGACGGGGAGATGGCCCTGGAGGTGGAAGAGGCGGAGAAAGGGTTGTCGGGTGAGTCGGACGCGTCACAGGCAGCCGACGAGGCACCGCGGCTGCGCCAATGGTTCCCCGAGACCCTGTACTGGGCGCCGGACGTGGAGACCGATGACGGGGGACACGCGGCGCTCGAGATCCCAATGGCCGACTCGATCACCACGTGGCGCCTGACGGCGCTGGCCTCCTCACAGGATGGCCGGCTGGGCTTCGCCACCCACGGGCTGCGCGTCTTCCAGGACTTCTTCGTCGACATCGACCTCCCGGTCTCGCTGACAGAGGGGGATGAGATCAGCATCCCGGTGGGCGTCTTCAACTACCTGCCCGAGGCGCAGGAGGTGCGACTGGAGGTCGAGCAGGAGGGTTGGTTTGAGCTGCTGGGGGCGGGGGAGCGGACGCTGACCATCGACTCGAACGAGATCCAGGTGGTCTACTTCCCCATCCGGATCCTTGAGTTCGGTCGGCAGGGCTTCCGCGTGACGGCGTGGGGCGAGACGATGAGTGACGCTGTCCGACGCGAGGTGGACGTGGTGCCCAATGGCAAGGAGATCCGGCTGACCAAGAGCGACTGGCTGCGCGGGGATTGCGAGGTGGGGGTCGACATCCCCCCGAGCGCCGTGCCGGGGACGTCTCGGGTCGAGGTCAAGATCTACCCGGGGGTGCTGGCGCAGGTGGTGGAGGGATTGGAGAAGATCCTGCGCCTGCCGCACGGGTGATTCGAACAGAGTACGTCGGCGACGTACCCGAATGTTCTTATCCTCGACTACATGGCATCGACCGACTACGACGCTCCGGATGCGCAGATGCAGGCCGAGACGTACATCGCCACCGGCTACCAGCGCCTGCTGACCTTCGAGGTCGACGGGGGCGGCTTCTCGCTCTTCGGTCGGGCCCCGGCGGATCCCTTCCTCACCGCCTACGGCCTGATGGAGTTCAACGACATGGCAGCGGTCTACCCGGTGGATCAGGCCCTGATCGAGCGCACGGCGCGCTGGCTGCTCGATCGCCAGCAGCCCGATGGCTCGTGGGTCGACCAGGGGTACTCCGAGCACTGGCACATCGACAGCAAGGTGCCGACCACGGCTTACATCACCTGGGCGCTGATCGAGGCCGGCTATGGGGAGACGCCGGAGGTGGCGCGGGCCATCAGCACGCTGCGCGAGCTTGGGTTGGATGAGACGGATGCCGCTTCAGCCGCTGCGCTTCCTTCGCTTTCCCTTCCCATGAAGGATGCCTACAGCCTGGCGCTGGTGGCCAACGCTCTGGCGGCCTACGATCCCGATGACGCGATGACGCAGGCGGTCCTCGACCGGCTCTACGAGATGCGGGTCACGGAGGATGGCGCCGTCTACTGGCAGGCGGGCTCGGCCTCGTTCATGGGGGGCAGCGGCGAGAGCGGCAGCCTGGAGACGACGGCCCTGGCGGCCATCGCCCTGATGCGGGCCGATGCGCACGCCGATGCGGTGAGCGGCGCGCTCACCTATCTGGTGCAGGGCAAGGACAGCTGGGGGACGTGGCAGACGACGCAGGCCACCATCCTCTCGCTCAAGGCGCTGCTGACGGCGGCGGAGCAGGGGGGACGGGCGGAGGGACCGGCCACAGTCCGCGTCAGTCTCAACGACGAACAACGGCAGGAGATCGTCATTGACGAAGACAACGCCGACGTGGTGCGTCTGGTCACGTTCGACCGCGGCTACTCCCCGAGTGGCGCCGATCGGGTGCAGATCGAGGTGGAGGATGGGCAGGCGGGCAATCTGATGTATCAGGTCGCCACCCGGTACTACGTGCCCTGGGAGGCGGTCGAGCCGACGCCCGAGATCGAGCCGCTCATCGCCGTCGACATCGCCTACGATCGGACGACGCTGGCCGTCAACGACGAGGTGACGGTGGACGTGGAGGCGCAGCTCAGGAAGGGTGTGGTGAAGATGGCCCTGATCGACCTGGGCGTGCCGCCGGGCTTCGACGTCCTGACGGAGGATCTGAGCCGCTTCGTCGAGCAGGGCGTCATCGCCCGCTACGAGCTGACCGGGCGGCAGGTGATCGTCTACGTGGAGGATCTCTCGTCGGAGGCGCCGCTGCGGTTCAACCTTCGCCTGCGGGCGCGCTTCCCGCTCCGCGCGCAGACGCCGCCCTCCAGCGCCTATGATTACTATAACCCCGAGACCGTGACGGTTCGCGAGCCTTTGGAAGTGACGGTGAGCGAGTAGATGGTGCGGATGTCGCCAAGCCCGTCCCCGGGCTGCTTACGTTTCTTATCGCGGGCGCTGCAGGTCCATGTCTCGGCGCTCCTGATTCTGACCTTTGTCTCCCTAGCAGGCTGTGGCGACGGCCGAGGCGCGTCCTTGCAGACGCCGTCAGCGGCCGAGCTCCAAGCGCCGACGGCCGCTGAGCTTCCTTCGGCGACGCCCTCTCGCACGCCCACTTCAACGCCTACACTGCGTCCCACGGAGACCCCTATACCACCACGCACGCCGACGCCGGCCCCCACATGGACACCTAGCGCTGCGCCCACGGACACGATGGTGCCCACGCCCCACCCGCTCACCATCGAGGCTATGCGCCGGCGCACCTATCCGGGCAGCGAGATCGTCATTGAGGAGACGCTGGCCCCCGGCGGCAACTACGACCGCTATCTGGCATCGTATCAGTCCGAGGGGCTCAAGATCTACGCCCTGTTGACGGTGCCGCAGGGCGACAGGCCGGCGTCCGGCTGGCCGGTGATCATCTTCAACCACGGCTACATCCCGCCCGACCAGTACCGCACCACTGAGCGCTACGTGGCCTACGTGGATGGCTTCGCCCGCAACGGTTACATCGTCTTCCGCCCCGACTACCGTGGGCACGGCGACTCGGAGGGTGAGCCCGCCGGCGCGTTCACAGAGCCGGACTACACCGTCGATGTGCTGAACGCCGTCTCGTCGCTGGAAAGGTACCCGGAGGCCGATCCGGTTCGGATCGGCATGTGGGGACATTCGATGGGCGGCACGCTCACTCTGCGAGGGATGGTGGTGACGGAGGAGATCAAGGCCGGCGTCATCTGGGCCGGGGTGGTGGCGTCCATTGAAGGCGTCTGGGAGGAGCGGCAGGCGTGGATCGCCAGCCACCTCCCGCCCACGCCGACGGTCGGGCCGGATGGCACGCCTGGTCCGCCGACGGAGGAGTTGTTCGCCTACGGGTCCTTCGAGGAGAACCCCACGTTTTGGACCTCCATCGATCCTGTGTTCCACCTCGAGGACCTGTCGGGGCCAATACAGCTTCACCACGGCACGGGGGACACGTCCGTGCCCGTCGCGTTCTCTGAGGATCTCTACGGGCGGCTACAGGCGGCGGGCCAGACAGCCGAGCTCCATCTATACGAGGGGGACAATCACAACCTCTCCAACAGTTTCGGGACGGCGATGTCGCGGTCGGTTCAGTTCTTCGACCAGTACGTCAAGGGAGTGGAGTAGGGGCCGGAGGCCGATGAGGATCGGCTTTGGTCTCGTCTCCAACCGCGAGGCTGCCGCGTTCCTGTGGATGGTCACAAGCCCAGCAGCCGTCCTCCCTGGTAGACCAGAAGGGTGATGACCGTCGCTATGGTCAGCGGCACCACCAGGGACATCGCGGTCCATTTGAGGCTGCGTGTCTCCTTCCACGTGGCCCAAACTGTGACGAGGCACGGCAGATAGAGCATATAGAAGGTCAGGAATGAGAAGGCCACCAGCGGCGTCCACGTCTGAGCCAGATAGTCCAGGACGGCTCGCGAATTCCCCAGGGTGGTCTGGAGGCCGGCCGTCATCGCCAGTGAGGGAACGACGATCTCCTTGGCCGGCAGGGTGAAGAGCAGCGCGGTGAGCATCTCTCCGGACAAGCCCAAGGGGCGGCCCAGCGGCGACAGCGCGTTCACCAGCCATCCTACTGCCGTACGCTCGAAGGGTGCGCGGTGGGGAAGGTTTCCCAGGAGCCAGATGAGCAACGTCGCGGGAGCGGCAATCATCACCGCGCGCCCCATGGTGTGGCCTACTTGGTCGACCAGCGTCCGCCAGATGACCTGTCCCCACTTGGGCGTCCGGTAGGGGGGAAGCTCCATCACGAAGCCGCTTGGCTCGTCGCGGAAAAGAAGCCGGTTGAGGATCCAGGTCGCGCCAAGCATGGCGCCCACGCTGATCGCCAAGTAGATCAGCGTCACTATCAGAGCACGGTCACCGAAGAAGAGGATGATGAGGGCCAGGCCGGCCCCGAAGCGGCCGTTGCACAGGATCAGAGGGCTGGTGATGATGGCGATCAGTCGATCCTTCGCGTTTTCGATGATGCGACAGGTGAGCACGCCGGTCACGTTGCATCCGAAGCTCATCAGCGCCACCAGGGTGTGCTTTCCCTGGGAGCCGGCGGCTTGCATGAGCCGATCCAGGTTGAAGGCCACGCGGGGGATGAATCCGATGTCCTCCAGCAAGTTAAAAGCGATGAAGAAGATCACCATCGGTGGGAGCATCACCGCGACGACGGTGCCGGTGCCGACGATCAGACCGTCCACCAGCGCCCCAGTGACCCACCACGGGGCATTGAGGCTCACCAGCAGGTCTCGTGACCAGCTCGCCAACTGACTGAATAGACTCTCCAGCATAGCCGAGGGGATGTTGGCTCCCTGGATGGTAATCCAAAGAACGACGGTCAGCATGGCGATCATCAGCGGCCACGACCAGATTCGATGGGTGACGATACTGTCAACCTGCTCGGTCAGACTCTCCTCCACCACCCGGACGCGCCGCATGGCCCGGTGGACCACCTGGTGGGCGAACTCGTAGCGACGGCGCACGATCTCCACCCGGGCGTCCGGGTCGGTCGATTCTCGCAACCGTTCGGCCTTTCTCGCCACCGCCGGGAGGAGCCGAGGGGTGGAGGAGGCTGCCTCGCTTCCTATGACCGATAGATCGCCTGTCTTGAAGGCCTCGACGATCTCCGGATCGTCCTCCAGGAGCCGAAGCGCGGCCCAGCGTTTCCGCTCGGGGATCACATGCTGGGCCAGCCCCAGGTGCTTTGGCGTCAAGCCGCTTCGCTTCCTGTGGCGGTCTAGATCCGCCTCCAAGCTCTCGACGTGGCCCTCAACCGTCAGTCCGTAGTCGACGGACGCGGGGTTGGTGGGGCGCTCACCGCTGGCCACCTCCACCATGGCGTTCACCAGCTGTGGGAGCCCCTTTCTCTCCGTCGCCACCGTGGGCACCACGGGGATGCCCAGGTCCGCTTCCAGAGCCTCGACGTCGATCTCCCATCCTTGCCGTCCCACCTCATCCATCAGGTTCAGCGCCACGACCACCTGGTCCGTGAGCTCCAGGATCTGCAGCGTCAAGTTCAGGTTGCGTTCCAGGCTGGTGGCGTCCACGATATTGACCACGAGGTCCGGTTCCCCGGAGAGGATGTAGTCTCTGGCGACGATCTCCTCCGGGGACTGGGCGGCGAGGCTATAGGTGCCGGGCAGGTCGACCAGCCGAATTTGCCAGCCCTGGAACTGGAACGTTCCCTCGGCGCGTTCGATGGTCTTCCCCGGCCAGTTGCCCACGTGCTGCCGGCTGCCCGTGAGGGCGTTGAAGATGGCGCTCTTGCCCACGTTGGGGTTGCCGGCCATGGCCACGGTGATGGTTTGGTCCGGCTGTTTGCTAGTCATGTTCCAGCTCCTCCACCAGGATGGTGTTGGCCTCCCGCTGGCGCAGCGCTACGGATGCCCCCTTGACCGTGTACTCAATGGGGTCCCCCAAAGGTGCTTTGCGCACCACGCCGACCCCGGCGCCAGGGACAAAGCCCATGTCCAGCATGCGGCGCTGGTGTTTTCCGCCGCCTTGGACCTCCACCACCCGCGCCTGGCTGCCCGGGGGCAGCGTCCCCAACGCCAGCGGCAGGGCGGGCGCCGGTACCACGAAGACGCGTTCCGCAGCGGCGGAGGCCAGCGGAATCACGTCACCGTCCACCTTCAGTCGCACAAGGTTGGGTTCGGTATCCACGACCTTCACCTCCACGCCGGGTGTAAGCCCCATCGCCACCAGTTGAGCCAAGAGGGGGGCCGGATCGTCGTCCACGCAGACCACGCGCAACCGATCGCCTGGTTCTGCCTCCGCGCCGGACTCGAGGTGCGACAGCGGACGACCCGGCAACGATGGCACCCGGGCCTTAGGGCCTGGTATGGCATGTCCGTGCGGGTCCCACGCCGGGTGTCCAAGCTCAGCATCCAGTCGCTCCAGGTCCTCCTGTGTGGTGCTGTGCTCGCGCCGGTGAGCCTCGGTGTGCACCGCGTCCAGGGACATGCCCTCCCGATCCACCAGGTAGCGCTCCCAGAGGCGATGGGCTCGGATCAGATCTTGGGCGCGTGTCGTTCCCTCCCCGGTCAACTCCATGCCACCTTCCCCGACCTTCTCAGCCCAACCAAAGGCCAGCAAGGCATCCAGGGCTTGTCTGGCCACGACCTCAGGTAGATCTGTGGCTTGCGCGAGCGCGTCGGCGCTGAGATTTTCCTGCTCCTCCTGGAGGACGTAGGCCGCCTTCAGCACGTCCTCGGCCTCCACCCGCTGCTCGTGCAAGCCGAGGGCCTGATCGTCGGTTATGGAAAGCCGACCTGTGGTCCTTGGATCCGCGCGCTGCCGCAGGAGTGTCCAAAGCCAGAGCGCGGCCAACAGGGCCGAAACGGCCGGCCAGAGCCATTGTGCTAAGCTGGGCACCTGGTCTCTCCTTTCCCGATGCTCTTTTCTCTCCGCGGGGGCTTGACATCTGAGGGCCTACGGCAGGCCTTGCCTCGCCCGGGGATGAGCGTTCTCAAAGCTTGAGCGCGTCGAGCGTGACGTTCCTCTCTTGGGGAGACGGCGTTGTCTCCGCCGACAGAGGTACGTGCACCAGTTCCCCGTTTTCGTTCTCCCGCACGTGGTACAGATCCTCGGGGTGCTCGATGCGATCGATGAACAGCACGCCATTCAGGTGGTCGATCTCGTGGTGGACCACCACGGCGTCGAATCCCTCGAACACCTCGTCGAACGGACAGCCCGCCTCGTCGAGGCCGGTCACCCGCAGGTAGTGCGGCCGGACGGTCTCGCCGTACAAACCCGGAAGGCTGAGACAGCCGTCGAAATCCTTTCTCTCGTCTCCTGCCTTCACGATCTCCGGGTTGATCAGTGGGCGCGGTGGGCCGGGCTCGCCCCCCTCCTGGCCGCCGCCCAGTCGAACCACCACCACTCGGGTGTTAACGCCGATCTGGGGGGCAGCAAGCCCGATGCCCTCATCGTGGGCGTTTAGGGTGTCCTTCAGGTCTCGCACAACGCCTCGCACCCGTCGGGTTACGCTGTCCACGGGCTCGCTCTTCTCGCGTAGAACGTCCGCTCTCTCTGGATATAGAGCAATCTCTTTAACAGCCATAAGTCACTTCGCTTCCTTTTTCTTATTGGCGGGATGGTGTGCTTCTTCTTCTCCTGGATCCAAGTGCCGGGAAGCCTGAAAGGTTTGTGCACCCGCTTTCTGGCTTAGGCTTGGTCGTGCTTATTGAGCCTTCTCAGGTAGAATCGGTGGCCTCCGTGCTCCACCTCGACGAGCCGATCCTGCGCTATCAGGCTGTCGATGGCCTCCCAATCCCCTTCGGCCCGCTTCAAGAAAGCGTTTACCGCGTCCTCCCGCATGGGATGGACGGAGGTGATGCTGAGTAGATCCTCCTCAATATCGCCCGTGGAGGCGAAGGCGTTGCCCTCGTAGCCGATCAGGTACTCTACATGGTCCACCTTCTCGCTGATGATCTGATAGGCTCGATTGATCGCCTCCTCGCCGGGTGCCTGGGCCCATGGTTCAGCCGGCGGTCGGGTGGGGATCGACAGGTAGGCCCGATCGGGCTCCAGACGTGCCAGGAAGTCGGCCACTTCCTCGACAGTGCGCTGCCCGTCGTTGAGATCCGTGATCAGCATCGTCTCGGTCGCCAGCACTCCCTGATAGTGCTTCGCGAAAGCCAGCATGCCGTCCTGGATCGCGTCCAGACGCAGCTTCCCATGCGGCCGGTTGACCCGGCGCCACATCTTCTCCGACGCCGCGTCGGCTTTTAGGGACACCCAGTCAGCCTTTTCCAGGGCCTCTTGCACCTCTTCATCCCAGATCAGGGAGGCGTTGCTGATGACGGCGATCTTGATCCCCAGGCTCTTGAGCTTCTCTATCTCGTGGCCCAGGTTGACGTCCAGGGTAGGCTCGCCATCGGGGACGAAGGTGAGGTAGTCGATTGGTTCCTCTTTCTCTTGGGCTTTCTCAACCTTGTCGCGGACCTCGCGCACGATTCTCTCGGGTTCGTAGAACGCTTCGCGCTCCACTTGCATCTTGATGGTGCGCCCCAGCTGGCAATAGACACAGGAATAGGTGCATATCTTAGGTGGGATGTTGTTGACACCCAGGCTCCGCCCTAGACGTCGGGATGGAACGGGTCCAAAAGCGATCATATTCTTACGTTCTCCTCTCTGATCTGCTTGAAGGCGGCCAGAAACACGTCATTCTCATGGCGTGTGCCAACTGATACTCTGATGAAGCCGGACGGCAGCTGATTCGAGACGTCCGAGACCAACACCCCGCTATCTCTCAGCCGGACAGCCATATCGGGGACTTGGGTCCTAACCAGCAGGAAGTTGGTGTGGCTGGGGTAGACACACGTGCCCAGGTCCTGCAGTGTCTCCCGCAGACGCTCCCTCTCTTGGATCAATCGCCCCACATTCTGCTCCACGTAGGTGGGATGCTCCAGTGCCTCCCGTGCTGCATAAAGACTCGGCTGAGGCAGTATGGGGTAGAAGGAGGTGAACACGCTCCGAAATGCCTCCCCGATGACCGCGTAGCCGACTCTGGCGCCGGCCAAGTTGAAGGCCTTGTCCATCGTCCGCGTCACTGCCAGATTCGCATAGTCATCGACCAGATCGACGAAGGAGCCCGCCTTTCCTCCGTTCTCCTCTGCGCTCATCCGGGCAAACTCGTGGTACGCCTCATCTACCACGAGAAGGGCTTGTTCATTCTCCAAGACCGCCCGTACGGTCTGTCGATCCAGCACAATCTGACCGGTGGGGTTGTTCGGGTTGTCGATGATCACCAGACAGGGTTCGCTGGCCTCGGCCAGCAGGAGTTCTGGCTGCAGCGTGAACGCCGCTTCAGACGCTTCGCAGGCGGATGCCGCTGCGCTTA
>CAYQZG010000101.1:0-14701 GCA_964421785.1 uncultured Anaerolineales bacterium
ACATCCCGCCGCACGCCAACTCGTCGATGGACGGCTACGCGGTGCGGGCCGCCGACACCACTGATGCCAGCCCGGAGTCCCCGGCCACATTGCGCGTCATCGCTGACTTGCCCGCCGGCTACGTGCCCGAGCAAGCGGTGACGTCTGGCGCCGCCATCCGCATCATGACCGGCGCGCCTCTCCCACCCGGCGCTGACGCCGTCGTCAAGGTCGAAGATGCCGGGCGGATGCCGCCTAGTCGCTTACTGCAGGCCGATGGTGAACACGTGCGCATCTTCACTGCGGTCGAGCCGCACAACTACGTCCGGCCGGCCGGGGAGGACGTTCGTCGGGGCTCGTTGGTCCTCCACCGCGGCACTCAGCTGCGCCCCCAGGAGATCGGCATGTTGGCCGCGCTGGGACGTCAGGAGGTCGCAGTGGGACGCAAGCCCCGCGTGGCGATTCTGGCCACCGGCGACGAGCTAGTGGCCATCGACGAGCCGCTGGCCCCGGGCAAGATTCGCAACACCAACAGCTACTCCAACGCCGCCCAGGTCATCGAGCACGGCGGGGAGCCAATCCTGCTGGGCATCGCCCGCGACACCGTGGAGGAGCTGACAACCAGGATCGAGGCCGGTCTGGAGCAGGGCGTGAACTTGCTCCTCACCTCCGGCGGCGTCTCGGTGGGTGACTTCGATCTGGTGAAAGAGGTACTCGCCACGGAGGGCGAAATGAGTTTCTGGCGGGTCTGCATGAAACCCGGCAAGCCGCTCGCCTTCGGCCGAATAGGTGGCGTCCCGGTGCTAGGCCTCCCCGGCAACCCCGTCTCGGTCATGGTCTCCTTCGAGATGTTCGTCCGCCCGGCCTTGCTGATCATGCAGGGTATGACCGAGTGGCAACGTCCCGCCGTTGAGGCCACCTTGATGGACGAGATCAAGCATAAGGACGATCGGCGCCACTTCGTGCGCGTGCAGCTCAGGTGGGAGGACGGGGAGTACCACGCCTATCTCACCGGCGCGCAGGGCTCGGGCATCCTCAGCTCGATGCTCAAGGCGAACGGGCTGGCCGTTATCCCCGAGGACTGGGACCATGCGCCAGCCGGCGTCACCGTGCAGGCCATGATGTTTGACGATGGACTCTCGCTCCCCGGAAGCCGCCGGCCGGGCTTTCGGGAAAGCTGAGCCCCGTGGACGAACAAGGAGCGCCCCTTCGCGGCTACCTCATCGCCCTCGTCAGCACGGCCATCTGGTCGGCCTCGGCCGTCTTCATCAGCTACCTGACCACACGCTTCCAGATGCCGCCGTTGGTGCTCGCCTTCTGGCGCGACTTCCTGGTGACCTGCACCCTCGCCGGAACCCTCGCTCTCTTCGCGCGGAGGCTGCTGCACCTAGGGCGCCAACACCTGCCCTTCTTCATCCTATACGGCTTCCTGCTCGCCATCTTCAACAGCCTGTGGACGATCTCCGTGGCGCTCAACGGGGCTGCGGTGGCCACGGTGCTGATCTACATCTCGCCAGCCTTCACCGCCTTGATCGGATGGCAATGGCTCGACGAACGCCTGACGGCGCCCAAGATCGCCGCCATCACCCTGAGCCTGGTCGGCTGCGTCTTCGCCTCGGGTGCCAACGATCCATCCGCCTGGAAGGGCAACTCGATGGGCATCCTGGTCGGCCTGGGAACTGGGCTAGCATTCACCTTCTACAGCCTGCTGGGCAAGGCCTCCTCCGGCAAGGGCATCAACCCCTGGACGGCAACCCTGTACACGTTCGCCTTCGGCTCCGCGTTTCTGCTCCTTCTCCAGCACCCCGCCACGCTGTTGTGGCTGTCACGTCCCCTGGACGAGGCCCTCGGCGGCTGGCGCGAGGCTCTCCTGGGCTGGGCTACCATCCTGCTGCTGGCCATCGGCCCCACACTTGGTGGGTATGGCCTCTACACGGTCAGCTTGACCTACTTGCCCGCCTCGATCGCGAACTTGATCGTCACGCTGGAGCCGGCGATGACGGCTGTCCTGGCCTTCCTCTTTCTGGACGAGCGGCTGACCCTCCCGCAGCTGCTGGGCGGTGCCATCATCCTGGTCGGCGTCTTCCTGCTGCGGCTCACCGACCGCGGAGCGCCGGCACCCGCCGCTGACGTCCCCACAGGCTGAACGCCACCCCCAGATCAATGCAGACCGCAGCAAGGTCCGGCCATGGGATTTGTCGCACAATCTGTGCAAGTTTCTGCTCATTAGCGACATAGTCCTGCATTTTCAATGACATCCTTGACAAACAACTTCCCCTATGATATACTGGTTTTGGGAGCGCTCCCAAGAAGTCGTCTTCGAACTACCGCACTCGCCGCCGACAGCGCCTGTTGCCCGCCCAGCTAAGAGAACGCTCCTAGGAGCAGGGAATGACCTCAACCCTGGAGGAAGTCGCGAAGATAGCAGGCGTATCCCGCTCGACCGTCTCACGTGTCATCAACGACAGCCCCCACGTCAGCGCAGACACCCGCGAGAAGGTCTGGCAGGCCATCCGAGCATCAGGCTATCAACCTCATGCCGCAGCTCGCAGCCTGGTCACCAACCGTACCCGCGTCATCAGCGTCATCATTCCTGAGGTGGTGGCTACCCTCTTCTCGGACCCCTTCTTCGCCCTCCTCCTGCGGGGAGCTACAGAGGCCTGCAACTCCCAACGTTATCATATGATGCTGTCCCTGTTCACGGATCCCGTGAAGCGACAGGAGATGTATCGACGTGTTCTGCACGGCGGCCTGGTGGATGGCGTCATCGTGGCCTCGAGCCCTCTGGACGATCCCCTGATTCCCGACCTCCAGAAGGACCAAATCCCCTTCGTCTCCATAGGCCAGCGCCCTGATGAGACTGTCCATTACGTGGACGTGGACAATGCCGGCGGCGCCCAGATGGCGACCGAGCACCTGATTCGCCTGGGTCATCGCCGCATCGCCACCATCACCGGCCCGCTGGACACGATGCCCGGACAGGACCGCCTGACAGGATACCGACAGGCGCTCGAAGGCCGCCGCATTCCCGTGCGGGAGGAACTGATCCTTGAGGGCGATTTCACCGAGGGAGGCGGAGCTGCCGCCGCCCGCCAGCTGCTCTCCGCCTCACCCACTGCCATCTTCGCCGCCAGCGATCTAACGGCCATCGGAGCGCTCAAGGCGCTGCGCGACGCCGGCCTTCAGGTTCCGCAGGACGTCGCCCTGGTGGGATTCGACGATGTTCCGGTCGCCTCCGTGAT
This sequence comes from uncultured Anaerolineales bacterium, assembly GCA_964421785.1. Taxonomy (GTDB): domain Bacteria; phylum Chloroflexota; class Anaerolineae; order B4-G1; family B4-G1; genus SKLM01. Next base: position 3,222 of record CAYQZG010000101.1, read on the forward strand.
CGAACCAGCGCTGACGACCGTCCGTCAGCCGATTGAACGCCTGGGATCGATGGCGGTCGAAATCGTGCTGGATATCCTGCGCAACGAGCAAGAAGCCGAATCATCCACCCACCGGATTGTGTTGCCCACAGAGTTGGTCGTGCGCACGTCCTGTGGGGCCACGTGGTAGAAGAGCCGATAAGAGAGAGGGTTGGAGCTCCGAGGAGGCTCGGAGATGAGGCACAATTACCAACAGGGTCTTGGACAGTCAAGAGCAAGGGGGACACCGCTCACCGGCAAGTCAGCTAGCATCCCCCGAGAACGACATAGTGGGTCAGTGTGCTCGGCGCATAACGCGCATCGTCGCACTGTCCACTCGCCTCGGTGAATTATACACCGAGACGGGGATTTCTCCTAGCCAAGTCGCTCATCCTAGACCCACCGAAGAGGCATAAGTCTCAATAAGGAGGTGACCAGATCCATAGACACAAGCTGCCGGGCGCACAAATCACGTACGCAAGCAAGATGAGAGATCAACTAGGAGGAGCGAAATGTCGAAGAGACTGTCTATCGTAGTGGTCGGCCTTATGGTGGTCAGCCTGCTGTTGACCGCCTGCGAAGCCCCAACCCCCGAGGTGATCAGAGAAGAGGTCGAGGTCACCCGAGTCGTGGAGCGCGAGGTCGAGAAGGAAGTCCCCGTCGTCGAGACGGTTGAGGTTGAGGTTGAGGTCGAGGTCACGCCGGTCATTGAGGAAGACCCATACGCTCTGCCGCGCGACGAAACCTTGTACTTCAATGGTCTACAGTGGGGCTCAGTCGTGTGTTGGAATCCCTATTCTTCCGGCTGCAACAATGCCATGGCTCTCGCCGCGGGGGCCAGTGCCCGCGTCCCGATGTTCGAAACCCCCTATCTGTTCAACATGCTAGATGGTGAGATGTATCCTCTGTTGGCCGATGGGGACTATGAGTGGAATGACGATCGGACTGAGCTCACCTTCAAGCTCAAGGCCGCTGCTATGTGGAGCGATGGCACCCCGGTGACCGCGCTGGACGTCGAGTACACCTGGGATACCCACGTCAAGTACAACACCCCTACCGGCGCTGCCAACACACCTTACATTGAGGACATCGAAGCCCTTGATGACAAGACGGTGGTCGTCAAGGCCAAGCTGGACGACGAGGGCGAGGCGGTCAACCCCCTGCTCGTCGAGAGCTACGTCTGCAGCAACTACGTCATTCAGAAAGCCTGGACCGAGACACTGGAGGAGCGCGTTGGCGGCGATGCCACCGAGTTCATGGCGGATGCCGCGGAGGACGTTGTCTACTCCGGGCCCTATCACAAGTTCTTCGCCGACGACTCGAAGGTCGTACTCGTTCGGGATGACAATTACTGGGGTCAGGACCCCTCGATGTGGGGCCAGCTGCCCGTTCCGAAGTACCTGGCGCACACGATCTTCAAGGACAACGCCGCCGGTTCCGTCGCTTTGGCGAAAGGCGAGGTGGACGTCAGCCAGCAGTTCAACTCCAACGTTCACCTTCTGTGGGAGAACTACGGCCTGCCTATCTCCACCTACCTCCCCGAGGCTCCCTATCACATTGGCGCCAGTCTACCCACCGCCTTCTACAACCTGAAAGCCCACGGCCTGGACCAGCTTGCTGTGCGCAAGGCCATTGCCATTGCCGTGGACTACCCCACCATCATCGCCAACGCCATGACCAACCAGTCGGCTACGTTCGAGCAGGTGCCGCGCTCGCTCATGAACCCGACGCCGGGTGAGCAGGCCATGTACGACCAAGAGGCCGTCGCCGACCTGCAGTGGGCCGGCAACGACATCGAAGGCGCCAAGGCGCTGCTGGACGAAGCCGGCATCGTCGATAACGATGGCGATGGCTGGCGCGAGTACGACGGCGAGAAGCTCAGCTACGTCGCCACCTGCCCCAACGGCTGGTCCGACTGGCAGGCGGCCATCGAAGTGGTGGCTGCCGCCGGGAAGGAGATCGGCATCGATATCACCACCAACTTCCCGGAATGGTCCGTCTATCAGACCGTGGTCACCAAGTCGGATACGGATCTGCCCGAGGGCTATGACATCTTCATGATGTGGAGTGCCGGTGCCGGCCCCACGCAGCCGTGGGGACGCATCCGCAATCTGCTCAGCTCCGAATGGGTCGGGATGGCGAGCAACTGGAACGGCAACTGGGGCCAGTACTCGAATCCTGAGGTGGATGCCTTGATCCAGGCCATCCCCGGTGAGACCGATCGCGACGAGCTGATAGACATGTACACCGAGTTGGTCCGGATCTACCTGACCGATATCCCCTCCTTCACGCTCATGTACCGTCCTGATCTGTTCCATACGGTGAACGAGACGGTGTGGACAGGGTTCCCGCACCAGGATGACGGCACCGACCCGCCGGTTCCGCCGATGGTCCTGATTAACGGCTGGAGCATCGCTGGTCTCTACAACTTGGAGCTGGTCAACCCGTAAGGCGTCGGTCAATGAAAGACAGCCGCGTCCTGCCAATCGCGGAACGTGGCTGGATATCCTCTGAGAGCGCTAGGGCAAGTGAGGGTCGTGCGGGCGGAGACTCCGCCCGCACGGCCTCCGGCCCCGCTTCTGAGAGGACAGAATGCGTACTAACCCTTGCTGCGAGGAGGTATTGCGTTGAAAGGGTATTTGAGGTACTTCAGGGGAAAGCTGATCTGGTTCCTAGTCACGTTGGTCTGTGCATTTATCCTGAACTTCTTCCTGCCGCGCCTAATGCCGGGAGATCCTGTGGCAGCCATCGTATCCAGAGTTGCCCAAGGCATGACCGATGCAACGGGGGTCCAGGCGATCTACGAGCAATACACAGAGCTGTTCGGTACGAACAGACCCTTGCACGAGCAATTCTTCATCTATGTGAGAAATGTGGTGCGGGGTGACTTTGGTTACTCGATCAGTCAATATCCCAGGACAGTGGCAGACGTTATCTCATCCTCTATCTGGTGGACGGTGGTTCTCCAGTTCCCGGCGATCCTCGTCGGCTGGCTGATCGGCAACATCCTTGGTGCCTTAGCGGCCTATCTCAAGCGGGGATACGACAAAGTCCTCTTGCCCGCTAGCATCTTTGCCAGCAGCATGCCGGCCTTTGGCATGGCTGTTATTCTGTTGGTTGTGTTTGCCGTCACCCTGGAATGGCTCCCCACCTCCGGTGGCTATGGGTTTGACATGATCCCCAACTTCAGCTGGGAGTTCATATGGTCCGTGATTGTCCACTACCAGCTGCCATTCTGGTCGATCGTATTGATCACCATCGGCGGTCAGGCGATTGGCATGCGCTCCATGGCTATCTATGAGCTGAATGCGGACTACGTGAAATTCAGCCGTTTTATGGGTATCAAGGACCGGAAGATACTCCGCTACGTATTCCGGAATGCCATGCTTCCGCAGGTCACCGGTCTGGCGTTGTCGATCGGGACGATGGTCGGCGGCGCGCTGGTGGCAGAGCTCATCTTCAACTACCCGGGGCTCGGTTCCACCATCTACACCGCCGCACTGGGTAGAGATTATCCACTGATCTCAGCGACAGCCTTAATCATCACGGTGATGGTCCTGATCACAACCTTCATCATCGAGATCCTGTACGGTTTTATCGACCCGCGCATCAAGGCGGCGCAGGTTGAGGATTGAGGAGAGATGCTGACATGAGACATACACTTCGACAAGTCTTCCGATCTGGTAAGTTCATCGTGGGTTTCTCCATCTTTATGGCAGTACTGTTGATGGTGATCATCTACCCGCTGATCGTAAGACACCCGCCGCTGGAGATCATCGCCGAGGGGACCTTCTTTCCACCCGGTATCTATGTGAACGTCTACGACACCATCGGTTCCAACGCCCACTACACCCTCAACTTGGATGATGCCGCTGCCAAGCGACTTGCGAGCAAGCTGAAGGAGGAGGACCGCCAGGCCATGAAGGAGTGGCTGGTGGCATCGGGGGTTCCTGAGGCCGAGATCGACACCACCGATACCCAGAAGCTTCTCGATCAGTGGGTGACCCACTACGATCCCAAACAGCAGGTTCCTGGCATGACAAATGCCCAGAGGAATTACTACATCAGGCTCGATACCTCACTCGAGGGACTCCTGTCGACCGAGGGGGTCATCATAGCCGCGAGAGACCCGGAGACCAATGCCCTGGAGGAGAGACGGACCATCAGGCAGTCTGAATACGCTAATGTCACTCAGCTTCCGAATGTGCGCGTGTTGCCGTTGGGAACCGACAATTTCGGCCGGGACGTGCTGACAGAGCTGGTCAAGGCAACCGCCGTATCGCTGCAGATCGGTCTTGTCGGCGGTACCGTAGCGACCTTGATCGGTTTGACCCTGGGACTGGTGGCGGGCTATGTCGGCGGCCTGATCGATGACGTCATTATGTTCATCACCAATCTCTTTACGGTCATCCCTGGCATGGTCTTGTTGATCTTAATCTCCTTCAGCATTGGACAGGAACACCGCGGTGCCGTCACTATCGCGGTCGTGATCGGGTTGACCTCGTGGGTATGGACGACCAGGGCGGTGCGGGCGCAGGTGATCTCTCTGCGCAATAGGGATCACGTCAACCTGTCGAAGCTATCTGGGCACTCGCTCCTCTACATCATCCTCGCCGACATTCTACCCTACATCGCCTCCTACGTCATCATGGCGCTGATCCTGCAAATCTCCTCGGCCATCCTGGCTGAGGCCGGATTGTCGATCCTGGGGTTGGGACCAAAAACCACAGAAGTGCCAACCTTGGGGCTGATGCTGAACTGGGCCTTCATCTACCAGGCGCAGGTCCTGGGCAAATGGTGGGCGTATTTGCCTGTGATCATTGTGATCGCTTTGATATCGTTCTCGTTGAACTTGATGAATACGGGTCTCGACCACGTATTCAATCCCACGATCAGGACTAGGTGATTAGTATGCCATCAGACGTGATCTTGGAAGTCAGAGACTTAAGTACGAAATACGTCACCCGCTTTGGGGAAGAGGTTTACGCGGTGGACCACGTTTCTCTACAGGTCGAAGAAGGGAAGACGCTGGGCATTGCGGGAGAATCCGGCTGCGGAAAATCGACCCTGGCGCTCAGCCTGATGGGTTATTACTTCCCTCCGCTGCACTATACGTCTGGAGATATCATCATAGATGGGCGCACGATAACTGGCATGGATCCTGACGACATTCGTAAATCGATATTGGGGGCTGAGATCGCGTACATCCCCCAGTCGGCGATGAACGCGCTCAACCCCACCCAGAAGATCATCGACCTAATCGAGGATGTGGTTCATACCCATGATCCATACCAGACCAAGAAGGAGATCTACGACAACGCCAGAGCGTGCTTTGACGTCATGGGGCTTCCAGAGAGTGTGCTGCAGAAGTATCCCGTGGAGCTTTCGGGCGGCATGAAGCAGCGCACGGTGATCGCTGTGTCTGTGATCCTCTTTCCCAAGGTGCTGATCGCTGATGAGCCTACCTCCGCCCTCGATGTTTCCACGCAGAAGCTGGTCATCGTGATGCTGCGCGACTTGATGAAAAAGGGCTTCATCAAATCCCTGATCTTCATCACGCATGAGCTTCCGTTGCTCTACAATGTAGCGGATGACATCGTGGTCATGTACGCGGGACAGGTTGTGGAGGAGGGCACCGCCGAGGAAGTGGTGTTTGATCCAATCCATCCCTATTCGAGAGGCCTCATGGGCTCGATCATCGTGCCCGAACACGGCCTGCGGGATATCGAGCTGGCGGCAATTCCCGGGGTGCCGCCGAATCTGAAGAACCCACCGGCGGGTTGCCGCTTTGCCGAACGCTGCGAATACGCTCGGCCGGAGTGCAAGGTGACCACTGTGCCACTTTACCAAGCGCGTGGTGAGCGTGAGTTCCGCTGCTTGCAAACTGAGAAGGTGCTGAGGGAGGCTTATCAGCATGGCTGATGAAAGACGCCCCTGCTTGAGCGGGAGAGGTCTTACCAAGGTGTTCGGTTTTGGCCGCACCAGAACGCTTGCTGTCGATCACGTGGATTTCGACTTCTACGAGGGCGAGGTCATCTCTATCGTGGGCGAATCGGGCAGTGGCAAGACCACTCTGGCCAAGATGCTCTTGGGATTGACCAGCCCCACTGAGGGCGAGGTTTGGTATCAGGGAAAGAAACGCGATATCGGGAGTCGAAGGAAGAAAAAGGAATACTGGAAGAGCGTTCAGGCGATCTTTCAGGACCCCTACTCGGCATACAACATATTTCGGAAGATCGATGCCGTGCTTCTGGACTGCATCAACATGCGTGGGGGGCGAAGGCTGCCGCAGGCAGAAAAAACAGAGATGATGACCGAGGCGTGCAGCTTTGTCAACCTCAAGTTCGAGGAATTGACGAACAAGTATCCGTTTGAGCTCTCCGGCGGACAGATGCAGCGCCTGATGATCGCCCGCATCTTCCTGCTGAAGCCCAAGATACTGCTGGCCGATGAGCCAACCTCGATGATTGACGCCTGTTCACGCGCGACCATCCTGGATTTCCTGATGCAACTGCGTGACGAAGTGGGGATGACGGTGGTGTTCATCACCCACGATATGGGCCTGGCGTATTATGTCTCTGACGTGGTGTACATCATGCAGCATGGGAAATTCGTGGAAAGCGGAACTGCCGATGAGGTGATTCTGCACCCGAAAGCGCCATATACCCAACGCCTGCTCGACGACGTACCCAAGATCTACGAAGAGTGGGATCTCTCAACGGCGTAATCTACTCCTCGGAGCATGCACTATGCACATAGAATCTTTGACAGGCGCCTGGCAGTTTCGTCAGGTGGGCACCCAAGCATGGCACCCAGCCACCGTCCCCGGCGGGGTACATACCGACTTGCTGGCCCTGGGCCGCATCCCCGACCCGTTTGTCGGCGACAATGAGCGTCGCGTGCAGTGGGTGGCCGAAGCAGACTGGGAGTATCGCTATCAGTTTCCCGTCGCTCCTGACCTTCTGCGCCAGCCGCACGTCTGGCTGGTCTGTGACGGGCTGGATACACTGGCGACCGTCAGCCTGAATGGCCATGAGTTGGATTGCGCCGCCAACATGTTTCGCCAGTATCGTTGGGATGTCAAGCCGCTGCTCAAGTCGGACGACAATGGTCTGCACATCGTCTTTGATTCGCCTGTGCGCTTTGCCGCCGCGCGACAGGCCATTCGCCCCATGCCGGGTGTCTCGCAGGCCATCCCGGGCGGGCCGCATCTGCGCAAAGCACCCTGCCAGTTTGGCTGGGACTGGGGGCCGCAGCTACCTCCCATCGGCATCTGGAAGGATATTCGACTGGAAGGGTATGAGGGCGCGCGGATCGAACGGGTTCATCTCAGGCAGCAGCACGCCGGGAGACAGGTATCCGTCGAGGCAAGCGTAGCGGTTCAAAGCTGGGAAGAAGCGGTTCGCTCGGCCGTCATGCGCATCGTTGCACCCGATGGGGAGGTCCTCGAAACCAGCGCCGCCATCGCCGCGGATGACGGCTGCACGCTGCGGATCACGATCCCCGATCCGCAGCTCTGGTGGCCGAACGGCTACGGCGCGCAGCCGCTCTATCGGGCCAGCGTCGAGCTATATCAGGCTGACCTCCTGCTGGAGCAGCGTGAATACCAATTGGGCCTGCGCACGATTGAGCTGCGGCAGGAACCAGACAAATGGGGGCGTTCCTTCACCTTCGTCGTCAACGGGGTGCCCATCTTCGCCAAGGGCTCCAACTGGATCCCCGCCGATTCCTTCCCCACCCGCATCTCGGATGAGCACCTGGAGGGGTTGATCCGTTCTGCCGCCGAGACGCACCAAAACATGTTGCGCGTGTGGGGCGGCGGCTTCTACGAGGAAGAGCGCTTCTACGACCTCTGCGACCGATACGGCATCCTGGTCTGGCAGGATTTCATCTTCTCGTGCAGCGTCTACCCCCTCGACGATCCTGACTTCGTCGAGAACGTGCGCGGTGAGATCGTCGATAACGTCCGCCGACTGCGACACCGGGCCAGCCTGGCCCTGTGGTGCGGCAACAACGAGATGGAGTGGGGCTGGGTCGATTGGAATTGGGACAGGCCCGAGCTACACGATCTCAAGATCGCGTACGACAACTTCTTTCACCACACGCTGCCAGCGTGGTGCGCGACCGAAGACCCGGACACGCCCTACTGGCCCAGCTCACCGTCGTCGGGCGTTCCCTTTGAGGATCCGAACGGCCAGCGCCAAGGGGACGCGCACTACTGGGACGTGTGGCACGGGCGCAAGCCGTTCACCGCCTACCGCAGTCAGTACCCCCGCTTCATGAGCGAGTTTGGCTTCCAGGCCCTGCCACCCTTGGAGACCATCCGCACCTACGCGGCAGAACCCGACTGGAACATGACCTCCTACATCATGGAGCAGCACCAGAAGAACGCCAGCGGCAACGCGCTGATGGTGGGCCAGATGCTGGACACCTTCCGCCTGCCCATGAATTTCGAATCACTGGTCTATCTCAGCATGGTCTTGCAGGCCGAAGGGATTCGCTATGGGGTGGAGCACTGGCGCAGGCATGGGCACCGGGTATCGGGCACGCTGTACTGGCAGCTGAACGATTGCTGGCCGGTCGCGTCGTGGTCCAGCCTGGACTACTTTGGCCGTTGGAAAGCCCTGCATTATGCCGCCCGTCGCTTCTATGCGCCCATGATGCTATCCATCGAGGATAAGCCGCCGCAGCAGGATGTCTACGTCACCAACGATACGCTCCAACCCTGGGAAGGGACGCTCCACTGGTCGCTGGAGACATTCACCGGCGAGGCCCTGACCACGGGACAAGAACCCGTCAAGGTCGCCCCCCAGTCTACTACCCTGATTTCAGCGGTGGATTTCTCCCAGCAGGTCTCTGACGACAACGCTCGTGAGTTGGTTTTCGTGGCCGAACTCTATCAGGGTGAGAGACGCATCGCCTGGCAGACGGCTTTCTTTGTTCCCACTAAACATCTTTCGCTGGTTGATCCAGATATCTCGACACAGTTGAGCCTTGAGGGGGAGCAGCTTAAGATCGCGTTGCGAGCCGATTCACTGGCACGCCTCGTGGAACTTTCGCTCGACGACGCGGACCCCATTTTCAGCGACAACTACTTCGATCTGCCGGCCGGCCGCAGTGTTTCGGTGACATGTTTGCTCCCTATAGGATGGAGTGCTTCTCAGGCTGAAGCGGCGCTGCGTGTCCGTTCTGTGTACGACTCTTTTGCTGCGATATGAAGTACAGAGAGTTCTTCTGGCCGTTCAGCTTGTATTTCCTCGTTTTCGCGGGCGTCGCCACACATCGCCCCTATCTGGTCCTTTATTACCAATCCCTGTCCCTTACGGGCGCCCAGATAGGACTGCTGACGGGGATAACCCCGCTGATCACGCTGGTCAGTGTTCCGTTCGTAACTGGGCTTGCAGATCGGACGAACAAGCACGGGCTGATCATGAGTCTTTCATTGCTGGTTCTGATTTCGGGACTTGTTCTCTATCCCTACTTCAAGACCTTCGCCCTCATATTTGGCATAACCGTTGTGACCACTGTTGTTTTCTCGCCCATCATGCCCCTTTCGAACAGCACTACGATGTTCATGCTGGGAGATAGAAAGGACCTGTATGGTCGTATTCGTCTGGGTGGCACGATTGGATTTGGCGTCGTTGCTACGCTGGCAGGTGCGCTTGTAGAGAACTACGGGTTGAAGATCGCCTTCTGGAGTGCCGCCGCCCTATTTTTCATCGCATTCCTCGTCAGCCAGAGGCTGGTCTACGGTGGAGAAGAAAGCGGGGAGTCTGCTGGCGGGGGACGGGCGAGTGAACTGCTGAAGAATCCACACTTCCTTCTCTTTTTGCTCATTGCTTTCTCTGGTGGCATCTCCTTTGCTACGCTCAACACCTATCTCTTTCCCTATATGAAAGCATTGGGGGCCGGGGAGTCGATGATGGGTTTGGCGCTCACGATTGGCACGATTGCCGAGATACCGGTACTGTTTTTCGCCAGCCGTTTCATCAAACGGTTTGGCGCCTATACACTGATAGTATTCTCAATCGCTGTGACCGGCCTGCGTTTTCTGCTGCTTGCTGTGGTAGCCAGCCCTATCTTTGTGTTATTCGTGCAGCTGCTCAATGGACTTAACTACCCGCTTCTCACGGTTGCGGGCGTACCTTATGCGGATAAACATGCACCCCAAGGACTTCGCGCCACGGCGCAGGGTCTGTTCAATGCCTCTCTGGGGGGGATTGGCTCCGCTGTTGGTGGTTTCGTCGGTGGTTTGCTCCTTGAACGTATGGGAGCCAGGGGAATGTATGCTGTTTTCTCCGTATTTGTGGCGCTTGTTCTGGCCTTGGTTAGCCTTTTCCACCGCGTACTTCCGCCTGAGAAGGACCGCCTATCACTTGGGGATTCGGAATAGTGAAGACACCCAGGGAGGTCCAGAATAGAGAAGCGAAGACTTGGAAACAGCAACCTGGAAGTCTCGGCCCTCCGGAAAAGGCCTATCGTCTGTAGTCAGACTTCAGGATGGAGGTATCCCATGAGTGAAGATGATCGCAGCACTTTACCCATTCCCAAACGATCGCTCGGCAGGACCGGGCACCAGGTAACCATCTACAGCCTGGGCGGGTTGTTCACCGTAGCGAGGCACGACCGCCACGACGAGGCAGTGGAAATCATCAATCAGGCGCTTGATCTGGGCGTCAACTACATCGACACCTCCGCCTTGTACGGCAACGGCGCCAGTGAACTGAACATCGGCACCGTGATGAAGGAGCGTCGTGACGAGGTCTTTCTAGCCTCAAAGAGTCACGACTACACCTACGACGGCACCATGGCGCTGGCCGAACAGAGTCTGCGGCGGTTGCAGACCGACTACCTCGATCTGTATCAGCACCATTTCGTCGGTGAATTAGGGCAACTCGAACAACTTCAGCAGAGGCACAGCGCCCGTCAGGCCTTCGAACGGCTCCGCGACGAAGGCGTGATCCGCTACATCGGCGTGACGGGACATTCCTCTCAGGTGCTTGCCGACGCCCTCGAAGACTATCCGTACGACTGTGCGCTGATCACCCTCAACGCTGCCCAGGAAGTGATGGACGATCCTGAAAACCTGGATCGGTTCTTCCGCCTGGCCGAAGAGAAGGAGGTCGGCGTGATCGCGATGAAAGTGGTCGAGCGCGGTGCGCTCATCGAACGGGGCCTGAATATCCAGCAACTGCTGCCCTATGTCTTGAGCTACCCCGTAGCGACGGCGGTTGTTGGCATCACGGATATTGCGCATCTGGAGGAGAACGTCCGTATCACCCGTGCCTTCGAACCGCTCAGTGACAAGGAGATGGCCGAGATCCGGGCGCTGGCGCGACGTTGACCTAGGTGAGGTTGAAGGACCTCATTCCGATCCACTAGAAAAGCAAGGAGGAACCAGAAGACCATGGAAAGCATGCAGTCCATCATAGACAGCATGACGCTCGAGGAGAAGGCCGCCC
>CAYQZG010000102.1:0-14425 GCA_964421785.1 uncultured Anaerolineales bacterium
CTGAGCCAGGAGGCCTCCTTTCACCGCGAGGGCCGCGAAACTCGCTGGAGCCCCTTGGCTCCGGAGCGGTAAGGTGGTATAGTGATGGTGAGGCCGGGGGCGGTCGCTATCGAGTTGCGGTTCCACGGAGCTGCCCATCTATCGAGGGATCAAAAAAGCCAAGATGCTCTCACTGGATCGACAGGAGGGATATCGCCAGCGCTACGCTCAGATGCGTACCGGTTGGCGGCCCAGTAGCCACGTCTACCGGGATCTGATAGCAGCGCGCCTCTTCCCCGGCGCCCGCGTGCTCGACCTGGGTTGTGGACGAGGTGGCGTTATGGAAAGACTCCACGCGCGAGCTGCCCTGACGGCCGGGGTGGATCCGGATCATCGGTCACTCCGGGAGCACCGCGCGCTGGCCCTTGCTCTGACGTGCGGCTTGGCCGAGGCCCTTCCTTACCCCGATGACACGTTCGACTTGGTCTGCTGTTCCTGGGTGCTGGAGCACCTGGGTGAGCCGGCGCGCGCCTTTGCCGAGATAGCCCGGGTGCTTAGAGCGGATGGGCGGTTCATCTTCCTCACGCCCAACGTACGTCATCCTCTGCTGGTGATGAATCGGGCGCTGTACTGGACCCGGGGCCGTTTGGTCGGTCGCCTCTATGGTCGTGCCGAGATCGACACCTTTCCCGCCTTCTACCGGGCGAACAGCCCAGAGCGGATCGAACGCTTGGCACGAGCCGCCGGATTTGAGCGCGTTGCTTTGCGCTGCGTCGGCGACCCCACCTACCTGGCCTTCAACGAGCCGATGTTTCGTTTGAGCTGTCTCCTGGAGCGTCTCACGCCGCGTTCAATGGGCGTGCACCTGGTCGGTGTATGTGCCTCAACATGAAGCGGAGGCTGGGTGGGACCAGCCATACCTCTCTGTGCTCTCTCGATGCGATGCTCCGTCCGTTCACGCCCAGGGCATACGCCAGCAACCGTAAACGAGGCTGAGGCTGATGCCCAAGGCGAGCGCGACAGGGAGCGACCTAAGGCACCCCAGGCCCTTTGGAACGGCTTCGTCTATCCGGCTGCCGAATTCGCTTGCCTTGACTATCCCATTGCGTTAGAATGTGCTGGCAGGGATCCAGATTGTCTGCATCCCTTTGCTCAGTTGCGAGTGCGATGATTGAAATAGCCGAGCACATTGAGAACCAGGTCAAGGCTTTGCCCCACAGGCCGGGCGTCTACCTGATGCACGATGTCGATGACGACGTCATCTACATAGGCAAGACCGTCGATCTTCGTAATCGGGTACGTTCCTACTTCCATGCCTCCGCCCAGGAGAACCCCAAGACCCGAGCCCTGACCGCCGAGATCGACGACCTGGAGTTCATCGTCACCGACTCGGAGCTGGAGGCGCTGATCCTCGAGGCGAATCTTATCAAGAAGCACCGCCCCCGCTACAACGTACGCTTTAAGGATGACAAACGGTACCCATATATCAAGATCGGGTTATCTGACCCATACCCCAAGGTGACGATCACGCGGCGCATTGAACGGGACGGCAGTCGCTACTTCGGTCCCTACACCTCCTCCGCAGCTGTCCACCAGACCCTTGATCTGTTGCGCAAGTCCTTTCCTTATCTGACCTGCAACCGTGACATCACGGGCGAGGACGAGCGCCCGTGCCTCTACTATGAGATCAAACGCTGCCTGGGGCCTTGCATCGGTGCGGTCTCGCAGGACGACTATCGGGCGATGATCCAGGGGTTGATTCGCTTCCTGGAGGGCCACGGGGAGGAGGTGATCGCCACTCTCCAGGAGCGTATGGAGTCCGCCGCCGACAGTTGGGACTTCGAACAGGCTGCATCACTGCGCGACCAGCTGCGCGCTGTTCAGAGCGTCGTCAGGAAACAGAAGGTGGTATCAGTCGCTGGTGCCGACCAAGATGTGATCGCCTTCGCGCGCCAGGAGGACGATGCCTGCGTACAGGTCTTCTTCATCAGAGGTGGGAAACTCCTGGGGCGCGAGTACTTCGTGCTCGAAGGGGCTCGTGAGGAGGATAATCGCCAGGTGATGACGGCTTTCCTCAAGCAGTTCTATGAGGAAGCGGCCTACGTTCCTCCGGAGGTTCTGTTGCCGGAACAGGTTGACGAGGCGTTGATTATTGAGCGATGGCTCAGGCAGAAGCGTGGGGAGAAGGTGGTGCTGCGTGTGCCTCATCGTGGGAGGAAGAAAGAGCTCGTAAGGATGGCGGCGGAGAATGCAGCGGAAACGTTGGCGGCACTGAGGGTTCAGTGGCAGGCCGATGCTCACAAGCAAGAACAGGCCCTGGCCGAGCTCGAGGAGGCGTTGAACCTCTCTAGGTCCCCCTCGCGCATCGAATGCTACGACATCTCCACAATGCAGGGAACCGAGACGACGGGCAGCATGGTGGTCTTCGTGCAGGGCGTGCCCCGCAAATCTCACTATCGGCGCTTCACCATCCGCGACGTGGAGGGTCAGGATGACTACGCCAGTATGCGCGAGGTGCTGGAACGTCGTTTCCGACGCTGGGAGATCGCGCAGTCGGAGGAGATGCTTGGCACGCGAGACATCAAGGGGTGGGCGAAGCTGCCTGATCTTCTCCTCGTGGACGGGGGAAAGGGGCAGTTAGCGGTTGCCGTCGAGGTGCTGACATCTTTTGATCTCATCAACACCGTGTCAGTGGCAGCCCTTGCCAAGCAGCGTGAGGAAATCTACGTGCCAGGTCGCTCAAAGCCCGTTCTGTTGCCGCGTCGCTCGCAAGGCCTCTTCCTGGTGCAGCGCGTGCGAGATGAGGCGCATCGCTTTGCCATCAGACACCACCGAAGTCGCCGCCGTAAGGCCGGGTTGGCTTCTCGGCTCGAGAGCATCCCCGGTGTGGGGCCCGCACGGCGGAAGGCGCTTCTTAAGGCGTTTGGGTCCGTAGAGGCGATAAGAGCGGCAAGCCTGCAGGAACTCGATGCCGTCCCTCGCCTTCCTCGTTCTGTCGCCGAGGCGATCAAGAACAACCTCTGAGATCCAGTTGATCAAAGCTGCCCCCTCACGGTCGGCTAGAGGACGCTCTTCGTGGGCAAGTAGGCCTTCATGGTAAGCTTCAATTGCCAGCTCCAGGGTTTATGCTATAATATGGTATCGCGGTAGAAAACCGCATGCTGGTTTTGCGTGGGGCGCCGAAGGGTTTGTGGTCTCGTCGGGGTACCTCCAGGTGCGATGTCGAGTGGATATGCTTGCTGCTCGACACGAGAATTCAGCGTGAGCTTGACCGGACGCGAAGCGGAAGGCTGACGTCACTCTATTGAATTCTGGCAGGACATTTCAGGGCCTCTAATGGCGTGAGGTCTGTTCTGAGAGTCTTTCTCAGTTCCCATACTGACGTTCCTGAATCGGACTTGGTTTGGCCAAGACCAGAGCATGGTTGGCGGCTGACCAAGTCTGTGCGTGTTAGTAAAAGATGGTTGTTGAAGAGAAGCTAGATGAAGCGAAAGAGCTCCAGCGTGAGTTGGATGAACTGCGCAGACAGATCGATGCGCTTGAGCATGGGCTCGAGGAGAAACCTGATTATGGTATGGGCAAGGGCGATCCATCCATCACGCGGTGGGAACTTGACCAGGCTATGTTGAGCGACCTCAAGAGACGAGCTGAAAGCCTTGAGCGGCAGCTCTCGCGGATCAATCAGGGCACCTACGGTATCTGTGAGCGTTGCGGCGCTCCGATCAATCCGGATCGGTTGGCAGTCTTGCCCGATACGACTCTGTGTATTCAGTGCGCCCGGTCTGATGAGGTCTGAGTGCCTGCAGTCATCAGGCCCAGGGCGTCATAAATGGTGTGACAGTTGATATCGTGATATGACGGTTGAAAAGGAGGTGAAAAAAGTTGACAAAGGTGGAATTAAGGCCAGGAGAGTCACAGCGAAGCTTGCTCAAGCGATTCCGGAAGAAGGTTGCTCGCTCCCGAATCCTGAGCACAGTGAAGAAGAAGCGCTATTACGTTTCCGAGAGCGAGAAGAGACGCATCGCGCGTCGTAAGGCGATCCGACGTGAACGTAAGCGCCGACAGAAGGAAGAACAGAAGTACGGGTACTAGCTCAATGGGGCAACCGCGCACCGACATCCAAGAGCAGCTCTCAGCCCTAATCGAGAGTGACTACGACTATACGCGTCCTAAGCGTGGTGATATCTGCGAGGCCGTTGTCCTCTTCGTTGCTGCGGACGAGTTGATCGTCGACCTGGGCGTTAAGTGGGATGGCGTTGTTCCTCGTGAGGATCTGCAACGGCTGGATGATGGCTTCAGAGCTGGCCTGCAAGCTGGAGATCGCGTACCCGTTATGATACGCGACACGCGTGCTAGTGGTGACGGCATTATTGTCTCGTTGAACCAGGGATTAGCTCAGCAGGACTGGCTGCGCGCAAGGGAAGCTTTGGATTGTGGCGAGACGTGTGACGCCGAGGTGACTGATGTGAACAGCGGTGGTGTCCTGGTCTCCTTTGGTCGAGTGCGCGGGTTTGTGCCGAACTCACACCTGTCCTCGGTTCCGCCGGGATTGCGTGGTGAACGTCTTAGAGAGGCGAAATCCGACTTGATCGGGGAGACGTTGACGCTTGCTGTCTTGGAGGTGGAGCAGCGTCGACGACGATTGGTCCTTTCGGAGCGCGCCGCGAATCAGCGGCGCCGTCAAAAGGTGCTCAGTGAGCTGAACGCGGATGAGGAACGCACAGGGGTCGTGCGAAACCTGGTTGATTATGGTGCCTTCGTGGATTTAGGAGGTGTCGACGGCCTGGTTCACATTTCGGAGTTGGACTGGAGACACTTGAGCCATCCCAGCGACGTGCTCGATGTTGGTGATGAAGTTGAGGTGAAGATCCTGAGTGTCGATCGAGAGCGAGAGCGCATTGAGCTGAGTCGCAAGCGCATGTTGCCCGATCCATGGCCGGTTGTCGTTGGAGAGCTAGAGGTGGATCAGGTCGTCGAAGGTCACGTGACGAATGTTGTTGATTTCGGCGCTTTCGTGGACGTCGGTCGCGGGGTGGAAGGTCTGGTTCACACCTCTGAGATGCCCAATGGTAAGGCGACCTGTGCAGAACTGGCACGTGAAGTGCCGGTCAAGGTGCGTGTCTTGAATATCGATGCTGCAAGGCGGCGTCTTGCCCTTAGCCTGCGTGGTGTTCCAGATGTCGCTTTGGCGTGTCAGGAAGACGCGTTTAGAGAGCGAATGACCTAGGGTCTTGGTGCTGGAAGGTCGTTTCATGAAGGGCGAACTCAATATCATCGTGTGTCAACGTTGCGGCCGAGGCTTCGTGCTAACCGCCACCTATCGTGATTTCTTGCTGAGGTGGGGAAGACCACTGGTCGTTCCAGTGCTTTGCCCAACTTGTTTCTTGGGCGCGGGACCTCTACCCAAGGAGGAGGGAAAGGTGAAGTGGTTTAGCCCGCGCAAGCACTACGGTTTCATTACAATCGAAGAGGACAGAGATGTATTCTTCCACCAGGAGCAGCTTCTAGAGGAGGTCGATGGCGTGCCACAGAAAGGACAACCGGCTCGCTTTCATATGCGACACTCGCCGAAGGGCCCAGAGGCGCTTAACGTGGAGATTGAAGGATAACTATGTCATCCTATCGGATTCAGTTACGTGAGGTAAGGTTGGCAACGGACGGGACTGACGACGTGGCCTTGTTCGACGTCACGCGAGAGGAGGATGGCGAAACTTGGATCGTGCCTGCTCTTCTGTCCCCACTCTTCCGGCTGATTAACATGCGGGCAACAGTGTCCGATGACAGCCGTCGTGAGATGGTCGCTGGGTTGGGAGCGCGATCCATTGTGGAGCATCTGAATCGGCGTATGGAACCACCGGACGAGCCCCTTCTGTTCAGCTTGGACTATCCGGGGGCTCCTGGCGATCCAGAGCCACTCCCGGCCTATGAACACGCGATTGTTGAGGTGGAGGAACATCCGAGTACGTGACGTTAAGATTCAAGCAGAATAGCCGAGTAGATTGATCAAATAAGGAGAAGGAGTAAAGTGTCTGATCGAGTAACAGGTAATATCAAGTGGTTCGATCATCAAAAGCGATATGGTTTCATTCGACGTGATGATGGGAGGCCTGACGTCTTCGTGCATATGAATGACTTCCGCGATAGGATGGATGCCTATTGGCTGAGACGAGGCGACACCGTTGAGTTTGGAGTCGAGGAGGCTGACAAAGGACCCCGAGCTCAACAAGTTGTCGTCGTTCATTCTTAACGAAGCGCAGCGCGACGGTCGGCAGGCTGTGTTGAACTGACGCAGAAAATAGAATAGCCAAACTCTCTGGCTCGCCCGTTGAGAGACGACAAGACGACCACGTTCGCATGGAACGTTGAACCTGTCCTGGTCGTGATCGTGGACATCGAACCGTAGGAGATGTATGCTTATGAGGCATTCAGGGATTTTCGTCAATCTCCCTGGTCGCAAGAGACCTCCTGAGCACAACCTGGGTTGATTCGTTTGCATGATGCGTCCGTCAAGGATCCAGCTGGGTATATGCAGGGACGGTAGGACTGCAACAACGCACGATATCGTCTTCTTGGGTCACGTCACATACATAGGCGCTCGCTTGAGACCTGAAACAGGGCCTTTCCCTGGGGAAGCACGTGGTGTATGACCGCTAATCGATTGACTCATACCGTTTTTATCGGTGGGCGTTGCACTCAGGAGGCGTTTAGAAGCAATATGTGGCGTCAATATCTAAGGTTTCCTCACTTGAATCATGGGCCTGGCCTTGAAAGCGGGCTTTTGTGAATAGGCAGGAGACCCTCAGCAGACCGGTAGGAGGAAGTGAGATGTTCAAGACGGGGGATGCTATTGTCCATCCTACGCGTGGTGTTGGTGTAGTCGTAAACATTCAGGAGCGTCAGTGGCAAGGCAGCAATAGTCGCTATTATCAGATTGAGCTGTTGGGACGCGAACCGAGCCTCAAGCTGATGATCCCCATTGAGGAGGCTGATGAACTGGGGCTTCGGCTGGCGATTCAAGGATCCGAGGTGGAGCAAGTATGGCGCGTCCTCCGTTCTGATGCGGAGGAATTGCCCTCGAACCATAAGACGCGTCATAAGCTTCTCAGAGACAAGCTCCACGCCGGAGAAGTCTTCCAGGTCGCGGAGGTCCTCAGAGATCTGACGTGGCGACAGAAGGAGGAGGATCATCTGACGACACGAGGGAAGCGCATCTACAAGGAAGCTCTCATGTTCCTCGCTGGCGAGGTCGCCGCCGCGCAGCAGATCGAGATCGCAGAGGCGAAGGCCCAGATCAGGGAGGAGTTGCGGAGAATCCTGTCGTCGTAGATCTGAGATGAGCCGTAGTATCGAGAGCAAGGACCCACTGGGGGCGCCCAGTGGGTCCTCTGCTGTGTGAGTGCACGGGCGCAAGGGTAAGAAAGACATATGAGTGAACCTGAAACGCCCCAATGGCAGATGTGAGTCTTGACATCTCTTAGACGCATGGTATGATTATGATCGCGTTAGCACTCTTAACCAATGAGTGCTAAACACGTTCACGTACTAAATGCTAAGCGCAGGAGGTGACAGGATGACCGTTAACATCAAGCCGTTGGGCTCTCGAGTGGTGGTTGCACCGATCGAGAAAGACGTTGAGACTTTCGCAGGTGGCGAATTGGTGTTGCCCGATACCGCCAAGGAAAAGCCACAGCAGGGCGAGGTGTTGGCCGTAGGCCCGGGTAATCGGGATGAGCAGGGAAGCCGGATTCCCTTGGACATTGAGGTGGGGGACACGGTTGTGTTCGCCAAGTACGCTGGCACAGGCTTCAAGACGGGAGAGGGCAAGGAAATCCTCATTCTCAAAGAGAGTGACATCCTTGCCAAGATTGAGTAGCCTGCTGAGCCGTTTTGATACGAGAGTTTTCCTGAGGAGGAATTACGATGGCAAAACAGTTAGTCTTTAGTGAAGAAGCGCGACGCTCTTTGAAGAGCGGCATTGATATGGTAGCGAGCGCAGTTGTAACCACGCTCGGACCCAAGGGCCGTAACGTCGCCCTGGATAAGCAGTGGGGTGCTCCCACCATCACCCACGACGGTGTGACGGTGGCTAAGGAGATCGAACTGAAGCAGCCCTTCGAGAATATGGGCGCTCAGTTGTTGAAGGAAGCCGCAACCAAGACGAACGATATTGCTGGCGACGGCACGACCACCGCGACGCTTCTGTCCCATACGATTATCACCGAGGGCATGAAGAACGTTGCTGCTGGTGCTAACCCGATGCTGCTCAAGCGCGGCATCCTCGCCGCATCTGAAGCCATCTCTGGTGCCATCGACGAGCAGTCGATCGCGCTGACGACCAAGGACGCCATTGCGAACGTAGCCGCCATCTCGGCACAGGATCGGGAGATTGGTGATGTGATCGCTGAGGTCATGGACCGGGTTGGCAAGGACGGCGTCATCACCGTCGAGGAGTCCCGCGGCCTTGAGTTCGAGATCGAGTACGTCGAGGGCATGCAGTTCGATCGTGGCTACCTCTCGCCCTACTTCGTCTCTGATCAGGAGACGATGGAAGCGGTCATCGAGGAGCCTTATGTCCTTATCCACGACGACAAGATTTCGGCAGCTCAGGACCTCGTGCCTGTCTTGGAGAAGTTGGTCCAGAAGGGCAACCGTGACCTGGTCGTCGTTGCCGAGGATGTGGACGGTGAGGCGCTGGCCACATTGGTCCTCAACAAGCTGCGCGGTATGCTTAACGTCCTGGCCGTCAAGGCGCCTGGGTTCGGTGATCGTCGAAAGGCGATGTTGAAGGATATCTCGATTCTCACCGGTGGACACGTCATCACCGAGGAAGAGGGCCGCACGCTGGAGAGCACCACGATTGGAGATCTCGGTCGAGCTGAGAAGGTCATTTCCACCAAGGATGAGACGACCATTATCGGCGGCAAGGGTACCGATGCTGAGATCAAGTCCCGCATGGAGCAGATCAAGGTTGAGATTGAGAAGTCGACGTCTGATTACGACCGGGAGAAGCTCCAGGAGCGTCTGGCCAAGCTCGCTGGCGGCGTTGCTGTGATCCGCGTCGGAGCGGCGACCGAGACCGAGTTGAAGGAGAAGAAGCATCGCGTCGAGGATGCGCTGTCGGCGACACGCGCTGCGGTCGAAGAGGGCATTGTGCCGGGCGGCGGTGTGGCGCTGATCAACGCGATTTCCGCTCTCAGTGATGTCGAGATGGGCTTCCCGGATGAGCAGACCGGTGTGACGATCCTCCGCAAGGCGCTGGAGATGCCGCTCCGCAAGCTCGCCGAGAACGCTGGCGAGGACGGCGCTGTGGTTCTCGACGCTGTCCGCCGCTGGCAGAAGCAGGAAGATAACGTTCGCATCGGCTATGACGTGCTAGAGGGTGATTTCACCGACATGGTCGAGCGCGGCATCATCGATCCGGCCAAGGTGACCAAGGGGGCTTTGCAGAACGCTGCTTCCATTGCAGCGATGGTCCTCTCCACCGAGGCTTTGATCACTGACCTGCCGGAGAAGGACGAGGGTGGCCCGGGTGGCCCGGGTGGCGGTATGCCCGGTGGCGGTATGCCGGGCGGCATGCCCGGAATGTAGGTCCTTGGTTCGCTACAAGGACTGAAGTCCTAACCACGGTCTGAAGAATAGACTTGGAAAGCCAGGCGCCTGAGCGCCTGGCTTTTTGCATGGTGTGAGGCGGAAAGCCTTGTGACGCCTACGTTCGATTACTCCTGGTACTTACCGTAGAAACAGAGCATCACGCCGCCGTAGGAGCGTTGATCGAAGATCCCCAGGTGTCTCAGAGCTTGCTCTTCATACTCCAGCGGGTCGATCTGGACGATGATCCAGCCATCGTCGGCAATCCACCCAGGCCTTTCGTCGAGCAATCGGAGAGTCTTTATCCACAGACCCTCGTATTGCGGTGGGGCGACGTAGACGAAGTCAAAGGCATCTGGTTCGCGGAGCAGGAAGTCAAACACGTCACTGCGGACGACGTGGGCGCCCTCTTCCAGCCGTGTGTGCTCCAGATTCTCTCGAATCGTGCGCAGAGCTGGCCTCGCTCTCTCCACAAAGACCGCTTCCTCGCCACCTCGGCTCAGGGCTTCGATACCCACCTGACCGGTCCCGGCAAAAAGATCCAGAAATCGTGAACCGATCACTTGGTTTCCAATAATGCTGAAGAGCGCACATTTCGCTCGATCCGTGATAGGTCGCGTGATGTCGCCTGGGACTGACTTGAGGCTGTGACCTTTCGCTTTACCTGTGATAACCCGCATCTAATCTCACCTTTCTCTCTAACGTCACGTATGACTATACAGTCAAATCGGAGAGGTTGCAAGTTGAATCGCCGTGCGGGGTATTACGGCAAGCAGCCCGCGAAGAGCCCCTTGACGTCGTCGAGGTGGATGCAACACGGCGCTTTGCGAAACTCATCTCGTTGACAAATCCTAGGAAGGCACTATACTTTGAGCGTGTGGTGCATTGAATGGTGGCACTCCATCATCTCCATTGGGAAGAATCGCAGCAAATGCCTCCGCGTGCCTGAACGACCTCGGTGGCTAGGGGGCATTGGATCACCTGGTTCCGGTAGTTGTCATGCAAGCAGACACAAACAAAGGAAACGTTAGCCTGTCCGATATCCTGAAGCGTGTTTCGCCTCTGGAGCGAGACGACGGTGCCAGGACGCTTATTCGAAGAGCCTATGCTCTTGCTGAAGAGGCGCACGCGGGTCAAGATCGCGATTCGGGCGTGCCCTACATCCAGCACCCACTGTCGGTAGCGCTTCTCCTGGCCGATATCGGAATGGGGCCGGACACCATCGCCGCTGGACTCCTCCATGACGTCGTCGAGGATACGGGGATCGGCCTGGAGCAATTGGCTGCGACTTTCAATGAGGACATTGCAGCTCTGGTCGATGGCGTGACGAAGCTAGAGCAGATGGAGAAGCAGCAAGTCGATGATCGATTCGCTGATGACGGCAAGAGAGACTCCGTGAACCAGGAGGCTGAGAGCTTACGCAAGATGTTTGTCGCCATGGCTGAGGATATCCGCGTCGTGATCATCAAACTGGCCGACCGACTCCACAATATGCGCACCCTAGACGCCCTTGATGAGGGCCGGCGAAGAGCCTTCGCTCGCGAGACTCAGGAGATATTTGCTCCATTGGCGAGTAGCTTGGGTGTCTGGCAATGGAAGTGGGAGCTGGAGGACCTCAGCTTCCGGTATCTCGATGCCGAGACCTATCACTGGATGAAAGATCTGATCGCTGAGCTTAGCCCGGATCGCGAAGGCAGCATCGAGCATTACATTCACGTCCTGCGCGAGAGGTTGGCGGACGAAGGGTTCGAGGCGCAGATCGAAGGACGGCCGAAGCACATCTACAGCATCTACCGCAAGATACTGCGCAAAAGTGTTCCGTTCGAGCAGGTCTACGATGTGCGTGGAATCCGTGTCATCACGCAAAACGAGCCTGACTGCTATCGCATTCTTGGTATCGTACACGGCCTTTGGAAGCCGATTCCCGGTGAGTTTGACGACTACATCGCTACGCCCAAGGATAATGGCTATCAGAGCTTACATACGGCGGTGATTGCCGACGATGGCAAGACGCTTGAGGTGCAGATCCGCACGGCAGAGATGGATCGCATCGCCGAGTACGGCGTTGCTGCCCATTGGCGCTACAAAGACAGTGGCAAGCCAGATCCCTCATTCGATACGAAGATAGCCTGGATGCGTTCACTGGTGGAGTGGCAGCGCGAATTGACCGACGCCAGCGAGTTCGTCGACGCGATGAAGACGGATATCTTCCAGGATCGTGTCTACACCTTCACGCCCAAGGGTGATATTATCGACCTCCCCGCTGGATCGACGCCCATCGATTTCGCCTACCACATCCATACGGAGGTCGGGCATCGCTGCCGCGGGGCCAAGGTCAACGACAGGTGGGTTGGGCTGAACCATCAGCTGGATACGGGGGACCGAGTCGAGATCATCACCGACAAGCAGGCCTCACCAAGTCGCGATTGGCTTAACCCGGCCCTGGGCTACGTGAAGACCTCCCGCGCTCGCTCCAAGATCCGACGGTGGTTCCGCGAGCAGGATCGAGAGGAGAACATCGTTCAGGGACGAGAGGTCGTCGATCGAGAGCTGAAGCATCTTGGGATGGAGCGCATCAGCCACGCGAAGGTCGCTCGTCTCTTCGAGTACGATAGCCTGAGCGACTTCCACGCCGCCGTTGGCTTCGGTGACATCAACACCCAGCAGATTGCTAGTAAGATCGCCGAGCTGGGCGCGGAGGAGGAGAAGCAGCTGCTGCCGATTGAGCCTCCCTCCCTCCCACAATCCGTCGAAGGTATCCAGGTGCAGGGGACGGGTGGCTTGATGACCAGCCTTGCCAAGTGTTGCAGCCCCTTGCCGGGCGAGGAGATCGTTGGGTACGTTACACGGGGCAGGGGCGTCACCGTTCACCGACGCGACTGTCTCAACGTGTTGCGTGTGAGTGACAAGGACCGCTTAATCGATGTTGATTGGGGCTCGGAACCGCAGACGGTTCCGGTGGCGGCTCATATCAAGGCCTATGATCGCACCGGTCTGCTCCACGAGATCGCTGGTGTGATCAGCAACGAAAAGATCAACATGTCGGCCGTCAACGTGAGCCGAGAGAAGAATATCGCCACGCTCTACATCACGCTCGAGATCAGCGATATTGCGCAGCTCAGCCGCGTCTTGACCAAGATTGAGAGCCTTTCCAACGTGATTGAGGCCAAGCGACACATAGGTTGAGCACAAGAACCCCGCAGTGACCGTCACCGTTGCCTCACGACGCCGCGATCAGGCTACTGCCACTCGACCTATGTGACCTCCCGGTACACCATCTCGATCCGCTCGGCGATGCTCGACCAGGCGTAGGACTCGGCCCAGCAACTGGCCCGTTGGCCGATCCGCCGCCGGCTCAGCTCGTCGGTCAGTAGGTGGGTGATCCGTTCCGCCAGCGCCTCCACGTCGCCGGCCGGCACCCGGTAGCCGGTCCGTCCGTCCTTGACCAGGAAGGCCAGCCCGCCCACGTCAGAGGCGATCACCGGCGTGCCGCAGGCCATCGCCTCCAGCGCCACCATGCCGAAGCTCTCGTAGTCTGAGGGCATGACGACCATCTCGGCCGCCGAGTAGTAGTATTGCAGCGTGTCCTGGTTCTTGGAGCCGAGGAACGTCACCACGTCTTCGATCCCCAACCTCTCGCGCAGACCCTGCAGCCGCACCATCTCCTCGTCCTCGTGGATGCGATCCACCTCTCCGCCGATGATGGGAACACACAGGCCTTCGAATGGCCGCCCCTCTGGTGAGCGTGGTCGCGCCATCGACCCGCGCAGCTCTGGACGCCGATCGACCACCTGGGCAATCGCCTTGAGCAGGGTGTCGATGCCCTTCAACGGCTCGATCCGGCCAACAAACAGGATCATGGGACGGTCGGGGCATATCCCGATGTGCTCCTTGGCGTGCACCGCAGGGATGGGGTGGAAGCGGTCGATATCCACCCCTGGCGAGATAACGCGGATCTTGCTCCGCTCGGCGCCGTACAGCTCCGCCAGCTGATCCTCCTCAGCCGGGGTGGAGGCGATCAAGGCGTCGGCGAAGTCGGCAATGTCGGTCTCGACGGCCACCCGCCGGCTCGTCTCTCGCTCTCTTGGGCGTTTCTCCGCTATGAGGTTCTTCATCTTGCCCAACGTGTGGGCCATGTGCACGATCGGCGCTCCCCAATGCTCGCGTAGCCGCCTTGCCGCCTCGCCCGATAACCAGTAGTGGCTGTGCAGCACCTGGTATTCCACCTCATCAGCTGCGGCCTGGGCCAACGCGCCGTCCACGAATTCTGGCAGATGGTCGTACACCCGGTGCTTGTCGTATGGTCGCTCGGGCCCGGCCGGCAGGTGAATCACCCGTCCGCCGGTCCCCAGGCCTTGGCTGATGCGCGGGATCTCCCGGTCTTGTGAGCGAGTGTAGACGTCCACCTGGTGCCCCCGGCGCATCAACTCTCGGGACAGGTCGCGCACATAGACGTTCATGCCCCCTGTCTCCTTCCCCCCCAACATAGCCAGGGGACAGGTATGGACGCTCAACATGGCGATGCGAAGGCGGATCATAGCGTGCTTACCTCGTGGCCGTCCGGCGCTCCACTGAATTCACGGGTAGCCCTAGTGCTACAACCTCATCTCCCGCCAAGAGACTTCCGAAGCCTGCACGATCATGGTAGACAGGCCAGGAATCGTTCTGTGAGCGCCCCCATACTGCGTTGGGCATGGACTCTAAGAGTTCGGAAGTCTGCTCCTTTAGCACGTACAGTTGTAGTGCTAGGCAATAGAACCCATCGGTGGGGATTATACTATGGTTGGCGCGTGTTGCGTAGTGCACGCCGCGTCAAACTAGGGAAGCAGCGCGATACCATCCTGGCCTTGGAGGGGGG
>CAYQZG010000103.1:0-14366 GCA_964421785.1 uncultured Anaerolineales bacterium
TTTCTCCCTCCTACTTATGCTATGAGTCGCTTATGACTTCACCCTCCAGTACCTCATCGTCTGCAACATCACGCCGTACTGCTCCGTCAACGATGTTGAACTGGATAAAATTGGGTACCCTGCTCAGTCTTGCTAGTGCTTCTGGATCAGTGCTACCTACGTTCCCGCGCTGGTTCACCCCAATGATCTGCATAAGCAGTTTCGCGGCCTGAATGGGGTTTGCGCCACGCTGTTCTACGGCACCCGTAGCAATACTAATCAAGTGATCCACGACATCCGGAAGAGCCGAGGCCACCTTAAGGTCCATCTCGGCCATCCTGGAGTCTCGTAGCTGTTGAAAGTATGGCTCAGCAACACCGTCCTTCAGCCAACGATAGAAGGTGCTACGGCTAATACCGGCCTTCTCGCAGGCATTATCGATACTGGAGCCCGCGATGTTGGCTTGCATTACATCCGAGATAATTGCTAATTGCACGGTCTCGTTATACTTTTTGATTTCATCGCTCATTTGTCATCCTCTTCAACGGGGATGTGCGGAACCACTTGGCTAACGAGTCCGTCTGGGTCCACCTCGCGTTTAGGTTTTTGCGCCCTAGGTGGTCGTGCGTCCTTGTCCAGGGCTCGCCAGCACCTGGCTTCACCGGGCTTACCGGCGCGTGTCACCTGGCCGCGCTCTTGCAGTCGTCGTAGCTCATACTGTGCTGAGGAGCGATGGTTAGCTCCTATGGCCTCCGCCATTTCGTCCATTGACGGTAAGCGCAGATTCCGGCCCTGGTACGTCATCATCCACTGGTGCAACTTTGTCGCTCTATCCTTCTGCTTTTTCATCTTTACCTCCTGGGTATAACTATCTCTGTACAACCGTATTATACCACAGTCTGTACAGATGTCAAATCTACAACGATAGGCAATAGAGCGCCGTTGACAGACAGAACCAGTGCGAGCTCAGCGGTGCGAAAATCCAAATTGTCATTAGAATTGTGAACCACATATTTGAGTTAGCCTCCTTATTAAAATTGTGCCGCGCAAATCCGAAATACCCCCGCCAATACCGAACCACTCCGGCGGAGCCGAATACATCCGCCATAACCGAAACATCCCGACAGGGCCGTGGGTTATCTCACGTCGTTACCCGACCATCTGCGCTATCGGGGTCCGTCGGCTTGCCATCATCAAGCACGGCGGGAGCCACCCAACCGTGGACGAGAAGAGCTAAGCTCCTCTCGTTTCGGCAATTAAAACACTATGCCATCTTTGACGCCCGCCTTGATCAGCAGGTCATCTGCGTTCACGAGTGCCGCGTACAAATCATTGACAACAACATTGGCTTCCTCAACGAGCTCGTCTTTGCCAAGCTGACCCAGCTGGTAAGGAATAAGACCAAAGCTGGTATGCCGGTCTAAGTTACCGATAGTGTCCGCTACAATGAAGAGGCGCTCCATTATCTCGTCGAACTCCTCGTCACCGGTCACTCTGATCTCGTCAACCGGCGGCATTGGAGCCGTGTTCGCCTTGACCTTGCCAGAGAGAACGTCTCCGATGAACAGTACCCAAAATGCCAAACAAAAACCGAGCAGTACACCGATCATCATTCCGGCCATTCTATACCTCCTTCTTAGGCTGCGTGCCTCACTTTCCCAAAAGTAAATTTGCGTCCCCGGTCGTTTGGGGACGCAAACTTACTAGTCCTTAGTTTCTTTTCATCCGCTCAGCTTGACCAGTGCTGAGCGTCGAGCGGTTCGACTACATTGGAGAGAGTACGTTAGAACGTCGCGAAGTCTACGTCGTCTTCCTTCTGCGCCTTGGCCTGGGGCTTGTTGTTGGCGCTTCCGGAGTTGCCGCCGTTCCTGGGGCCAAGCTCGATGTCCGTAACAGTGATCTCGAAGTTGGCACGAGCTTCGCCGTCCTTATTCAGATACGCATTGGGGTAGACCGTATAGGCTTCGTAGTCGCCATAATCGCCCTTCTTATTGCGTACCTTGGTGCCGGAGAAGCGATCAGCGCGGACGGTGATGGTCTGACCGACCTCAACATACGGATTTACAACTTGCTCGGCGAGCGGTCCCCACACGGCGCAGCGGACAAAGGTCGTGTCCTTGCGCTTGCTCCCGCTTTTGGTCTTGTAGCGGTTGTCGGTAGCAATGGTGAAATTCAACACTACGGTCTCGCCGACTTTCCTGAGTTCGCCTTTTTGAGCCACACGGCCAGTTAGTACGATGGTCAACATTTTTTGTCCCTCCTTACAGGACTAGGTTCGACTTAACTAAGATTTAATTTACCTGGAGAGACTATTTACTTGATCCGCCAGCCCCTCCTACTTCACTTCCTAGAGGCCGGAGCGGAGCGCAGCGGAGCGGAGGCAATTTGTATTTCACGCCCGCCGTACCAATCCTTTGTCTAGAACGGTTCCCGGTCGCCTTATTCTTGTAGTAGTAACGCAGCAATAGCTCCGAGGACTAGAATAGCCGTCACTGACACGACCACATAGCCTAATCCCGCCGCTATGACCAGAATTGCTTGAAACATCACTTACCTCCCTCTATGACATAATCCGCGATCTCTCGCTGTTTCGCTATGCGGTCCGGAAAGCCATAGCGACTTATGATTTTGTTACGCGCCTCGGAGCGCTTAACAGAATCCTTACCTAGCAGATAATCTTGCGCTACTCGTTCTCGGCAAACACTCCAATGAGTATCCACAAACACGAGTTCGTACTCGACACCCATTGATAGAAGACGCCGAATCACTAGTTGCAGGGATGGTGTACCCGCGAACAACAGGCCCTCGACATAAATGGTGTCGGGGCAATCGCGGATGATCTTCGCCTTTATGTCCTCGACCAACATATGCCAGGCGGCTCTAGGATCATTGATGTCTTCGCGCCCGTAATAGTCAGCGATGTCAACGATTGTACTGGCCTCTATGCTATTCAGCCAGTGCGTTTTGCCTGAGCCGGGCAAGCCCGATACAAGCACAACTTGAGTCTTCATACTACCTCCTTATCTATGTAGCCTACCTCATCAGATGGTGGTGGCTAACCCACCTATGACAGAGAGGGGCGTGTGCCCCTCCCTGTTTCGGTTTAGATGTACAACTCCGGGTCTATGTCGTCGTCGGTATCAATGAGCCCGTAGAGGGCGGCTTCTAGGTCCCCGTCCTCGTAGTGCTTCTTGGCCTGAGGCTTACCGCCACCGAATGCCGCGTTCTGCACGGCCTTGATCTCGTGGACGTTCGCTCCACGTAGACCCGCCTTTATCGCAGAGGCTTGCGAAGGGTAGCAGCGGTAATTGCGGTCGCTTACGAAGTTATCGACCCACGCTTCGACCTTCTGGCGCAACTCGGTGGCCGAAGGGTCTTCTTCGTGATGATCGAGCTCTACCAACAGAGCTTTCGCGAGGGGTCCCCGGACGAGGCGGATCAGTTCGATGTCCTTGTCATCGGGGTCCCACGAGACCGTAGCGCCTGCACCGACCTGATCAAGTTGACCAACGATCTCGTGCAATGCGGCCTCGTGATACTGCTCCGGGATCATCTCCAGGAGCAGCCACAGTCCCTCGGCCAGCTGGCCGTAAGGCCCCTTGGGTCCCTTGCTGATCGCGCCAACGAGAACGCCCAGGTCTAAGGGCATTTCATCGGGGGCATTCGCGCGATGTTCCAGGAAGCTCTTATACTCGTCTTCGAGCAGGGCTTCCAGGATAACGTCTCCGTGGCAAGGCAATGGGGCGCAGTAGCAGGCGAGAACTGCTTCGCCGCTATACACCTTCTCGCGCACCTCGGCGAGGGCACTGACGAACTCTTCGTCGTTATGAAGCCTGGTTTCAAAGTCTTGGCGGAAGGCTTCAATGCTCTCTTCCCGGCTGCGAGTGGCGTTTACCGGGTACGGGTTCCCCAACCAACCCTTCTCGTTGACTGGGGTATTACCGAAGTGATCCTGGCCGTTGCCCCCACGTCCGATATAGATCACCTCAACGTCTTCGGGCAATTCTTCTCCGTGCAAATTGTAGAGGTAGAAATTGCCTGTTATGGGGTGCTCCAACCGGGGGAGTCCGTAGCGGGCCTCACTCCGTCGGCACTCGCGGGCATTGACATACGTGAATTGCGTAATGAGCTTCACGTATTCCTCAGGAAGGTCGGGAATTTCGGCCATATTGAGTTCGGCGATGTAATCGTCGACGTCATCCTGAACCCGCTGTATCTGCACTTGCGGATCGTCTGTGAAGCGATCCCCGCCGGAAGCCCTGATGATCTGCTTGGCGAAGACCTCCGCTGACAAGTGCTCTTCTGCAACATCACCATCGGCGGTGGTGGTTGTGACAGTGATGTCGTGCACGTCTTCCGCTCGGACAAAGGGAGGGCGTTCTAGCTGTTCTACAAAGGTTTCCGCCTCCCAATCGCCGGGGACCGCCTCCTGCAGCAAGAAGCGCAGGCTCTGGTGCAACACGAGGAGCGACGGGTCCTTCAACTGGAAGTACTCGGTGACAGCTTCTCGCACCTTTTCGTCTTCGAGAAGCCCATCGACGACCTCAGGGGTCGTCAACAGTACCTGGTCTTCCAGGCGTCGGAATGTGCGCTCGTCCTCTACAATTTGGCTGTCAGCCAGATATTCGAGGCTCGACACCAGCGCATTACGTACTGCTGGTGGTACGGCCACGACCTGTTCGGACAGTTCTTGTTGCGCCAGGTCGCGCGAGAGAACCGCTTGCTTCCGTATGCGCCCTGCAAGCTGACAGGCTAGGAAATACAAGAAATTTCCAATGCTGTCATTGACCCTTCCACCGAATTCGGGGTTGAACTTGTTGGAAGCTTGCACTAGGTCGATGATGGCGTCTGCGCGGCGGTCTTCTACGTCGGTCATTCCGCCATACCGCGTGTCCACCATAACCACGGCCAGTTCCACTAACTCGTCAGTGAAGCGTTCGAGCCAGTATGGGCCGTCGCGCAATGTCTCGCCACTATCCTCGGTGGAGGCTGCGCGTTCTTCCAACACCTGTTGGGTCTGTGCCCTCAGGTGCTCGATGAAGCACTGTGGCGATTCCGAGATTTCGCCTCGTTCCCTGAGTACCGCAAGGACGTGCTTGCAGACGCGGTACTTCTTACCGTCGCGCTCCCAGAGAACCTTATTGTGCTGGAAGTCGGGGCACGAGCAGCGAGCACGGAGCGTGCCGGGTCGCACGTCCACATCATACGACTTCCCCGGAGTGGAGCTTGCGATCTCATATCGCAGGTAGTCTTCCACTTCCTGGGGCTCAGGAACGCTTATGTCAAGTGCGCGTTCCAGACGTTCTTGTACAGCTTGGCTTTGAGCCATTTGTTCCTCCTTAGGGGAGTTAGTGACCGAGAACCTCGACAAGACGTTCTCGCCCACACCAATGAAAGTTAACCCAAATTTCCTGACTCGCCATCATTCTGACCATCGACCTGATTTGGCGAGCCAGGGTGTCCATCTGGGCGGATTGCGTAGCATAGGCCCCTTCAACGAGGCCGAGCAAGACCTGGCTATCAGTGTGTATCACTATCCTCGCATTGCGAGGTAGCCAGGGCACGCGGTTGATGATAGCGTGCAGGAGTTCGCGTGCAGCCAACAGTTCAGCGATGTTATTGTCGGCTGCACCCTGAAAGGTTCCTCTACGGGCACGGTTCGTGACCAGGGTGCGATATGGCATTTCTGCGCGATAGGAGTAGTACATATCGCCGATCTTGCCGTTCCCCTGGTTCAGGCACCCACCATCGCAGTACGCTTCGATTGCCTCTTCGTACAAGGGCTCTCGAAGCATACTGTTCTGCGATAGCAGGTTCAGGAACTGCTCAACTTTGGGGCCGATGTGCCCCAATTGCCGTTCTGCGAGCCTACGTACTTGGACTTGTATCTGGCTCACACTTCACCCCGCAGGGCCTTATCCAACTCAAGCCACATCTGGCGGGTGTCGGCCTTCCACCCATCCTCATACGTGTGAGGCTCCACAGGCAACCAACGCCCGTCCTCTTGCTCTTCGACCACCAGGGGCATACGGTTGTGGCCGAACTGTGCCCGCTCGTGCACTGTCGCCTCGCGGGTGACGAGGGCGCAGTGGTTCCCGCGATAGATAAAGGCGATGGCAACCGGCTCTTCTGTGGGCTCGGACCACATATGGTTCTCGGAGATGGAGTCCACCATAACGTGACCTGTCGTATAGCCCTTCCACTTGCCCTCTCGCAGGCTTTCGATCCTGGCGAAGGCGTAGTCACCCTTGTTACCACCCCACCGGGCGACCTTGCGACCATCATTGGTCCAAATCGCTATGCGATCCTTGATGGTCGCCTGCTTATCTGCTCGTCGTAGTCCTCCGCACATCTTTGTACCTCCTCAAATGTGCAATAATTTGGCTTGCCTTTTCAATATGGTGGGAGCCACCCAGCCATAGACGAGGGAATTTGCGCGGCGCAAATCCCTCGTTTCGGCATTTAGCGCGTCCGACGGGCCTCGGCCTGGACCTCAACGTACACTGCGACCTTATCGTTGAGGACCTGGTAATCGAGCGTGTCCACAATGACCTTGAGCTCGCAAAGCCCGAAGGTCACGGGGCCGTACATCAGCTGATCGCGCAGCCGGCGAATCGCTGCGATGGGGCCTTCCTCCCGACAAGTGTCCAGGAGGCTCAGAACCAACTTGTGGTGCAACCGAACCGAAAAGTAATTCTCGCGGTAATACATTGTACTACTCCTTTCCCCGAAGGGAGATGACTAATTCGGCTAAGCCAGTAGATTTGGTCGGCAACGCCTCCACTTTGATTGGGGCGTCGTGTTTAACGAGAACAGGCACATTGTGTCGCTGTGCGACCTGTGCCGAGTGACAACACAGAACTGCGTCTATGCGCAAGTTGGCGATAGTCTGCTGTACCTCACCGTCATCGAACCCGACTACTGTCCCGTCGGGCTCGCCGTGGACGAGGAGAATACGACGACCATCTTCAAGCACGAGGACCGCAGAGCGTCGGAATTCCGCTGCAACAGCCGTGAGAAGCTCTAAGATGTGTCCTTGGCCGTACTGATCAAGAGCGAGGAAGCTGGTCATTAGAGCCCCCTGAGTGGGACGGCAAAGCGCTCTTTGGTTTCAGCGCTCTTATCGACCCATCCGGCCTGGTCCCACGCCATCACGTCATACAAGTCTTGGGCGGTGGGGAGAGTTTCCCCGTAGTCCAATACAGCCGTGGTCTGCGGGAACTGCGACAACCAGCCCTCTAAGAAGTCTTCTGGGCTTTCCCACGGCATAGTCTCGGCGAGCTCATCCAACATCACATAAAAGCCCCATCGCGGCTCAACAGCGGATTCGAGCAGGTCCTTGATCTCCTCGGCGAGATGTTGGAGCGTATCCGAGGTGTGGCGCACGCCAATGGAGTCCTCGCGGTCGATATAGAGAACATCAGCCATCGGTTCAGGTTCACGGTAGAAGAGACAGGCCGCTATGCGGTCTCGTTTCTCATCCACCAGGTACGCCACCGACGGCATTCCGTTGGCTTTCGTGATCACTCCACCAACCTCGAACGGGTACGCAACGAATTCTGGCTGATTAACCTTGCGGAATACCATATGTACCCCGTCAAGAACCCTGAAGCAAACACCTTCAGTTTCGTCCATTAACAGGCGTTCCATCTGATTCATCACGAATCTCCTTATTCAACTATATGTGCGTCTGGCTTGCCACGTCAGTACAGGAAGAGCCACTATCCTGTAGATAGGGGGTTCAGGTTCCAACCCCCTATTTCGGCATTAACTAGACTTCGACAAACTCTGTTTTGAGATCAGCCTGATGGATGACCTCAACATCGTGTCCGCACTTGTCGCGGTGGCCTCTGGCTGAGAGATATGCGTTCTCACGCGAATACCCACACGACCAGACCTTGCCACAAGTATGACATTTAACTTGCCACGACTTTGTTTCGATCCGTATGCCGTTGAATGCTTTCACAGTGCACACTCCTGCTCGACCCTCTCGACAAACCAATAGTGCCGACCATTGAGCGTGGTGTCCTTCCACCGGCGGTTGACGCTTTGGTTTACGTAAGATTTGTGCATATACTTGGCGACCTGAAGTGGGGTCCAATTGTGTCGGATGGCCCCAATCGCGTCTAGGGCTTCCACGAACTCATTGAAGCCGCCATACTGCATAATCTCCTTACCGTGGCGCTTCGCAATGAGCGCCAGGGAAGCTTTATAGAGAACATTCAGGTCCTTCTCGTTGCGAGCGACCAGCGAGAGCAACTGACCGGGGGTCGCTTGCCGTAGGTTCGTGATCTTGTGCGCCTGGAGCTTTTCGAGCAATTCTTGCTTCGTCATTTTGAGTCTCCTTCGGGGCTATGGCCCCATCTAGTGCGTCTTTTTAGTGGTCTTCTAAATACGATCTTCACCCAAGTAGAGGCACCGGGCGCGTCGTTTGCCGTTGCGCCCGGTGCATTTTTACCATTTACCCTCGATAGGTTATGATCCACCCATCTTGGTAAGTGGCCCGATACGAGCCCTGCGCCGTCTGGATGACGAGCCCGGTATCACCGTCCCAAGTGGCCTTGATCACTGCGTCGTATTCGCGAACTAGCCACTTGCCGATAGCCATAATGGTTTCGTGGTCATCATTGGGCAACGGGCTGGTGTCGCGTAAACCATCCGCCCAGCTACCTTCGAGTGTGCAGGTCTCTTCACACTCTTCAGACCGCTGGTTGTTCCACTTGGGGGCCGCTTCAGGGGTCTCTCGGACGATTCCCCGTTCGGGGTCAAAGGTGATATTGGGAGCAGCGTCTGGGAGCTCCGCAGCGCAGCCCAAGAGCATTACTGCAATACAACCGAACACTACGCCACCCAAGAGGATGACGCACAGCAGCCCGATGATGTTGCCACCGCCGGCTGCACCGGCACGAATCTGAGCATTGGTCCAACCACTTCCTGAGTATCTCACTGTACTCTCCTTCGGGGCATTGCCCCAGTTATAGCGCGACTATACCGAGTCCAAGCACGAGGATTGCGAGCGCCATCAAGACGATGACCAACAGGAACAGCTTTTCGAGGATTGCGAACAACATCGTGGCCTCCTTCATCACTAGTTACATCAGCCTGTCTTGTCAATGAGGGTAGGCTAACTCCCCCAGACAGAGAGCGCTGTGCGCCCTCTGTTTCGACTGTTAGAGGCTACCGAGCTCAAGCGCTTGCCCGGCCAGCCGGTCGGCGATCTCGTTGCCGGTGTTCCCTGAGTGCCCGCGCACCCAAGTGATCTTGATGGTTAGGCCGTAACCGTCACGAGCAGCACGAATAAAACGAGCATAGCGACGAGTGTTGCGCTTCTTGGTCTTCCACTCGCCATCGGCCCACTTCTGGAGTCCGGTGTAGTCAACGACAACCTCGATGTCTTTGTATCCGGTCTTGTGAGCCCACCGGATAGCATTCACAACTCCGGCAATTTCGGCACCGATGTTGTTCATCCCTAAGCTGTCTTCGCCACTCAGGGACCCTTTGTCCGAATACACCACTTCGTCATCACCGTTTAGAGCAACGAAGCCCCACCCTTGAACACCGTCTCGATATGAACCGTCGGTGAAAATGGTAATGCTGTTCATTTAGAACCTCCTTCAAATCCTGCTAATCGATACTCGCCAACGTACTCAGGACCGCGTTTGTTGCAGCTGATCGCATACAGTCCTGTCATTCCTCCCCAGTCTCCGAGGACCGGGAGGTGATCTGGGGCCGACTTCGGGAAGCAACACACAATGTAGTCAGCGCCGGTTTCCTTGAGCACCTCGTCTATATTCTCGATACTAGGAAATTTTCCATCGCCCTCGTGATGAGTGACCAAGACGCGCTTCCCCTGTACGCAAATCCAGGGGCTGCTCTCTAGGCACTCGACGACGATGTACGGCACTGACGATTTGCTAAAGAGAGATGGACCGAAGAATC
The DNA here is from genome assembly GCA_964421785.1 of uncultured Anaerolineales bacterium. Lineage (GTDB taxonomy): Bacteria > Chloroflexota > Anaerolineae > B4-G1 > B4-G1 > SKLM01. The sequence goes on from CAYQZG010000103.1 coordinate 9,919, forward strand.
TCTCTATCGCAAGATAATCGTCCACACCGACGTGAAACACGAACTCGAACATCAGAACCTCCTTCGCACCCACTTATAGAGCTTGTAGAAGCCCCAAAGTATCCACACGACCCACCCAATTGCTAATACGTATACGGATACGAGCCACAGCCGGATTGTGAACGGGGTATGGCCGAGCTCTGTGCTGTCTTCTATTGGAGCCGAGAGCCCTTCACCACGGAAGACCTGGAGAACGTAGCCTCCGCTCTCCTCGTTTGGTAATAGCCGAGACCAGGTGATTTCTCTCCAGTCTCCTATGACCTTGTGCCGAAGACTGGCGTGACGCTTCTCTACCTGATACGGGTGACAACAAACTACGAGATCAGCGTTTTCGATGTTAATTTCGTTGACGCGCAACAGGTTGCCCTCTCTGCTACCGTGGATAACGATGATCTTCTCGCCATTAGGACCCCACATTACGTGAGGAGCCCCAATATCGGGACCGTGGTACTGCTCAAGGTCTAGGTATGCTACGGGGATCAGGTACTCATCTTCACCAACACCATACTTCTCTAGCAGGGGTACCTCTAACTCCTGCGCCTTCTCTGGAGACAGCAAGCCGGGAGCCGTGAGCTCGTTAACCATAGCTGCGGTGAGCAGTATGCAGAGCACGGCGAAAAGCGCAACGAAAATCCTTACAGCCCTATCAACTAACTTCTGCTGAGTCATTTGAGACCTCCTTATGAGTGATTAGGCGACGAAGCCGCCCATAGTGAATAAAGCGTCGGGGTTAAGCCTGCGCTCGCACTCTTCTCGGCTTAAGCACATTCCATCGCGGACCAGGACCAGCCCATCTCGTGAAGCGCCCTTCTGAACCATCAACCGTCGCCACTCTTCCTCGCTGAGGGGTTCTGGCATAGGTTCGGGTTCAGACACGTACTGGGGCCGGAGCTCTTCCATTGTTGGGAGTGTGTGACTGGGAACTAGCTCGGACCACTCAACGTAGCGCTTTGTTCTGAAGTGCTCATCTGTCTCAAGCTCAAAGCGGTCAACGCGAGTTAGATCGCTGTAAGCTCTTCGGTTAATCCGCATTTCGCGGCGGAGATGATGTGCCGCGTCCTGTTGGGCTTTTTCGGTGTCGGACAGGAACAGTGCGTAGGGGAGGGGCTCTACCATTATGGGTGCTTCGGGTTCGTGGTGCGCGTGAACCTCGATGTGCCGAGGCTTGCTCTTCAGCACCGCAACGAAAGCACCAACTAAGAACGAGGCGAAGGCACCAGAGCCACCGATGACAGCGGCTTGGTGAGCGGACACTGATATGTCAACCGTTTGGACCACAATCACACTGATCAAGCCCAGAATGAGTGTGGCGCAGAAACCAGCGATAACTTTGAAGATATTAACCAACGTTTTCTCAGACATTGCACTCTCCTTATTGAGTGATTAGCGGCACTATGGCCGAATTGGCGGAGTCTCATAATCCGGATCATAAAGCCAGACTCTCACAAACACACTAAATACAACCGTACAGAACAAGATGAAACACGATGGGACATTTCCCGGCTGCTATCCCACTGGAAAGGCCAGTAGAGTTTAGACCAAGCAGTTCTAGTGCCTAGTCACGACGAAGCGCCAAATTTGCGCGGCGCAATCGACAGCCTCGTGTATCAAAATCAGACACGATACGGCTGTCTTGCACGTCCTCTATGGTAGTGGTTACGCACTACCTACGCTGTCTTCCGGCCTGGAGAACCAGAAGTTTCAACAGTATGACGTTATCGCCATAACGACTTGGGAGTGGGCTATTGCCCGAATGTGAACACCCTATGGCGCGTCTCCTGACAGCTTGCCTTTCCACTGGCGTTTCCAGTGAGATAGCAACCGGCTGGTAGCCCGGTCTTTGTCACCTCAAATTTCGGCCCATACGCTCGGTTCTTAGCCGAGGGCAACTTCACCGATAGTCACAGCCTCAAGTAATTGTGTACGCTGTGGGTTACGGCACATCGCCGGTCTTCCGACCAGGGCCTACTTGGATACGTGGTGGCCTTGCACCTCCACGAGCTACCATTAGCGAGGGCTGTGCCCCCGCTTTCGTCCTTGCTAAGGGACTCGTCAGATGGCTTCGGACAGTTCTTGGACGGCCTCGCGGTTGCGCCAGTACAGGTCATTCAACATTATCTGGAACACATCCGCGTACTCTTGGTAGAACTCGCCATCAATCGAGATGATCACGACCTGCTTGCCCTCGATCTCGATGACGCGCTCTAGCTGTGCTACGCCCAGGCTCTCTTCGAGCAGCCCTAGCGGGAGCCAATCGAACTTAATTGGGTACTTCATCGTCATCTCCTTCTACGATCCAGAGGTTGATGAAGTCATCACCCTCGTTATATTCTAGTCGAACTCGCTGAGAATCGGGCCATTTGAGTTCGACTTGCAGAATCTTGAGGAGCGTGTCAGTGACGCTGCTAGCGTGGCAACACACTAGAGCGTCAATTTCGTACTTTTCACACAGGGTCTTCGCTTCCTTCAGACCCATAGTGAAAGTGCCGTACTTGGTGACGTGCGTGAACAGCCACCGTCCCTCGTTCACAATCTCAAAGACTGCGAAGAAGAGATCGGGGTGGTCTTCTAATCTTGACGCTACCAACTCTGCTTCGTAACTCTTCCGGATCATTGCGCCCTCCGGAACATCACCCTTTGAGTGGCTCGCCATCGGCCACTCTGACTGGGCTTGCTGCTACGGTCATATTTGAAGCCCTGCTCCTCGGCTTCGCGAGCCACCTCATATGCCCCCCAGTTCTTGATTTCTTCGGGGGCGTAGACCTTATGGCCCAGGCGCAGGCTGACGAGGTGTTCTTCCTGCAAGCTACGAGGGAAGCCCAGGTAGCCTTCGTAGACCGCACAACCTGTGCGTGAACGATAGATGTGCTCTTGGCACTGCTCGCACAGGTCGTACTCGCCGCTAACGACCACTCCGCAAATTCGGCACTTCATCTTAGTTCCTCCTCATTTCTACTTGATAGCCCTCGCGGGCCAGTTTGGTTAGTAGTTCACGCGGCGTCATTTGCTGAAGTAGCCGCGTGTGGTACGGCGACCGACGCAGTTTCGTGCGTCCGTCGAGGCGACCATCGGACCGAAGTTTGCCGACCCAGACTGTCCTTCGTCTGATGACGGCAAGCTTGCCGAGGTCTGTTCTTGTGTGACGGTCACTCATTCGATACATATCTTACCTCCGGTACTTTTTAAGCCCAATAATAGTGAGCTCACCCCTCTAGAGGCGCATAGCGCACACTATGTTGTTCCATCTTCGGGGGTGAGCCACTTTGGGGTCTATGCCAGTTGTTTCCGGGCCTGTTCTACCAGCAAACGCCGATCAATGCCCGGTAAGCCCTCGCTCGCCACTACACAGAGTATAGTGTTGTCGCCATCTGCGATGTAGACGATCCACACAGGCGTCTTGGCCTGTTCGCAGGCGAGCTTGAGGTTGTGTCCTAGCACCTTGGCGCGGTTCTTGACCTGAGACGGATGACAGGCAATTACCGTATCGCCAGGCTTATAGGAAGAATAGACGGTTGCCTCGTCCATCAGTTCTCCGCTCGGTTGCCCGTGGGAGAGCCATACAGAACCACCGTCTAGGTCCGTCAGTTTTGTCACCCATTCGAGATGATCATTGGCCCTCTGGGTGCCCTCGATCTCTCGGCGAGAGCCAATGACGCGGTACGCCTCTACTTCCTTACCTGCAACTACGAACTTGTACATCGTGACCCTCCTTAGGGTGTGAGGCCGCCTATCTCTTTCACTAGGGGCCGGCCTGGGGTTTATTTACGTCAAGTTCTTGAGCAGGGCCATTGCTTCAATCTCGGCCCTAGCCCAGTCGGACTCGAACATTACGGTCTCTGAGACCACGACCACGGCATACTCGCCCTCGTCTTCGCCGTAGATCGTCATCCAGTTAGGAGAATCTGACTCCTGGCAAGCCAGGGTCATCCAGTCACCGTAGCGCTCGCGTACTTGGGCTGGGTGACAGGCGACAACGACGTCACCGTCTGACCATTCGGTCAAGATGGTGCGCTCATCCGTCAATTCGCCGTTTTCCCAACCGTGCGTGATCCACAGGTTCCCAGGTTCAAACGCCATAGGAGCCTTGGTTGCCAGTTCAACATCGTCATTCTGAGCAACCTCTGCATTGAGATTGTCAGCATTGCCGTGCACCAGGAAGAACTCTACTTCCTGGCCGAATTCTTCTAATTGCATTTTCAGCGTGGACATTAGTCCCTCCTTGGAGCCGAGGCTCCTGTGGGTCGCCAGTCTTTTACACCTGGGAACCGACCCGATAGTAGATTTATACAAGAACGACAATGAGGGCCAGGTGGGGAGTTGAACCCCGTGGCACGCTAGCACGCTCGGCAACCCGCCGATGATTAGCCTCCAGCCCGCGTATGAGCAGTTTAACGACGTGCTCAGGTCGT
>CAYQZG010000104.1:0-164 GCA_964421785.1 uncultured Anaerolineales bacterium
CTTGGGGTGGCTCGCTCGAAGTCGGTTACGACTCGAATACGACTCGGTTACGAAAGAGCGTAACCTGGTCTTTCCCTCTACGTAGCCCTCGTGCGTTGTCCAGTGTCAGTTGTCTGGCGTCCGCCGTCGGTCGTCCGGTGTTGGTCGTCCGTCGTCGATTGTGC
>CAYQZG010000104.1:264-14249 GCA_964421785.1 uncultured Anaerolineales bacterium
GTCGTCCGTCATCCGCCGTCAGTCGTCCGTCGTCGGCCGTCCGTCGTCGGCCGTCCGCCGTCGGTCGTCCGGTGTTGGTCGTCCGTCGTCGATTGTGCGTCGTCCGTCATCCGCCGTCAGTCGTCCGTCGTCGGCCGTCCGTCGTCGGCCGTCGTGAACTCGATGGGCTCGGGCTCGCCCAGGACCGGCACGGGGTGCCGCACGTTCACGTCCCACCAGGCGAGCAGGAGCGCCAGGTATTCCCGCGTCTTCCAGATCACCTGTTCGGAGGCGTAGACGCGGCGGTTGGCCGTGACCGCCACGGCGTCGAGTCCGAGGGATTGGCAGGTGTAGAGGGCGCGCGCGGTGTGGAAGCGTTGGGTGACGGCCACCAGCCGCTCGACGCCGAAGATGGCCCGGGCGCGGTAGCAGCTGTCGTAGGTGCGACGGCCGGCGTAGTCGAGCACGACGTCCTCCTCGGGGACGCCCAGGCGCACGGCGTACTCCTTCATCGCCTGGGGTTCGTTGTAGTCCACCCAGCGGTTGTCGCCGCTGCAGAGAAGCTTCTGCACCTTGCCGGCCCGGTAGAGCTCGGCGGCGGTGGCGACGCGGTCGGCCAGGATCGGGGTGAGGGAGCCGTCGGGCCAGAGGCCCGCGCCGAGGACCAGCGCCACGGGGCGCGGTGGCACCTGATCGACGGCCTCGTAGATTTGGTCTTCATACCGGCGCTCCACCCAGAAACGGAGGCCGAGCAGCAGCCCCAGCGCGGCGGCAGCGCACGCCACGGCCAGCAGGAGGAGTCGTCTCAGTAGCTTCATGTCACCCCCAGATCCGCCCAGAGCGCGTCGATCGTCGCTTTCACCTGGGGATCCATGCGCACCACGTCGGGCCAGCGGCGCGCGTAGCCCTCGTCCGGCAGTTTGGCGGTGGCGTCGACCCCTATCTTGCCGCCGAAGGAGTGATGGTAGGAGGCGTGGTCCAGATGGTCCACCGGGCCGTCGCCGATGATCACGTCGCGGGACCAGTCGACGTTGCCCAGCGCCTGCCAGGCTGCCTCCGTGGGGTCCTGCACGTCGACCCAGGCGTCGAAGACGACGATGGCCTTGGCCAGGCTGAGGAGCGCCAGCCCCCACAGCCCGTGGATCACCTTGCGGGCGTGACCGGGGAATCGTTTTTCGATGCTCACCAACACCAGGTTGTGGAAGACGCCGGGCGCCGGCATGGCGAAATCGACCACCTCGGGGAGGAAGAGCTGCACCAGCGGCAGGAAGAGCCGCTCGGTGGCCTTGCCCATCCAGTAGTCCTCCATGGGCGGGATCCCGACCACGGTCGCCGGGTAGATGGGATCGCTGCGGCGGGTGATGGCGGTGACGTGGAAGGCGGGGAAGCGCTCCACCGGGGTGTAGTAGCCGGTATGGTCGCCGAAGGGGCCTTCGGGTCGCCGGTCGTTGGGATCGATGAGGCCCTCAATGACGATGTCGGCGTTGGCGGGCACCTCCAGCGGCTGGCTGACGCACTCGACCAGGGGGACGGGCTCGCCGCGCAGCCATCCGGCCAGGAGGTACTCGTCGACGTCCGGTGGGAGCGGCGCCGACGCGCTCCAGATGGAGGCCGGGTCGCCACCCAGGACGACGGCGGCCGGGATGGTCGCCTCCTCCCGCTGCGTGCGAGACTCGGCCTCCAGGGCGGCCTGCTCGTGCTCGGCGCCCCCTTTGTGCCGCTGCCAGTGGACCAGCAGCGTGCGATGGTCGACCTTCTGCAGGCGGTACATGCCGACGTTGCGCACGCCCGTCTGCGGGTGCCGGGTCACCACCTGCGGCAGCGTGATGAACGGCCCGCCGTCCTGTGGCCAGCAGGTGAGGATGGGGATGGCGTCCAAGGAGGGATCCCGGGACTCGACCACCTGCTGTACCGGCGCGCGCCGCACGCGCCGGGGTCGGAGGCCGACGGCGCGCAGGGCGTCGAGAAGGCCCTTGCCACGCCTGAGGGCTGCGATCGGCCCCTTTGGCAGCCGCGTGTCGAGGAGGGCCGCCAGGTTACGCGTCAGATCCTCCAACCGGTCGACGTGGAGCGCCCAGGCGATGCGCTCCGCGCTGCCGAACATATTGATCAGCACGGGGATGTCGTGGCCCGTTGGGTTCTCGAAGAGCAGCGCCTTGTTCCGCTCGGCCGGTCCCTTCGAGACCCGGTCGACGATCTCCGTGATCTCCAGCCGTGGGGAGACGGGTTGGGAGACCCGGACGAGCTGCTCCCGGGACTGAAGGTGGTCTATGAAACCTCGCAGGTCGTTGGACGTCATAGTCTCTTCCTCTTCAGGTTGTTTGGACACTCAGCCTGTCTCGTTTCGCATTGCGGCAAGGGTCGGGCACATTTACGACACTGAGCTACATAGAGGAGACGCGGAGAGCCTCGGCGTGCTCTGTGTCTCTCTGTGCAACACGTTGAGCCGACCATGCGCTCAAATCCGGCTCACGCCTCCATCCAGCGGCAGGTACGCCGCTCCACGGCGTCGACGATGACGTAGAGCCCCAGCCCCAGCACGCTCATGGCGATGATCCCGGCGTACATCTTGGGATAGTCGAAGAGCGTGCTCCCCTGGATGTAGATATAGTACCCGAGGCCGTACCGGGTGGCGAAGAGCTCGGCGATGTAGAGGACGGCGACGGCGGTGCCGATCGATTGCCGCACGGCGGTCAGCACGGCCGGCACGCAGGCCGGCAGGTAGACGAAGCGAAACAGGGCGCGCCGTCCAGCGCCCAGGCTGCGCACGCTGGTGAGGATCTCGGGGCGGATGCCCGCCGCGCTGTCGCGGACGAGGACCAGCACCTGGAAGAAGAGGATCATGGTGACGATCACGATCTTGGGCAGGTTGCCCACGCCTAGAAAGAGCAGCACAATGGGCACCAGCACCACCTTGGGGATGGGGTAGAGTAGATAGATGAAGGGCGAGAAGAGCCGGTTCAGGCGCCGGCTCTGCCCCAACATCAGCCCGGCCGGGGTTGCCAAGGCGACGGCCAGCGTGATGCTCGCTGCCACGCGCATGAGGCTGGCCAGGACGTGTCGTCCCAGGTCGCGCGTCAGCTCGCGCGCGAAGGTGCGAAGGGCGGCCAGCGGTGTGGGAAGGATGGGGATGTGCACGATCAGCGCCAGGATCTCCCACAGGAGCAGCAGAATCAGCGCCGCTCCCACCACGGAGAGGCCGAAAGGGCGCGTCGTCTCACCACTCTGCCGTCTCGCCGGCTCAGGCATCCGCTCGCTCACAGGCTCATGGGTCCTTCCGTCACGCCGGGACGGGCGTCGTCGATGCGCTCGCGGAGCAACGAACAGGTCGCTTGATAGGCGCCGGAGCATCGATAGGCCTCGGTGGCAGCGTGGGGGTTGTCGACCTCCTTCGCCTCCCGGTTCGGAGGATGGTGCAGGAGGAGGATCTGCTGCCCCATGAAGGCGGCCTCCTCAATGTTGTGGGTGACGAGGATGACGGTCAGACCGGCCTCGGCGCAGAGCTCCAGCGTCAGTATCTGCAGCGCTTCTCGGGTGGGCGCGTCCAGTGAGGAGAAGGGCTCGTCCATCAGCAGGAGATCTGGCTGAAGGGCGAGGGTGCGTGCAATGGCCGCCCGTTGTCGCTGTCCCCCGGAGATCTGCCCGGGATACTTGCCCGCCAGTTCGGCGATATCGAGCCGCGCCAGCCAATGGTCGACGCGGCTACGTGTCTCGGAGCGGTCGATCTGTTCGTCCTGCGGCACGTGGCGTCCGTCTGGACCGTAGAAGCGGCGGATGCGCAGGCCAAGGGAGGCGTTGTCGTAGACGGTCGCCCAGGGCAGGAGGCCGTACTCTTGCAGAATCAGGCCCGTTCGTGGGCGAGGGCGCGTGATGGGCTCGCCGCCGACCAGAACCTCGCCGCCCTGGGGGCGGAGGAGGCCGGCCAGCAGCAGCAGGAGCGTGCTCTTGCCGCAGCCCGAAGGGCCCAGCACCGACCAGATCTCCCCGGCCTCGACGTGCCAGGAGAAGCCGTCGAAGACGGGCGGCCGGTCGGAGTAGATGAAGGATAGGTCAATCAGGTCGATCATAGCATCCGGTTGGCGACCTTCCCCGAAGCTCGCGAAGGTCAACGGCAACCTCGCAAGGTTCGTCTTTTGCAGCTTCCGGGAAGGCTTCTCATGGGAGAAACGAAGCGTCGACGGCATCGCGGTAGGAGGGTCCCACAGACAGCCGGTCGGTCTCCAACAACCAAAGGGCCGCGTCGATGAACTGAGTCTCGCCGGGCGTCTGATCGCCGGGATAGTCGGGCAGCTCGTAGGAGCCCATCAGGGGCTTGGGAACCAGGTCTCGCTCCGCCAGCAGCTGGCTCCAGCGGGTCTTGTCCCTGTTGATGGAGCGGCTGGCCTGGGAAACGGCCCTCAGGAAGCCGCCCACGGCCTCGGGGTGAGCGTCGAGGACCTCTTTGCGGAAGGCGTAGACGCTGCAGCTGGTATGGGGGTGTTGCGTATCGTCCACGACGACGACGGCGCCATCCTGCATGACGAGCGAGGCCAGCGGCTCGGGCAGCGTGGCGGCGTCGAGCTCGCCGGAGCGCAGCAGGGCCATGCGCTCGGGGATCTTGGGGACGGCGAGCGTCTCGATCTCCGCGGGCGAGAGCCCCTCCGCCGCCAACATACGGTCGGTCACGTACTCGATGACGGTGCCCTCCGATAGGCCGATGGGCACGCCGGCCAGGTCCTCGGGCTCGGAGATGCCCGATTGGTCTGCCGCCATCACGCGGAACTGAGCGGAGTTCGAGGTGGGCGTCATAGCGTAGCGCACGGCGACGACCCGCACCACCTCGCGATTGTAGAGCGCCAGGGCCACCAGGTCGGTGATCACGACATCAACCTCGCCCGCCTGGAGCAACTGGTCGCGTTCAGCGGCCGAAGCAGCGGCGATGAACTCAACGTGCACGCCCTCCTTGTCGAACATGCCTTGCTCTTCAGCGACGAACATGGGCAAGGCGTCCAGGATAGGCAGCACGCCGATGCGAAGCGTCGCCGGTTCGGCATCCCCCCCGCAGCCAGCCAAGACCAGCAGGAGGAGAACCCCGATGACGATGCGTGAGTGTTTACGATTCATGCTCTCTCCTTGGAGCGTGGATGGTTCTCGGCGGGCGCATCATGACAGATGGAGGGCCGCCAGGACGCTGACGAAGAGCGTCACGCTGATGTACCCGTTGACGTTGAAGAACGCTACGTTGATTCGGGTCAGGTCGTCCGGCCGCACCAGGTAGTGTTCGTAGGCCAGCAGGCCCGCCACGACGAGCATCCCCAACCAGTAGGGCCACGCCAGTCCGGTCCAGGCGCCCAGCCAGATCAGCAGCGCCAACGTCAGTATGTGGGAAACCGTCGACAGCCTGAGGGCCGCGGGGATGCCGAACCGCGCGGGGATCGAATGGAGCCCGGCCTCGCGATCGAACTCGACGTCCTGGCAGGCGTAGATCAGGTCGAAGCCGCCGATCCAGGTGGTGACCGTTCCCAGGAGGAGCCAGGCCGGCAGGTCGCTCGCCGTGAAGAGGGATCCACGGATGGCGGCCCACGCGCCCATCGGCGCGAGGCCGTCCGTGAAGCCGAGGATGACGTGGCACAACCAGGTGATGCGTTTGGTGTAGGAGTAGCCGATGAGGAAGACGGCCGCGCCGGGAAGCAGCGTCAGCGGCAGGGGGCCGAGTCGCCACGCCGCTGCGATCAAGACCAGGGCTGAGAGGGCGGTCCCGACCCAGGCTGTGGCGACCTTGACGCGCCCGGAGGGTAGCGGGCGGGTGGCGGTGCGCGGGTTGTCGGCGTCGATGGCGCGATCAATGATGCGGTTGGCGCCCATCGCCACGGTCCGCGCCGAGGCCATCGCCACCGTGATCCAGAGGAATTGATGCCAGGTGACCCATCCGTGCCGCGGCGCCAGGAGCATGCCCAGGTAGGCGAAGGGGAGGGCGAAGATCGTATGCTCAACCTTGATCAGCGCCAGGAAGTCGCGGGTTCCGTCCAGAAGCGATGTTAGAGATCGTCCGTTATGATTCTCGTCCATGACGTATGTACGATGGTCTATGGCCGTCCTGCTCCCTGGACGCTCTCGCTACCAGGAGCAAGAGTTTTGGCGTCGTGACTATCACGACAACGTAAGTTTCGCCGGCCAAAGAGTTCCGAAGTCTGGCGGATGGCGGGTCGACGCGGTCACCGGGTGTCGCTGCGCTTACGGCGGTCAACGGGTCGACGCAGACACCTAGCACTACAACTGCACTTGCCAGAGGAGCAGACTTGCGAGGTCTTGGAGTCCACGCCCAACGCGGTGTAGAAGCGCTCACAGAACGATTCCAGGCCTGTCTAGCATTGTCGTGCAGACTTCGGAAGTCTGGCAGGACACAAGGCGCGACGTCGCCGGATGACGGGTGGGGGTCAGATGACCCAAATCTAAATCCGGCTCGAGCGCGGGTGCTGCACGGTGCATGGTCACCCGGCGTCTAGAGGTCTGAAACACGTGCTCCTGCCCTCATTACGGTAACGCTTGCAGGACGTTGATCACCGTGTTGGTGTCCGGGGCGCGTACCAGAAGGACGTAACGGGCCGCGCGACCGAGGTAGAGAGCCCCAGCGTCGGTCTCCCACCAGCGGCCTGGCAGTCCCTGAGGCGGATCGATGGGCCGAACGGGGAGGTGGCGCTGTGGAATCGCCAAGGCCAGCCCCTGTTCGTAGTCCGCCGCATCGGCGCTCGTGCCCCAGATTGATCGCCAGACCAGGAGGCGTCGCCCATTTTCGCGCTCCCAGATGACGAACGTGTCCCCGTCCCATCCATCGGCGATGTGCCGGGCTGTCTCCTCTGGCATCACCTGGCTCAGGAATAGCCCAATGGCGAACTCGCCGAGGGTGTCCTCGAGCTGAAGGCGCCATTCCTCGCCCAGGGCCGGATCGAGGTTGGGCACGACGACGGTGCTGGGCCGGTCTGGCTGCCCGGTAGGCGACTCCAGGCCCAGGTAGCGCGAGGGATGGAGGATCTGCTCTGTTGAACGAGGAAGATCCGTGTAGGCGCTGTTGAGAGCGTCCCAGCCCCCGTGCTCGAATACGGCGCCGGCGAACGTCCGCCCTTCTTGATTGGGGAAGCGCTGCAGCCTGGTCCACGCATCAAAGTTGGCCAGGGTATCGCCATAGTGGGGGTGTTCCGCCTGGACGATCAGATCCGTCAGACGTTCCCAATCGGCGGAGGAAGGATCGTCGCTGCTGTAGAGCGCCGTGGCGAGGGTGGCATCGCCCTCAATCAGCGCCTGAACCGCCAATCTCTCGTCGGTGGTTCGAGCGCGAGCGCGGGTGGCCTCCAGATCGAAGTGCTGGTCCTGGAGGGCGTGGACGTAGGCGTGGGCCAGAAGCGTCTGCGCGTCGGGGTCATTCTCCGGGCGATCAGTGGAGACGTAGAGTTGTTGCTGCTCGGATACGTAGATGCCGGCCGGCGTCTGAGCCTGGACGCGCATGGGCGCGTCGGGCAGCACCCCCAGGGCGGTGAGAGGAAGCACTGCCGGCGGTGGGCCGTCCTCCGTGTAGAGTTTCTGGAGCGTCTCTTTCATCTCGTGGTCGTCGAGGAAGCTGAGCGGCACCTCCTCTCGAGGCGAAAGCGCGCGTCTGGTCTCCACCTGGCGAGCGATCTGGTCGAAGAGGCGAGCTGCTCGCACCTGGGGCCAGATGCCCCCCTCAGGAGCCGGGGTGGACGTCGCCAGCGGCGGCGAGGGCGTTGACGACGGCGAGGGGGCCTCGGACAGGGTCACAGGCGTCGCGATAGGAACAGGATCCAGGCTCTGGAGGGACGTGATGAGGAAGCCGGCGAGCAGAGCGAGGACGACAACGACGATCAGCGCCATAAGGAGGAGAATGCGGCGTTGTCGTGGGGTGAAACCCGAAGCTCTCACATCAGCATCTTTCTGCGTTCATCTACACGCCGGGTGGTTGCGTCCCCCGCTCGTGGCTGGCCAGGGCGTCTTTCTGGCATTGGATGAGGTGGCGGATACCCTGCTCTCCCAGGTTGAGCATGCGATCCAGGGTTCGGCGGGAGAAGGGCGACCCTTCGGCCGTGCCCTGTACCTCGATGAGGTGTCCCTCCTCGGTCATCGCCAGGTTGAGATCGACCTCGGCGTCACGGTCCTCCGCGTAACAGAGGTCGAGCCGCACCTCGCCCTCGACGACGCCCACGCTGATGGCGGCTACCGGCATGCGGAGCACGTGTGGTGAAAGCAGTCCCTCCTCTGTCAGACGGCGCAGCGCCAGGGCGACGGCTACGTAGCCGCCGGTGATGGCGGCGGTGCGCGTGCCTCCGTCCGCCTGGAGCACGTCGCAATCGAGAATGAGCATGCGCTCGCCCAAGAGATCGAGGTCGACCGCCGCGCGCAGCGAGCGCCCGATGAGGCGACGGATCTCCTGGGTGCGGCCACCGAGCCCATCTGTCTCGCGCGGCGTGCGGGTGTGGGTTGAGCGCGGCAGGAGGGCGTAGGATGCGGTGAGCCAGCCACTGCCTCTTCCCTCCAGCCAGCGGGGGACGTCTGCCTCGATGCTGGCGTTGCAGAGCACACGGGTCTCGCCCATCTCGATCAGCACGGAGCCCTCGGGATACGTCACGTAGTCGAGCGTGAAGGTGACGGGGCGGGCCTGGTCGTTGCCGCGACCGTCGGGCCGGCGGCCATCACGGTGTGGAGAGCTGCTCCTCATAGCGGTTCAGATTATACCACGCACGGGTTGAGCGACAAGGTATGCGGGGGGGGGGCGCACTCCGCTGCGCTGCGTGCGGCAGGAGCCGGGCGTGTCGACCGCTTCGATTACGAATCCGGCTGGAGCGTAGGGGCGATGAGGTGAAGGGTGAGCAGCGCGATGCCGACCGCGCTGAGGGCCATGTTGGCCCACTGATCGATCCGCCATCCCGCCACCAATGGCAGTTCGTCGGCCCGCAGGAAGCCAAGCGCGAGCGACCCGGCGCTGTGAAGCGTCAGCCAGAGGCTGAAGGCGACGCCATCGCGGCGGAGGCGGCGCTGGAGGGCCAGGATGAGGCCCAACAGTATGGCGCTCCACCCGGCACCCAGCAGCTGCACCGCCACGCGCGGCTCGTGGATGCCGTAGAGGTCGGGCAAGTCGAGGCTCAGTGCCCAGAGCAGCCGCTGGCCGGGATAGGTCTCGACTCCCCAGGCGCAGCCAACCGTGAAGCAGGCCAGCCAGGCGAAGACCGCCAGGCATGCCGCGCCGGGCGTGAGGATGTCAAGAAGGGACGTCGGCGACAGGCCTCGGATGGATCCGATGGTCGCTGCGCCGACCGCCCCGCCGAGGAGTGCCCCCTGCCACAGCAATCCGCCGTCCTGGGGTTGAATGGCCTGTCGCAGGTGGTCTGCGTAGTAGGTCCAGTGGGCGGCCACGTAGGCCGCACGTGCCAGGAGAAGGCCCCCGAGCGCGGCGGCCAGCGCTGCGTCAATCACGGGGGCGAGATCGATCTCACGGCGCCGCGCGGCCAGGACGACGAGCGCGGCGGCGAGCAAGAGTCCAAGGTTTACCAGGGCTGGGTAGCTGTGTATTGCGATGGGTCCCAGGTGGAGGAGTATTGGGTTCAGTCGTGCCATTTCAGAGATCTGACCTCGGGCTAGGCGCCCCCGAGACGGGGGCTGGGAGCTGGGGATCCTGGGACGGGGCTAGGAGCTGGGGATCCTGGGATGGGGCTGGAGTTGCTCTGAGCCCCATCTCGGGGCGGCTAGCGTGAGCTACGAAGCGTTGGTTCGAGCCAGCCGCCCCCGAGACGGGGGCTAGGAGCTGAGGATCCTGGGACGGGGCTAGGAGCTGGGGATCCTGGGACGGGGCTAGGAGCTGGGGATCCCGAGGCGGGGCTGGAGTTGCTCTGAGCCCCATCTCGGGGCGGCTAGCGTGAGCTACGAAGCGTTGGTTCGAGCCAGCCGCCCCCGAGACGGGGGCTAGGAGCTGAGGATCCTGGGACGGGGCTGGGAGCCAGGGAGACGTCAAGGTCTGTCACGTGAAAGAGCAGTAGCGGACCGTTCTCTCTGCATGCAGCCCGTGAACGAGGCTCATTGCGCCCGACTACTCGAGCTCGACTACCGCGCCAGCTTCCTCGAGCTGTGCCTTGGCGTCCTCGGCTGCTTCCTTGGCGACCGCTTCCAGCACGGCGCTCGGTGCGTCGTCCACAACTTCCTTGGCCTCTCGCAGGCCTAGGGATGTGAGCTGGCGGACGGCCTTGATGACCTGAATCTTCTTCGGGCCGATCTCCTTGATGACCACGTTGAACTCGGTCTTCTCCTCCGCCTCCTCTTCCTCGGCGGCGGCGGCGCCAGGCATGGGGCCCATGGCAACCGGAGCGGCTGCGCTCACACCCAGTTTCTCCTCCAGCATCTCAACCAGCTGAGATGCCTCCAGCAGCGTAAGCTCGCTGATTTGATCCACGATTTGTTCTAGCTCTGCCATTGTTCAATTTCCTCCTTGCTCGTAAGGCAATGATTCGTCGTTATCTATTCCAGTTCAGAACGGGTACGTCGTGCCTGGCCATCGAGCGACTGCCTTGTGTGCCATCGAAACGGCGGGCCAGGCGACTTCGTCGATGCACCAAGTGTTCCGGTATACGGGGGTCAGGCGGGCTCGGCAACCGCTTCCAATGGATCGCCGGCGCCTTCCTCCTCTAGTTTGTCCACGTAGGCCTGCACGACGTTGAGCACCTGACGCACGCCGCCGGCGATGACGCCGGCCACCTGCCGGCTCGGGCCGTTGATGGCGCCCAGCGCCTGGGCCAGGAGCACCTCGCGTGGAGGCAGATCTGCGATGCTACGCACCTGTTCGGCAGACAGGAGGGACTCGTTCATCCAGCCGCCTTTGAGGCTGAGCATCTCTGTCTCCTTGCCGGCCTCCACCAATGCCTTGGCAACCGGGGGAACCTCGTCCGTGCAGAAGCTCACCGCGGTCGGGCCGACCAGCCAGTCGTCCGGAAAAGCCATTTCCTGTTCTTGAAGGGCCAGGTGCAGCAGGCGATTCTTGATGACCTGGAACCTACCGGCCAGCGGGCGTATTCTGTTTCGGATCTCCTCCATCTCGCCGACGGTTAGCCCTCGGTAGTCCACCAGGATGACGCCCCGGCTTTCTTTCAGCTGTTCCGCGTATTGCGCTACGCGTTTCTCTTTCTCTTCTCGTGATAGTGCCAAATCTACTCACCTCCTTATCTTCGTCTGACAATACCGTCTCACATGAAAAAACCCCGGCCGTGCCGATGCAGGGACGCACGTCCAGGGTTGGATTCGTCACTTGCCTCGGCAGGCTCCAATTAAGCGCTCGAAAGCGCGCCTGCGGTCTTGGGCTATGCTATTGTGAGTTGCTCAGGTCTAGAGCACAGCCTCCATCGCTAGAGCTTCTGTTGGATCCACCTTGACGCCAGGCCCCATTGAGGAGGTCACAACCAGCTTGCGCAGATACCTTCCGGAGGCGCCGGACGGTCGAGCTTTTACGACGGCATCGACCATGGTGGCGAAGTTGTCCAGCAGATTGTCCGTCGGGAAGCTCACTTTGCCGATGGGCACGTGCAGGTTGGCATGCTTATCGACGCGGAATTCGACGCGACCGGCCTTGATCGAAGCGATCATATCCGGTAGGTTGTCGGCATCTACCAAGGTTCCGGCCTTGGGATTGGGCATCAGCCCACGGGGTCCCAGGTAGCGCCCGAGACGTCCAACTCTGCCCATCATCTGCGGCACGGCGAGGGCGGCGTCAAAGTCCATCCAGCCATCCTCGATCCTCTTGAACCACTCATCGCTATCGGCGATGTAGTCGGCTCCGGCCTCCTCGGCGATGTTGGCAGCTTCCCCGGCGGCGAAAACCAGCACGGTCACTTCCTTGCCCAGGCCATGGGGCAGGCGGACGGTATCCCGGACCTGCTGGTCGGCATGGCGTGGATCGACGCCCAATCGGAAGTGAATCTCGACCGTCTCGTCGAAGTTTGCGTAGCTGATCTCCTTGACCAGCTCCAAGGCCTCCCGCGGCGAGTAGAAGCCGGTGCGGTCCACTTTTTCTAATGCTTCAAGATACTTCTTGCCGTGTTTTGGCATCGTCTCTCCCTGTGGTGCTAGCGGGCTTCGCCCTCCCACAACTCCAATAGTGGGTCTCCTGAAAGAAGCTCACGAACCCGTCCCTGGGCTGGTAAATCGCCCCGAGACGGGGCTCAGAGCACCTTTTTTCAGTAGAGCCAATAGTGCTTCCTATCCACAGTCACACGTCCGCCGGCATATGGTTGGGTCTGCTGAAAGAACCATCTACAGACCTTCAGTAGAGCCATCGTTGAATCTGGGCGCATGATGCGGAGTCGGCGTCAGTTGACGTTACGGTTATGCCTCAATCTCAATGCCCATGCTGTGGGCGGTGCCCTCGATCTGGCGCATGGCGCCATCGATGTCGATGGCGTTGAGGTCCTTCATCTTTGTCTCGGCGATGTCTCGGAGCTGATCGCGCGTGATGGTTCCCACCTTGTCTCGGTTGGGTTCCGAGGACCCTTTGTCTACGCTGGCTGCCTTGCGCAGCAGATCGGCCGTCGGCGGCGACTTAAGGATGAAGTCGAACGATCCATCATGGTAGATGGTGATCTCGGCCGGTATGATGTTGCCCACCTGTCCGGCGGTACGGGCATTGTACGCTTTGCAGAACTGCATCAGGTTGATGCCGTGCTGCGCCAACGCAGGACCGACCGGGGGAGCCGGGTTGGCCTTGCCAGCCTGGATCTGCAACTTAACGACTGCTTTTACTTTCTTCACGATGTCACCTCAAGCGAACTGAAACGAGTCTCTAGATCTTCTCAACCTGCAAGAAATCAAGCTCCACCGGTGTCTCACGGCCGAAAAAAGAAACCATCACGTGGACGGTGGCTCTCTCCATATCGATATTATCCACAACACCTATAAAACCGTCGAATGGCCCGTCGATGATGCGCACCTTCTCCCCGGCTTCGAACGTCACCTTGATCTTTGGGGCCTCGGCCTCCATGCGCTCCATGATACTGCTGACTTCCGACGGGCGGAGGGGCGTGGGCTTGTCGCCCATACCGACGAAGCCGATGACGCCAGGCGTATCGCGGACGGTGTACCATGACTCCTCGTCGAGTATCATCTGCACCAGAAGATAGCCCGGGAAGATGCGGCGCTCGACCGTGCGACGCTCGCCCTGGCGCAGCTCCATCTCGTCCTCGGTGGGGACGACGACCTGAAAGACCTTGTCCTCCATTCCCAACGATTTGATGCGACGGTCAAGCTTGTGTTTGACCTTCTGCTCGCGACCGGAGTAGCAGTGGATGACGTACCAGGCGCGATCGTCCTCGGGTTCGGTCAGCTCGGCGTCCTCATACGTCTGCTCCTCAGCCTCCAACTCGGGTGTCACGCCGAGGGGGGCTTCTGCCGAGGAGGTCTCCTCCTCAGATTCAGGAGGTGTGGGCTCGGACATGTCGGCCTCGTTTTCCATTGTGACCTTTGCGTCCAGATCCTGTTTCTCCGCGACCATAGACTCAACCCGGGGGGTGACTAGACGATCTGCCGGCTAATGATCACGGCTGCCAGGGCACTGGCCACCGCGGCAACTATCGCGATTCCAATGGCGACGGCGCTCTCGTTGATCAACCCGCGCAACTCCAGGGAGAACAGATAGTCCAACAGACCCATCAACGCCGCCATTGCCACTGTGACGGCCAAGACGATCTTGGTGAGGTTCTCCGCCTCTTGCCGTGTGGGCCAGTGGACCTTGCGCAACTCTGCGCGCGTGTCGCGCAGGTATTCCAACAATACGTTGTCCTGCAACCGACTCAAGAACGACTTTTTCTTCGTGTTTGATTTCGCCACGATGATGGCTCCCTGTATGAAATCTGCCGCAGACCCTCTGCTTCAATACCCTTACATTCTAAGACACCGCCCAACACGCGGCGGTGTCTTCATATCCTTCTAGGCAGGCCAGGCAGGAATCGAACCCGCAACCTTCGGTTTTGGAGACCGCTGCT
>CAYQZG010000105.1:0-13940 GCA_964421785.1 uncultured Anaerolineales bacterium
GGCGATCCGCGCTTCCGGGACATGGTGAGCACCATCACCGAGCAGGCCGACGAGGAGGGCCGTTACACCGCCGCCTCCATGTACCGCGCTTGGAAGGGCTGGTCCTTTGCCGACAAGAAGACCCCCTCGCCCTGGCTCACCTTCCTGGTGCTGCGCATACAGCAGCGCATTGAGGAGGGCGAGCGCCTAGGACTTCATCCTCCCTGCGCTTGAGTTGCCGTCTATGGTTGGTAGAATCGGCATCACCTATGGAGGGATACCCTCCACTCTGCAGGCAGGCGCCCTTCAATCAGCGCAACAACAGCCGTGATAATAAGCACTCCTGCGCGCCCATCTCCTCTGCCTCCAGGCCCAGGAAGACCATCTTGCACCCCGCGTACCCCGCCCAGTGAAGGACCTCCTCGTCATCGGCAAAGCTGAGCGACGCCTGGCAGAACCACCACTTCTCGAGGCCCCGCTCGACCATGCCCTTGAAGATCGCCAGCGCTGTCGGCATCCCGTTGGTTGCCCGGATCAATCAGCTGCCGGATCGTCGTCCGGTGCCAGGCCGACGACGACGCCTTTCTCCGGCACCGCGCAAGGCCAGACCGCCACCGAGGTGCCGCGGTAGACGCGCGCCAACCTGGCCGACAGGGCGCTGCGGGCCTCCCGGTCGCGGGCGATCACCATCGCAAAGCCACCCCCACCCGCCCCGGCCAGCTTTCCTCCATCAATGTATGGTGCCATCAACTCGAACAGGTCGTCGATGAAGGGGTTGGTACAGCCCGGATCCATCCGCTTGTTGAGCGCCCAGTGTTCGCCTAACAAGGCCCCAAACCGATCCAGATCCTGATCCAGCAACGCATCGCGCATCGCCACGGCCAAGCGGGCGATCTCCTGCTGAATCCAAACCATCTCGGGATCGCGCGCCATCCAGCGCCCCATCACCGCTCGGAGCAGGTCCTTGGCCAGCCGCTGCTGGCCCGTGTACACCAACGTCAACCGGCCAGCCATCTCAGCCTGCAGAGCAGAGGGTAAGTCCATTGGCTCCACGCGGATTCGCTGTGGCAGTCCCGGCTCGGTTGTGATCAGCTTGATGCCCCCCACCAACCCACCGACCTGGTCCTGCCAGCCGCCACCGGTGGTCAGCATCTGCTCCAGGCACAGCACCTCGTCAAACAATCGAACCCGCGTCAGGTCGACGCCCTGCAAGCGAGCCAAGCAGCTGAGCACGGCCCCTGCCAAAACGGACGATGTGCCTAGCCCAGATCCACGAGGGATCGTCGTCTGGGTGCTCAGCCGCACGCCGCCCACCGCCCGCAGCTTCTCCGTCAATGGCTGTTCGGGATCGCCATCGGCCGGCACGATCCCACGCAGGACCAGTGCCGCCTTCAGCAGGGCGAAGGGATCGGCCGGGCTAGCGTAGGCCAGCACATCCCCCACGTCCACCGGCTCGATCACCGCATCAATGTCGCGGCTCTCCAGCACGAGCCTGGGTTCAGGCAGCCGTTCCGCCTCGGCGATGATCGGATAGTCGCCATGCAACGTGATCGCCCCGTTCAGCACGGTCCCGCCGCGCTCTATGCTGTAAGGCGGCGTATCGGTCCACCCGCCGCCAAAGTCGATGCGGGCGGCGGCCTTCACGCGGATTGACTCACCGAGGGAAATCGCGCGCTCAATATCTGATGGAATAGAGTCAGTCTGGCGCCGGGCGCTGACGTCCTGCTCGATCATCGCCGCCAGAGTGGCAAACGCATGATCCTTCCATGAGGGGTTCCCTGTGGCCTCTCCCAACGCCCAGTATCCTCGCAGCCGCAAAACAGGATCCGCATTTGACAGCCACTCTGCCACCCGAGCTGTGCGTCGGGCGATCGCTTGCTGACTGCTGCCGAGCAACGATCTCGCCTCAGCCGCCGGCCGCTCCGCCTCGACGGCGGAGTGGAACCGGTGCGCAGCTGCCAAATCCTCGACGGCGACTATGTCTGCCAGCACACGCTCGCCATCAGCCCGCGCGAAACTCTCCGCCAACGAGAGCCGCTCGCTTCTCTCCCACGCGGCCCGCCACCCGGGAGACGCTTCAGCAGGGTCCTGCAGCGGCAGCGCGAGCTTCAGGCTCTCCTCGCGGTCCGCATTCACGGGATACAGGCGTGCATTCCACAGCGTGCGCTCGATGACGGGCAGATCAGACCACAGCACCTGAGGCTCGATACCGGCTTGGCTGAGCCACTCCCGCCAGGGCCGGTTCATAAACGTCGCGCCCTTCGTATCCCAAGCGTGCTTGGGATTATCGTACAGGCCATAGACGCGGGTCACAACCCCTCCATCCACCGGCACCTGTTGTAACACTGTGCTGGCTTCCAACGCCAGCGGCTGCCCGGTGCGCAGATTGGCTACCAGCGCGGTACCGCGCAAAGTCAAGGGTCCCGATACATGGCTATCGACGAGCAGGCCTGGCGCGGAGGAGACAGCCACGTCGGCCTCCACAACGGCGTTGATCAGCGCAAGCCCGTCACCATCCCGCGAAACGGCGGGTGAAACCCACGTGGCCGTGTGACGGGACCAGTCGCACGTCCTCGCCAGGCCGGGCGAATTCGCCACCATCTCCCAATACTCCTGCGTCGTGCCGAAATGGACAAAGACGG
Source organism: uncultured Anaerolineales bacterium (assembly GCA_964421785.1). Classification (GTDB taxonomy): domain Bacteria; phylum Chloroflexota; class Anaerolineae; order B4-G1; family B4-G1; genus SKLM01. The sequence continues at coordinate 2,622 of CAYQZG010000105.1, forward strand.
CTGGCTGAAGCCGCTCCACGGTGAAGGGCACCTGACGCAGACGCTCCCAGATCACACGGCGCGCCGCCTTCACCGATGGTGTATCCGGACCGTCGCTGGTATCGGCCAGGTAATCGTCCAGCGTGGTCGATCCAGCCAGCGGCATCAGCAGGTCGCCATAGAGATTCAGACCGACGGCGGCGCGAGGGGCCCGAGGCGAGCTAGGCCGGTCATCACATAACGCGGCGATCCTCTCCTCTTGGGCCAGCCCGAGGAACTTGAGCGTCGTGGGCGCATCGAGCCAAACCAGCCCGGTGTCGATGGCCACCGTCCCATCGGGCGCACAGGCATTCCAAGCGCGCAGTTGTTCGAGCGAGGGCTTGTGCAGGTAGGCTCTCAGACGGTCGGCCTCGTCAATCACGTAAACACCATGGCGCATCCCTGTCTCGACCGGCGCGGCCGCCGCCACACCGACGACGCCCGGGCGTTGGAATGAGAGCTGCAGATGATCGAAGATGAGCAGGACATCGCCAGAGGCGATCAACACGCCAGGCGCTATCTCGTCCGCCAACGCGCTCAGCGTGATGAGGAAACTGTCAAAGATGGTGGAGGCCCGACCGTCAGGCAGTACGCAGGGGATGCGGGCAAAGAGCTTGCCCGTCACAGAGCAGTGAGGCAGCCGCCGGGAGTCGCCCCCGGAGTGGATCACCAGAACCCGCCTCGCCGTCAGGACATCCGGAGGGAGACTGCCACGGTGGACCTCAGGGCCCACATCGGATCTCGTCCCGCCTGTGGTGGAGTCCAGCATGGTCAACAACCGCAACGTCGCCCCACCGGAGCCGATGCGGCGTCCAGGGGGGTCGGCGATCACCAGGAAACGCGTACGCGATGGTAAGAGCCCTGCCTCTCGCCGCAATGCCAACTGGCGACGGTACATGGCCGCCTGTTGCTCGCTGCTGGCCGTCAGCACACACACGTCCCAGCCACCTGGCGCGTCGGACTCCAAAGAGGCGAGGTATCTCTTCCAGCTATTGCGATTGGCCTGCTGGAGCAGAGCTAGCCGGCCGTCCTCAACTGTCTCCATCGCATCCCTTGTCATCAGGTCATCTCCTCCAGCATCGGCAGATCCTCACTCCAGAAAGGCCGCCATATCCTGCCTCTTGCCTCCTGTGCTGTATGGTACTCGCGAACATCTCCTTGTCAAACCTGAGGCCGGCGCGAGCTGCTCCAAATCACCCATTACCTTCGCCCACTTGAGAATGATAAGACCTGGGGCATCTCGCCACGTGACTGGACGAAATCCGTGATTCACTGTAACATACCGGCTCTGCTCCTATCCTGAATTCCGGAGGAAGACCATGAAACGACTAAGCCCCAGGCAATTCCACCGAGCATGTCGCTTCCTGAAGAAAGAGGCCAGGCCTCTGGATCGCGCGCTTTTCGAACATCGCTTTGAGGGAGCGCCGGCCGACCGCGTCACCAAGGAACTGGCGCCCTACCAGAACGCCGACGGTGGATTCGGACACGCCCTCGAGCCCGACCTGCGCACGCCCAGCTCATCCGCCCTGGCCACGGGCATCGGCCTCCACATCCTGAAGGAGCTGAAGCGTCCTCCCCGCCACCTGATGGTGACCCGGGCCGTCGAGTTCTTGCTCCAGACGTTTGATCAAGAGGCCCGCGTGTGGCGCGTCACTCCCGGCGACGCCAACGACTATCCCCACGCGCCCTGGTGGCACGACGAGGACGGCAGCCTGGCACGGACGTTCGACGATTTCGTCGTCATCCCGCGCGCCCAGCTCGTCGGGCTCCTCCATCACTACGCGGAGATCGTCCCGGGCGACTGGCTCGGCACCGTGACGGAGGAGACCGTCTCCACCATCGAGAGACTGGACGAGGAAGCGTTTGGCGGCGGCGACACCCTCCGCTACGCCCTCGATCTGGCCGAGACGGACACGCTACCGCACCGCTTCAAAGCCCGGCTCCTGCCCCGGCTCCGGGATCTGACCCGCCGTATCGTCTGTCGCAAACCGGCGGAATGGGCCGGGTACTGTGCAACGCCACTCAAGATCGCGCCGTCCCCCGACTCCGCCGTGGCCGACGTGCTTGGTGACGACCTCCAGCGCAACCTCGACTACCAGATCGACCATCAAACCCCGGAGGGCACCTGGGAGCCCACCTGGACCTGGGGCGAACGCTACATCCAGGCGTGGGAGCAGGCCAAGCTCGAGTGGCAGGGCCATCTGACACTGGAGACACTCACAACGCTCCGCGCTTTCGCACGCATCGAGATGTAGGTCGAGTTGCCCGCGGAGACTTCCGAGGCTCCAAAGGAACCGATCACGAGGAATAGCTTGGCTAAGAGCGAATTTACCCTGGAAGACGAATATCGTTACAATCGCTCGGGACCGGTGCGCTGGATCATCTCCCACGCCACACGGTATCCCGTCTTCCCGCTGGGGACCATCCTGGGCGCCCTGCTCAACAACTGGGCCTACAGCTACCGCCAGGTACTCATCGGCCAGGCCTTCGACCTGATCACCTCCCCCACGTGGCAGACGTCGGCGCTGCTGACCCTCGCCTTCGGCGTCGCGGGGGCGGCAGCCGCACAGGGCATCACCGGCCTGCTGCGTAACTTCGCCATCGAGTTCCTGGCCCAGCGCATCGAGCGGGACGCACGTGACGAACTCTACGTCAACCTGCTCGGCAAGAGCCAGACCTTCCACGGGCGGCAGCGGATCGGCGACATCATGGCTCGCGCCACCAACGATGTCCGCCAGCTCAACCTGATGTTCAGCCCCGGCCTGATGCTCATCATCGATTCGGCGATGGCCATCGTCGTCCCTATCGCGCTGATCGGCCAGCTCGAGTGGCAGCTGCTGCTGGTTCCACTGATCTTCGTCGTGCTCTGGGCCCTCACCGTGGCCGACTACAATCGCCGACTGAAACCCGTCAGCCTGGCCCAACGAGAGCAGTTCGGAGAGATGAACGCTGGGCTGGCGGAGGCCATTGCCGGGATCGAGGTCGTCAAGGCGAACACCCAGGAGCGGCGCGAATGGCTCACATTCGTCCGCGACGCCCGTCAGTTCCGCGACTATTTCGTCCAGCAGGGACAGATCCAGGCTCGCTACTGGCCCATGCTGGTCTTCAGTTTCTGCTGGGCCGGTGGATTCCTGCACGCGCTGCTCCTCTGGCGCCAGAACGTCGTCACCCTCGGTCAGGTGGTGGCCTTCATGGGGCTGTTGGGAACGCTCCAGTTCCCCACCTTCATCTCCATCTTCTCCTTCAACCTGGTGCAGCTGGGCATCGCCGGCGCGCGCCGTATCCTCGAACTGCTCAACACCAAGACCGAGCTTGACGAGAATGAGTTCGGGGTGAGCAAACAGATCGAGGGCAAGGTCACTTTTGACAGCATCAGCTTCGGCTACAATGGCAAGCCGGCGCTTGCTGACGTCAGTTTCACAGCTCAACCCGGGGAGACGATCGCCATCGTAGGCCAGACCGGCTCTGGCAAGACCACCCTTACCCAACTCATCAACCGTATCTTCGACGCCGACAGCGGGCGCGTGTTGGTGGACGACGTGGACGTCCGCGACTGGAACATCCAGTCCCTCCGCTCGCAGATCTCGACCATCGAGCAGGATGTCTTCCTCTTCTCGCGCACGCTGGCCGAGAACGTCGCCTTCGGCTGCAGCGAGGCCGATCAAGACGCCATCGAGCAAGCCGCCAAGGCAGCTCAGGCCCACGAGTTCATCACCAGCTTCCCCGAGGGCTACCAGACCGAGATCGGAGAGCGCGGCGTGACCCTTTCCGGCGGGCAGCGGCAGCGCATCGCCATCGCCCGCGCCTTCCTCACCGACCCGCGCATCCTCATCCTCGACGACAGCACCAGTGCCATCGACAGCGCCACCGAAGATCAGATACAGCGTGCTATGCGCCGTATCAGCCGAGGGGACAAGGATCATCCGCGCACCACCTTCATCATTACCCACCGCCTCAGCCAGATCCGCTGGGCCGACCGCATCCTGGTCCTCCAGCAGGGCAGGCTGGTCGATCAAGGGACACACGAGGAGCTGATGGTGCGCAGCGAGGACTATCGGCGCATCTTTGCGCGGTATGAGTGAAGCGTAAGAAAGTAAAACGTAAGGCGTGAAGCGCAAGGAGCAAGACACAAGGAGTTGGGCACGATGAACTATCGGGACTGGGAGAAGGGGATTCCAGAGACAATCAAGGGGGACTCATTGTGGAACGTCACCCAGCACCGTTCAGGATTGCTGGTCGAGATCATCCGTCTGCTGTTGACGATGATCCCACAGCAGCGCGGACGCATCCTGCGGGAAGAAGGGATGCCATATCGGATCGCACCAGAAGCCAACGAACTGGATGATCTGCTGACGAAGGTCCCTCTCCCGCCTGTATAATCATTACGCTTTACGCCTTACGTTTTAGACCTATGGGCTTCATACTCGACGGCCTCGATACCGAATCGTACGACCGCAGCTACAGCGACCGCCGGCTGGTGCGGCGCATCATCAGCTACTTCCGGCCCTACGCGCGGCAGATGGTGCTGGTCGGGTTTATGCTTGCCCTCAACTCGGCGGCCGGGTCCGGCGGGCCCATCCTGGTCTCCAAAGCCATCGACCTCGTCGAGGAAAACGCCTCGACGGGCTTCCTTCTCCTTCTGGCCGGGGGCGTCCTGCTGATGGGGGCAGCCCGTTGGGGGTTCAACTACATCCGGCAATGGTTCTCGGCCCAGGTGGTGGGAGACGTGGTGCTCAATCTCCGAGAGGACGTCTTCGAAGCCACCATCGCCCACGATCTCTCCTTCTACGACGAGCACTCCTCCGGAAAGATCGTCAGCCGCGTCACGTCGGATACCCAGGATTTCTCTAACGTAGCTACCCTGGTCATGGACCTGCTCAGTCAGGTCATGCTGGTCGCTATCTTGGCAGGGTGGCTGTTCGCCATCGACGTTTCCCTGACACTGCTCCTCCTGGGGATGGCGCCCTTCGCCGTTGGCATCGCCCTCAGCTTCCGCCGCGTAGCCCGGCGGGTCACACGTCGTGCGCGCCGGGTGACGGCCAAGATCAACGCCCAGATCCAGGAGTCAATCAGCGGGATTATGATCGCCAAGAGCTTCCGCCAGGAGCGCGCTATCTACGATACCTTCGCCGCCAACAACGACCAGGCCTACCAAGTCGGCCTGCGGCGCGGCCTGACCCTAAACACCATATTCCCCGTGATGGGCCTTGCCTCGGGGGCCGGGGTCGCCGCGCTGGTCTACGCCGGCGGCCTGGCCACGCGGAGCGGCCTGAGCCCAGGCGACTGGTACCTCTTTATGCAGGCCGTGGGCTTCTTCTGGTGGCCCATTATGAACATCTCCTCGTTCTGGAGCCAGTTCCAGGATGGGCTGTCGGCCGCCGAGCGGGTCTTCGCCCTGATCGACGCGGATCCACGGGTGATCCAGGAGGCGGATGAACCGGTCGAGGAGCTCACGGGGCGGATTGAGTTCCACCACCTGACCTTTGGCTATGACGGCGACGAGATCGTGCTCCCCGACTTCACGCTGGAGATTCCTGCGCGGCAAACTGTCGCGCTGGTAGGCCACACCGGCGCTGGCAAGAGCAGCGTGGCGCGTCTGATCTCCCGGTTCTACGAGTTCCAGGATGGTGATCTGCTCATCGACAGTCGGGATATCCGGAGGCTGGATCTGCAGGCGTATCGTCGGCACATCGGTGTGGTGCCTCAGGAGCCCTTCCTCTTCTCGGGCAGTGTGGCCGAGAACATCCGCTACGGCCAGCCCGAGGCAACGGAGCAAGAAATCCACAAGGCAGCCCAGCGCATCTCAGGCGGGGACTGGCTGGCCGCTCTGCCCGACAGCTTGGCCACCGATGTCGGCGAGCGGGGTGCGAGCCTCTCAATGGGCCAGCGCCAGCTGGTCGCCCTGGCGCGGGTCATCCTCAAAGATCCGGCCATCTTCATCCTGGACGAGGCGACGGCGAGCGTGGATCCCTTCACCGAGATGCAGATTCAGGAAGGGCTGGAGGCCATTATGCGTGACCGGACAGCCATCGTCATCGCCCACCGGCTTTCCACCGTCAAGCACGCCGATCGCATCCTGGTGATGGACCATGGCCGCGTCATTGAGGAGGGCACGCACGATCAGCTGATGGCTCGAGGCGGGCACTACGCGGAGCTATACAACACCTACTTCCGCCATCAGTCCCTGGATTACATCGAGGCTGCCGGGGCGTTCACCGCCCCCGCTTCTACAGCTACTTGATCTGCTTCATGTAGAGTCGACCGCTCGAAGAGTGACTGGCAGGTAGATGGTACATGGCTCAACCCGGACACTCTCGTGAGCCTCGTTGTCCTCCAGGTCCGGATCCAGAGCGTCAGAAGTAACCTCCGCCGTGTTAGTGTAGGGACCTTCCTCACCGGGAGCTTCTACCGCTTCATCAAGGACACGGAAAGGCATGCTACCCTCTGCTTTGCTCATAACTCGGCATGAATTAGCTCAAGCTCATCGCGTCTCAGAGAAAAAGCATACCTGAAATCTCACATTTGTGCGAAAGACGACTGCGGCACGCTGATCTCAGACACCGAGTCTCTGGGAAAGCACAACCGAGTCCTCCAGGAGCAACGGCCCCCGGAGGGAGGAGGAGGCCTGATGAGTAAGTCGCAAGTTGACTTGGCTGAGCTTTTCGCAGCTGCTCAGAAGACAATCGCCGCGCACCAGCAGGATCTCAATGATCTTGACGGTGATAACGGCAACCACGGCGACAACATGGCGCAGAATATGCAGATGATCGTGGACGCGCTGGAGCAGAACCGAGACCAATCCTCTGCTGCAGCTCTCGAGCAGGCTGGTCAGCGCCTGCGGTCCGAGGGACACGGTGGGACCAGCCAGTACTACGCGCAAGGTTTGGCAAAGGCCGCCCACCAACTGCGGGATCGATCCGAGGTGACACAGGATGACGCTATGTCCGTGGTCCAGTCGCTTCTGGGAGCCATCCCAAAGGAGGGACATCCCCAGCAGGGACAGGCCGCTGGCAGCGTCTTGGAGGAACTCCTGGGGATGAGCCAGGCCTAGTCGGGCCAACAGGAGCAGACGGGCGCACCGCTGGGTGGACTTCCAAAAATCGTTGGTGCCGGCAGCCCTAGCCTTTTTTCGGGCGAAGCAGTCAGGCGCCGACTCGAATGCCGCGCTCAGCCAGGCCCTGACCAGCGCCCTGGTTGGTTCCCAGAAGGTTGACCCGCTTCAGACCGACAAACGTCGCGCTGGAGCAGGAGGACTGGTGGCTCAGGCGATGGTGAATGCGTTGATGGGGCAGAGGTGAGAGACCACTAATCAACTAAACGGTCTAACGACCAAGAAGGGTGATGATGGCGAAGAGCGACGAGTAGGAAAAGAAGGAACGTAAGGGCATTCTCGGTCAGGCTATCGACGCGCTGTCAGGCCGGGACGAGGCGAAGAAAGCTAAGGAAGCGAAAGAGGAAGCCGAAGCGGCGGAGCACAAAGCGACCCTCGAGAGGGCCAAGCGGAAAGCTGCCGAAGCCAAGGCCAAGGCCACCGACAAGAAGCTGAAAGAGGCCGAGGCCAAGCTTGAGGAGATGAAGGGCGAGCTCACAGAGGCGGAGAGAGAGGCGGCTAAGGCGAAGGCCAAGGCCGACCAGGAGGAGAGAGCTCCAGCGCGAGAAAGCGGCCGAGGCCCGCACCTACGTCGTGCAGTCAGGCGACAGCTTGAGCAAGATCGCCAAAAGCTCCTCGGCGATGATGGTCGCTGGCCCGAGATCTTCGAGGCCAACGAGGAAAAGCTGGTCCGCCGCCCACCTAACCAGGGCATGGTCCAGGACTGGGTGCAGCAGGCCAAGGCGTTGCCGCGGGTAGTATCCTACTAGGGGCAGCTCACCCAGGCTGAATGAGAATCGTGACATCCTCCTAAGAATCCTAGACCAGTTTGACGATGACCGGGACACAATCCCATATCGAACTTACCAACGCGCCGCTTCATAGCGGTGAAGCTTGCGCTGTGAACGTTCGCGACTCGGTTTCGATGAGCAGCCCAGCCAAAGACGGCCGTGCAGCTCTTGTCAGCGTCCACGGCCACCTGAGTAGTGAGTCCCAAACCGGAGCAGTCTCCACTCCAGCCGGCGAAGGTCTAGCTGGGCTCGGCCTCGTCGGTTTGCGCTGCTACTCGATGCTATCCTCGATGATCTGACGCAGGACTTCGGTATTGAGGTCCTTCTTGTCGAGGAAAGCGACGGCCCCTGCTTCCAGACCTAGGCGGTGGAACTCGCGGTCGGGGTAGGCGCTGATCAAGACGATGCACACGTCCGGGTCCTGGCCCTTGAGACGTCGGGTGCAGCGGATGCCGTCCTCATCGCCCAGCACGACGTCCACCAGGATCAACGAGGGATTCAGGGCATTGGCCAAGCGAAGAGCTTCCTGGGTGTTGTCCGCCTCATAGACCATGGCCTGGGGATAGGCTCGCCCGATCATGCGGTGGAGCTCGACGCGATAGCGATTGCTGTCCTCCACCAGCAAGAGCGTGAACTGCGCGGGTCGCGTCGGCCCAGGGAGGGCGGAGCGCTTCGCCGTCTGTCCTCCGGATAGGCCGAGGACCGCGGGGTGCTTCATAGCGTAGGTCACCGCCTCCAACCGACTCTCCACATCCAGGCGACGGTAGAGGTGGGTCAGGTGATTCTCCACCGTCTTGACGCTCAGGTCCAGGCGCTGGGCGATGCTCTGATTATCCAGCCCCTCCTGGAGCAGACGGAGCATGTCGCGCTGGCGGGGCGTCAACGAAGGGCTGTGCCTCGGGCCCGAGTACTGGACCAGCTTGTCGAGCAGGGGACTGGAGACCCAGCGCTCTCCGGTCAAGACCCGCTGGACGGCCAGCTTCAGGTCGCTCAGCGGCTGGTCCTTCAGGTGGTAGCCGTCGACGCCCAAGCCCAGGAGCCCCTGCACGTAGACGTCGTCGTCGTAGGCGCTGATGACCAGGATGCGCATGTCGGGGTAGGTCTCCCGGATGTGCTGGAGGTCGGTCAACGGTGCGAAATCCGGCATCTTGACGTCGACGATCAGGAGATCGGGGCTCTCATCCTCCAGGGCCGCGCGCAGCGTGGGGCCATCGCGCGCTTCGCTGACGATGTCCACGTTGGGCAGATCCTGCAGCGCATTGCGGATGCCGGAGCGCACCAGGGCGTGATCGTCGGCCAGGACGACTCGATTCTTGGTCATATCGCTTACTGGCGGATGGACGGGTAGGGGCTGGGGATCTCGATCTCCAGGGCCAGCCCGCCCTCGGCGCGGGAGGTCAAGTCCAGGGTGCCATCCATGAGCGAGACCCGCTCGCTGATCCCTACCAGGCCGAAGTGCTTCTCCTCTGCCAGGGCGGCCAGATCAACGGAGCGCTCGAGCCCATCGCCATCGTCGGCCATGCAGACGTGCAAGCTGGCGTTGGCCTTCCGTTCCAGGCTCAGGGTCACCTGGGAGGCCTTGGCGTGCTTCTGCACGTTGCGCAGCCCCTCCTGGACGATGCGGAAGACGGAGAGCTCGATCGGCTCCGGGAGGCGCCCCAGGTCCGGGTCGATGTCCAACGCCACCAGAATCCCGGTCTGCTTGGTCCATTTGCTGGCCAGCGACCGGATGGCGGCGGGGAGCCCGTGGTTGTCGATGGTCGGCGGCCGCAGGTCGCTGCACACGTGGCGCAGGCTGGCCACCACCTCTCGGATGTTGTTGCGGATCTGGACGATCTCCTGACGCTGTTCCTCAATCTGGATGCGGCTCTCGACCTCCTCCAGCTGATAATTGTAGCTCAGCAGATCCTGGATGATCTGATCGTGGAGCTCACGGGCCAGGGCCTTCCGCTCCGCCTCGCGCTCCATGAGGACCCGGCGACCCGTCTCCTGGAGCGCCACGTTCAGTTGGTCCAGCGCCTTGACCTGGTTCTCCAGGCGCTGGATCAGCTCCTGGTTGATGGAGTTCTTCTCCTCCAGGCTCTGCTTCAACTCGCGCTGGGCCTGGCGCAGATGCTTGGTCTGCTTCTGGGCCTCGTGGTAGTTCTCGTAGGCCCAGATGATGGGCGTGATCCGACCCTGACGGTTGGAGCCGACCATCAGCTCCACGATCTCGCGCGGGTTCGTGTCCTCGGTGCGGCGCAGGGCCACCTGGCGGCCTTGGCGGAGGATCAGGATACGATCCGTGACGGCGAAGACATGCTTCAGGTCGTCGCTGCTCAGAATCACCGCAACCTGCTGGTCGGCCAAGGCCTTGACGCGCTCGAGCAGCAGCTCCTGCCGGGCAAAGCTTAGCGCCTCCAGGGCGTCGTCCAGAAGAAGCAGCCGGCACGGCCGGCAGAGGACCTGCGCCAGCGCCACGACCTGCATCTCTTCGTCGGAGAGATTGCCCACCAACGCCTCCGCCAGGTCGGTGGGCATAGCGAAGGCGGCCAGCAGGTCGCGGGTCGCTTGGAGCATCCTGCCTTCCCTGTCGAACTTGAACAGACCTTTGCCGCGGATCTCGCATCCCATGAAGACGTTGTGCATCACGCTCAGATGCTCGAAGAGCTGCGGGGTCTGGTGGACAGCCACGATGCCTAGGTCTTGCGCCTGGGAGACCGTCTGGAAGGTGACGGATTGACCGTCGAAGACGATCTCTCCGTCGGTCGGTGCATGGACGCCGCTGAGGAGCTGGAACAGGGTCGACTTCCCTGCGCCCCGCTGTCCCACGACGCCCAGCACCTCCCCTGGCGCCAGGGCAAAGGTCACGTCCCTCAGAGCGTGGATCGTCCCGAAATCACGAGACAAGTCGTCGACGCGCAGAATGTCTCTGTTGTCAGACCCTAAAGGTTCTTGTCCTGGACATTGAGGTTTTCTAATGAACTGATTCATTCTCAGAGATGTCCTAAGTAACGCTTCAACTCAAGACCTTTAGGGTCTTAGGATTGTCTGGGATCCTCTACTTACCACTCCGCCGGGTGGCTACGTCGAAGATCACGGCGGCGGCCAGAACGGCGCCCCGTACGACGTACTGATAGGCGATATCGACGTTCATCAGATTCATACCGCTGGTCAGCGACATGTAGACGATGGCGCCGACGAGGGACCCTGTGACCTGCCCGACGCCGCCCGCTGCCGAGACGCCGCCGATGTACGCCGCAGCGATGGCATCGAGCTCGAAGAGCGTACCGGCCTGCGTGGTGGCCGACTGGAGCCGGGAGGCGAAGAGCATACCGGACAAGGCCGACAACATGCCCATAGAGCCAAAGACGATGAAGGTCAGTCGCTTGACGCTGACACCGCTCAGCTCAGCCGCCTCTGGGTTGCCGCCGATGGCGT
>CAYQZG010000106.1:0-9521 GCA_964421785.1 uncultured Anaerolineales bacterium
TTAGCGGCAGGCTCTGCGAATCCACCACGCCTTCGACGAAGCCTAAATACTCCGGCAGCAGGTCCTCGTTCTTCTCCTGGATCAGGACCTTCTTGGCGTAGAGCCTGAGACCGGTGTCCGTGCGCAGGCTGAGAAGTCCGCGGTCGCGAGTGCGAGGCACGTAGAGGATGCTGCGGATATCGACCGGCACATCGGTGACCAGGTGGATATGCAGCAATGGATCCTTGGTGTCCAGCGTCAGCTGTCGGTACAGACTCGCGTATTCGTCCTCCTCTACCTCCTGGGGAAGCTTGCGCCACAGGGCTGTCTGCTGGTTGACCACCTCGTCGTCGATGGTAATGGGGAAGGAGACGTAGTCAGAATGGGTCTTGACGATCTCCTTCAGGCGCCAAGTGGAGGTGAAGTGTGTAGCGTCATCCTTCAGCTCGACCTCGATGGTGGTGCCGCGGCTCTCCTTGTCGGCGGGCTCAAGGGTGAAGCGGCCATCGCCAGCTGAGGTCCAGCACCAGGCCTGGGCGTCGGGTCGATAGGAACGCGTCGTCACGGTGACCCGCTCGGCGACGGTGAAGACGGAGTAGAAGCCGACGCCGAACTGCCCGATGATATTATGCCCGACGATGTCGTCCGGGCGCTTGTCCTCCTCGATCTCCTTGAGAAAGGCAGCCACACCGGAGTGGGCGATGGTACCCAGGTTGTCGACCAGCTCCTGACGCGTCATGCCGATGCCCGTGTCGGACACGGTGAGCGTCTGGGCATCCTCGTCGACGTCGATGTGGATCTCCAGATCCGCGTCGGGATCGAGCACGTCGCGGTTGGTGAGCATCTCGAACTGGATGCGGTGCAGCGCGTCAGAACCGTTCGAGATCAACTCTCGCAGGAAGATTTCCCGGTCGGTATAGAGGGAGTTGGCCAGGATGTTGAGCAATTGTTGAACTTCGGCGCGGAATTCCAGTGTTTCTTGTTCGGCTGGTCCCCCAGCCGCGGTCTTCTCAGTCATAGCTTTACCTTTCTCTTATTCTCTTATGCTTCACTCTTGATCTCCAAGCGGTCCACCACGGCCACCACGCCGTTCTGTCGGCGCGTGATCTCCTTCACCACATCGCGGATGGCTGGATCTCGTACCTGTCCCGTCAGTGTCACAACCCCTCACCTCATTGCTCTACGCTCCGGCCCGTCTGCTACATAGGTGCCATATGCCCCAAAATAGGGTCTGGCGGTTCTGCGTTCAATGTCTCTGATCACAAGCTCGGCTCGATTAGCCACGCTAACTGCTCAGCCCAGTTGGGCTGGCCGGGACGATAAGCACGGGGCGCCTGGCCTCCAGGAGGACGCGCTCGGCGATGTCCTCCTGGATCAGCTCGCGCAGCTCGTGCCACGAGCGTTTGGAGGAGACGTGGTGCGCCCCCAGGGCGATCAGATCGAAGTCCCTCTCCTCGCTCTCGCGGACGATCTCGTCGACCACGAGCCCGTGTCGTATTCTGGCCTCGGCCTTCTCTGGCGGCATGCCGACCTGAGCCAGGATCTCCAGCACGCGCTCGAAATGGATGCCCTCCCGCGCCTCGTGCTCCATCAGCTCCTCGGCGCTGCGCTCCAGATCCTCCACCTGCGCGTCGACGGAGAGCGGGATCTGGGACATCACGTGGAGCACAGTGACCTCGGCGTCCGCCTGGCTGGCCAGCCATCCCGCCGTGCGCACCACCGGCATGTCCTCCCTCGCCGCGCTGGTGCAGATCAGCAGGCGGCGGAGCTGATCCCACTCCGGGAAGACGATGAGGAGCGGGATGTCCAGGCGGGCGGCCAGATGGCGCGCCACGATCTTAGGCCGCAGGTGGGTCAGCCGTCGCCGCAGATGAATGCCCAGGACCACCAGGTCGTAGTCGTGCTGCTCCGTCTCCTCCACGATCCTCTCGGCAGGGTCGCCGCATCGCAGGGAGGTCTCAATGGGGCCTCCGAGCCTGTCCGCGAGCCTGTCGCGCAGGGTCTGTAGCTCGTCCAGCTCCCCCTCGGTCTCTTCCTCCCCCTTGCAGAATCCCATCAAGGTGATCATCGACTCGTCGGGCTCGGCGCCGATGGGCGCTGCGAAGAAGGTCGTGTAGTCGGCTGCTCTCTCCAGCGTATCTATGCCGTCGCTAGTCACCAGGATTCTCATGGTATCCCTCCAGCCTTATGGATGGCCCGTCAAGCTGCTGGCAGCCGTCAGCGCCAGGGGGATCAGCAGGATAAGGACGAAGAAGACGCCCATCCGTTCCCGACGCTGATTCAGCCAGAGCGCGACGTTGAGCGTGACGCGTTCGTAGGCATGGTAGAGGAACGCCAGGATGACCAACGAGACGATCAGGATGCTGATCATCTGCGTGAGGACGACGTCGGTGGCCGTGGGGTTTCTGAGCAGGATGCCGGCAATGAGCGTGTCGACGAACGTGGAGATGTTGCACCCCATGATGTAGGGCACCAGGTTCTCCCGACGCACATAGCCTCGCACAGAGAGAGGCACCAGGAGCCCCAGGGAGACTGAGACGCTCATGGTGAGGAGCGTCAGGACCATGCCCAGGACGAAGCTGATGGCCGGCCGGTAGAGCAGCCGCGACACCCGGCCGAAGACGTGCTCCTCCAGGTCGAGCTCAGGCAGCGCCTTGTCGATCAGGTTCAGGCTCAGGACGGTCGCCCCCAGCCCGAGCAGGAAGATGCCCCAGTCGGGCAGCAGGGACGAGGCCAGGTCGACGGGCGGGCCGAGGACCATGTCGATCAGCGAGGCCACGCCGGCCTCGGTCGGTAGCCTGAGGCGGACCGTGGCCAGCGAGACGTTGAGCGTCGCCAGGCCGAGCGGCAGGGCGAAGATGTAGATGGTGACGGTGATGATCAGAGCCAGCAGCCCGACCAGCAGGCTGGTGCCCTCCCTGTGGCCGCGCAGCATGTAGATCAGCCCGATCAGGACCACGACGAGGGAGCCGCCCACCCGCGACCCCACGATCATCGCGAACGCGGCGTGCGGGCCGATGGTGCCCACGTCGAGCAGGGTGAGGGCCATGGCCGCCACCGGAGAGCCGCTCAGCACCAGGTAGGACGACAGCCAGCCGAACCCCAGCCCGCTGATGGGATCGTCAACGTGGAGGAAGTCGTTGGTGAGCGGGACGATGCCGCGCGTGCCGGCTTTCATCAGCTCCAGGGCGAGCATGAAGAGCGCCAGGCTGGCGATGAACAGGGCGATCTTGTGCCAGCGGATCCTCCGGATGGGCAGGACGCCGCCCAGATGGTTGGCTGCTGTGCTGCTATGGAATGATTGGCTGGTCTCTTCCGTCGTCATTCTTGGGATGCTCCCCGGCTGCGATCAGGACTCCCGCGGTCGTTCGCCCAGCGTGACCTCGATACGCTCTTCCAACCCGTCACGCAGCACGACCAGCGTGATGTCCTGGCCAGGCCGGGTCTCCTCTACCAGGTAGACGATCAGATCATCCATGCCAGACACCTGCCGGTCCTCCACGGCGATGATCACGTCGCCGCCTATGGGCACCTCGACACCGTCTATGCGTGCCCTCTCATCGGAGCCTTGGAGGCCGGCCTTCTCGGCCGGGCTCTCCTCCACCACCTCTATGATCAGCGCTCCCCTCTGGCCGGGGGGTAGGTCCATCTCGATGGCGGTGTTGCGCTCCAGGTCACGCCCGGCGATACCCAGCCACGCGTAGACGTAGTCACCCTCCTCAATGAGCTCCGGCACCACTCGCTTGACGATGCTGACGGGGATGGCGAATCCGATGCCGGCGGAGCTCCGGTACCGGGACATAATCATGGTGTTGACGCCGATGACCTGACCTCCGCGGTCGAGGAGTGGTCCCCCGGAGTTGCCGGGATTGATGGCCGCGTCGGTCTGGATCATCTCCGGGATGCTGAACTGGCTGGTCCCGGAGGGGAGGGTGCGGCTCAATGCGCTGACCACACCGGTCGTCAGGGTCCATTCCTGGCCGAAGGGATTGCCGATGGCGATGGCGCGCTGGCCGACGAAGACGGCGTCGGAATTTCCCACCGTCACGGGATGTAGCTGATCGGCCGGTCGATCCACCTTCAGCACGGCCAGATCCGAGTCCGGGTCACCACCCACGACCTCGGCCAGGACGGTGACGTCATCGAAGAAGGTGACCTCGACCTTCTCGGCGTCCTTCACCACGTGGTAGTTGGTCACGACGTGACCCTTATTGTCCCACACGAAGCCCGATCCTTCGCCCTGTCGATAGAAATCGTCGGGTGCGTCCGGCATACCCGGGAAGTCGGGCCAACCTGGAATCTCCAGATCGGGCGGCTCGGCGCCGGAGACGCGCTGCACGACGCGGATGTGCACGACCGAGGGAGCGACTCGCTGGTAGACGTCAGCAACCAAACGCTCCTCGCTGTCGCCCTCCTCCAGCGCACTCGGTGGGATTGACGTCGGGGTAGCTGCGGGATCTGGCGGCGCCGATGTTGGCGTGCTTTCGGGTGGCACGATTTCCTTGGTCACCTCCGATGGCAGCCGCGTCAAGCCCTTGCGCGGCTCTTCCCCAAGGGGCAGCAAGTCCCTGGCGTGTGGTGCCAGCAGTATACCACCTAAGCAGCTCCCGCACGCCAGGAGCAAGGCCAGCGCTGCCAATGCGATCCCTACAGCCAACTTCGTACCGAATGTCTGTCCCTCCATACGGTGCCCTCCGATACTCTGTCTTTCCAAGGCTCTATTCCTATCAATACCCCACAGCCGCTGGGCTCACGCTCGGATCTCCTGTCGCTGGAAGAGCACGTACCCCACCGCAAACAGCAGAATCGTGGCTGCGATCAAGCCCGTGAGGTGTGGCCAGATCAGCGCCAGGCTTTGGTCCAGCGGCAGCGGCGCGCCGAAGACCGCCCCGTGGAGCTGGATGGGCAGGACCGGTCCCAAGGATCGCACGCTGGGCTTCAGCACGGCCAGAATGGCCTCCGAATAGAGGGCATTAGGCGAAAGACGACTCAAAGCCAGCTCCAGCTCGGACTGCGCCAGAAACTCCTCCGGGAGCCCGGTCCTGATGGGTCGCGCCACCTGCGCCAGTATCTGCGCGATGATACCCCAGAACACCATGAAAAACAACCAGCCAGCGATTGAGGCCAGCGCGGCCGTAGCCGGCTGGCGGAACATCACGGAGCTCACCGTCGCCAGTGCCAGCCAGATGCCGCCGTAGGCGATGGTCAGGACCAGGAACAGCAGGCCGCGGGCCACCTCCTCGCCGCTGGGTGGCACGCCCAGGGAGACGATGCCGATGCCCACGATGAGGAGCCAGATGGTGGTGAGCACCAGGGCCAGCGTGAACAGCCCGGCCAGGAACTTGCCCAGCAGGAGGGCGTCCCGGTAGATGGGCTGCGCTAGGAGTCGGGACATGGTGTGGCGGTTGAACTCGCCGTTCACAGCATCGAAGGCCAAGGCGATGGCGATCAGGGGCACCAGGAACCCCAGGAAGCCTACGAAGGCCGGCAGCGGCTCCTGCGCTGTGGTGAACAACCTGAGCATGAGAAACCGATCCTGACCCACGGTCTCACGCAGGTTCTGAGCCGCTGCGTAGACCGTGCCTGTCGCCGTCAGGAGCGTGAGCAGCTCCAGGATCAGCATGCGAGTGCTGGTCAGGTGATCGGCCATCTCCTTGCCGACCACGGCCCAGAGCCCCGTCCACGGTGAGCGGCCCCGGGACGGGCTTGCGCGTCCTTTCTGCTTCACAGTTCCCTCAGCTCGCTCGATCAGCTGCGCCATGCTCCACCTCCCTCTGCTCGAAGTAGTGCGTGTAGATCTCGTCTAGGCCGGGCGCCTCGACGTCCAGCGAAAGCAGCCGGCCTCCCGCTTCCACCACCGCCCGGGCGGCGTCCGGTCGAAGGTCGCTCTCCGCCTCCAGCTCGTACAGGTTCGTGTCGGGTTGGCTGATGCTCAACACGCCTTCGAGCCGGTCGAGGGCCTGGATGAGGCCGTCCGTCCCTTCAATATCGCTCGGGACAGGCCCCTCGGCCTCGATCTGGATGCGATAGGCCCCTCCCAGCACCTGCTCCGCCAGCTCCCTGACCGTGCCCTCCAGGACCATCTGGCCGCAGTGGAAGAGCCCCACGCGGTCGCAGACCGCCTGGACCTGGTGCAGAAGATGTGAGGCGAGCAGGATGGTGATCCCCTGTGACTTGAGCTGGCGAATCACCTCCAGGAACTCGCGCGCGGCCTGGGGGTCGAGCCCCTGGGTGGGCTCGTCCATGATGATGAGCTGGGGCTGCTTGAGCAGCACGTCGGCCAGCCCCAGCCGCTGCCGCATCCCGCGCGAGAAGGTGGCCACACGCTGGTGGGCAGCGTCGCTCAAGCCCATCTCATCCAGAGCCGCCTCGATGCGCTCCACGCTCTCGTCCCTCTTGAGCCCGTTCAGCTTGGCGGTATAGACCAGGTTCTCGTAGGCGGTGAGCCCCTCGTAGAAGCCGAGCCGCTCGGGCAGATAGCCCACGTGGGCCTTGACGCTCAGCGGCTGACGCGCCGGGTTGAGCCCAAGCACGCGCACGCTGCCCGAGGTCGGCTCTGTGAGGCCCAGGAGCATGAGGATGGTGGTCGTCTTGCCGGCGCCGTTCGGCCCCAGCAGCCCGAACACCTCGCCCCGCCGGACGGTCACGTCGAGGTCGTCCACGGCGGCGAATCCGTTGTACGCCTTGGTCAGACCTTGGCTCTCTATCACGATATCCGTCATAGGTACCTCCCACCCTACGCCGTCACCGGCGCCCGAAGCGCATCACGGCCAGCCCCACGATGACCACGGCGACGGCGATGATGCCCACGCCCACGATGCCCCACATAGTCGACGTGCGCACGGTGATACGGAACTCGGCTGATTCGGAGGACGCCTCCTCCGGCCGGGCGCGCACGGTGATCTCGTAGTCGCCTGCCACCGCCTTCTCGGCCGGCTTCACCTTGGCCTTCACCTCGGTCTGCGAGTTCGGCGATAGCCGGCCGATCTCCTCGGGCTCGAACTCGACCGACCAGCCGGACGGCTCCGAGGCGCTCAGCTTAACGTTGTGCGCTGCTGCTTCGCCGGTGTTGCGGACAACGATGTCCAGAAGCGTCTCCTTGCCGATGGTGGCCTCACCAGAGAGCCGGCCTCCTGGCCCCGTGACGTCCAGCGTCGGCTTCCCGGCTACCTCGGTCACGTCGGCGACGAGCGTGGTGCTGGCTCGGGCTGCGCCGCCCTCGGCCACCACGTCGATCTCGTAGCTGCCGCCTGGGGCATCATCAGGGGGTTCCACCTCGACATCCAGTCGCTTCGACTCGCCCGGAGCGATGGGGAAACTGGATACCTCCTTGCCCGTCAACGTGAAGTCGACCTGGAAGCCCTCCGGCGCCTCGGCGATCAGGTTGATAGAGAGCTCCTCGTTGCCGTCGTTCTCAAGGGTTGCATCATAGCGGAAGGTAGTGTCGGCCTTCCCTTTCAGAGTGGGCAAGTCCACTTCGAGCGACAGGCTGGCAGGCACCTTCTCCTTCACATCCACGCCGATAGGCACCTCAATCGTCTCACTCTCACCGCGGGCGATGACGGCGAAGTGGTAGGTGTCGACCGTCACGTCGGCGGGGGGCTCGACCTTGAGATCTACCGCGGTACGGTTCTCGGGCTCAACGTGAGCCGCCTCGATCACGTCCCCACCACCACGGAAGGTGGCCTTCCACCCTTCGGGCAGATCCTCAACGTCGAGGTGGACCGTCTCCGGCTCTGCGCCGCCGTGCAAGGTAAGGTCGAAGGTGACGCTGTCGCCGGCGGCTACCACCCGGACCGGGTAGTCGGCGAAGACGGCCAGGCTCGGCGGGGGATCCTGCGGTTGATCTGTCTCCTGGGCGAGCGCCGGTGAGGCCAGCGCCAGGGCTACGAGCAACGCCATAGCTGCGGAAAGTGTCCAGTCACGTCGCATGGTACGATTCTCCTCCTTCTGTCTCTCCTCTCTCAATGCCAAGACCCCCGAGGTCTATGCAGCCGGAGACCTCGGAGGTCTATGGTCTTGGCTACTTAGCCTTGATCTCAATGGCCTTGGGTTTGGCCTCCTCGACCTTGGGGAGCCTGAGCGTCAGCACGCCGTTCTCGTACTCCGCATCGGCCTCGTCGGCCTGCACCGCGACCGGGAGCGTCAGCGACCGGGAGTAAGCGCCGAAGCGTCGCTCACGGTAGACGTAGTCCTCCTCCTCGACTGCCTCCTCGGTCTTCGTCTCCCCCTTGATGGTGAGGGTGTTGCGGGTGATGCTGATATCGACGTCATCAGGGTCGACGCCGGGCAGGGCCGTCTTGACGACCACGTCCTCGTTGGTCTCATACATATCCACGGCCAACGGCGCGCCTCCTCCGGGCGCCAGCTGCCTGCTCGCTGGGCGCACGAAGCTATCCTCGAACAGCCGATCCATCGCCTCCCGCAGGCTAATCAAGTCGCGGAATGGTTCCCAATGTGTCAAATTCGTCATCGTATCGTCACCTCCTTTTGCTTATGGTTCTTCTTGGCGGGTGTCGCGACCTAAGCCCATCCCCGGGCCGCTTCACGGAGACCCGCCAGCAAAGTTTGATACTTAATGGGTAACTAACTTGCTTCTCGCTCTAGGCTAGTACGGCGGTGCTCCCTCTCCTCGACTCAAGTTCTTACTCTCACTACCCCAGGATGGCGAGGATGTCGCTCTCTCTCATGAACTGAAGCGCATAGGCGACCTCCGCCCGGCATCCGCGGTTTTGTACTTCGTGCCGGCGTACTTGGCGAAGACGACCTTGTCCCCGATATCGACCTCCAGGGGGACGCGGTCGCCGTCCTCGTGGCGGCCCGGAGACACCTCCCCCCCTCTGGGGGGGGACTGAGGGGGGGGGAGCCCTGGCGGTGTCGGGGAGCACGAGCTCGCCGCCGGCAAATGTCTGTACCTCCTCTTCCAGTGGCTTGACGACCAGGCGGTCCGCCAGTGGTTTGATCGTATGTGCCATTCTGTTGTCTCCTGATTGCTGATGTGTACTGGAACCTTGACCTAACCTGCCGGCCTTGGCGCTGGCGAGGCTTGCCTCGACCCGCTTGCCTATGCCAAGCACCCCCTCCTCTCGAATCCCAGCCCCCGTCTTAGGGCGGCCCTGGCCATCCGATACGTCATTTGCTTCTTATGGGAATGCGTCTGCGGCTCCGCGTGCTCTCCGCCTTGGGGAGGTTGATGGTCAGCACCCCCCTGCGAAGCGTCGCCTCGACTCGATCGGCGTCGATGAGGGAGGGACAGGGAGGGGGGCTGGGAGCGGTGCAGCCTGTACGTGCTTCGACCTCGCTGCTCTTCCTCATCTTGCCTGGCACCCCGAACGGTGAGCCTATCCCCGGACAGGGTCACATCGATGTCGTCTCTCGCCATGCCGGGCACCTCGATGGTGATCCAGAATCCCTCGCTGTCCTCGACCATGTCCATTCGTGGGCCAAAGAGGTCCATCCAGTCTCCGAACACGCCGAGCGGGGCGATCCCAGACCATCGGGAGAGCCCATCGCCGGAGCCACTCATCTCTAGGTCGGGAATG
>CAYQZG010000106.1:9621-13906 GCA_964421785.1 uncultured Anaerolineales bacterium
CCGCGGGGGAGGGTTAGGGAGGGGGAGGAAGATTTGGACCGCGGGGGAGGGTTAAGGAGGGGGAGGAAGATTTGGATGTGTGAAATGGCACTAGCGCATCTTCGTCACCTTCGTCAGACCCCGCGGTTCGTTCCTTTCCTAATTCGCTGTAGTGCCTTTCCCATTTGACACACCAATCCCCGTGCGCTACGGCACGATCGTTGCGTCGGCCGGCAGGCCGGGCTTGAGGGCGTGGTCCGGGTTGGGGATGCTCACGTCGACGGCGAAGACCAGGTTGACGCGCTCCTCCTTCGTCTGCACGTTGCGCGGGGTGAACTCGGCCTCGCCCGCGATGCTGTCGACCTGGCCGATGAAGGTGCGATCGGGGAAGGAATCGACCGTCACCTCGACTTCCTGGCCGATCCGCACCTGGCCGATGCGGTTCTCCGGGATATAGAGCACCAGCGTCACCTCGTCCAGGTTGGCGATGGTGAGCAGCGGCTTGCCCGCGGTGGCCGTCTCGCCCACCTGGGCGCTGCGGGTGCTGACGATGCCGTCCATCGGGGCGCGGAGTGTCAGCTTGTCGAGCCGGGCGTCGATCAGAGCCAGGCCGGCCTCTGCCTGGTGCACCTGCGCCGCGGCCAGCGCAACAGCCTCATCTGTCGGGCCGGCCTGTAGTTCGTCCAGTTTCGCCTTGGCCTCCCGCACCTTGGCCTCGGTCTGCTTCAAATCCGCCTGCGCGCGATGGAGCTCCGCCTTGAGAGAGAGGGGGTTGTCGCGCAAGTCGCGTAATGCGGCCAGGTAGGCCCACGCGCCGTTCAGCTCGGCCTGCGCTTGCGAGAGCCTGGCGCGGGCTGCTTGCAGCTCGAGGTCCCAGGAGTCGGCCACGTCGCCGCCGCGCTCCGTGTAGACCCCGTGCTTGATCTTCGTCTCCTCCAGCTCAGCCTCCTGCAGCTCCACGTTCTGCTCCGCCAGCTCGACCTGCGAGCGCGCCTCGTCGACCTGGGCGTCGAGCGACAGAGGGTTGCTGATCACGTCGCGGGCGTTGAGCACGACCTGCCAAGCCCCATCTCGCGCGGCCTGCGCCTGGGCCAGGCTCGCCTGGGCAGCGGCGATATCCTCCGCCCGAGCGCCGGCCTCCACGCGATCCAGGTTGGCCTGGGCGGTGGCAAGGGCAGCCTGCGCCTCGTCCCGCTGGCTCTGGAGCGTGGCGTCATCGAGGTGCACGACCACATCGCCGGCAGTGACGTCGTTGCCGCGGGCGATCAGAATCTCCACGATGAGCCCCTGGATCTCCGGCGCTACAGTGACCTCTTGGCCCTCAATGAAGCCGGAGGCGGTGAGCAGGTCCTCGGCGTCGTTCTGAGCGCTGGTGCACCCGACTAGAAGGAGAACGAGCGCGAAAAGGAAAGCGTGATGCGTGAAGCGTGAAACGTGATGCGTGAAACGTGAAGCGTAACAAGTAAGGTGTGCGACGCGATCAACGATTTGCATACTACTGCTCCTCGGTGATGATGGTGGCGTCGGCCGGTACGCCGGGCTTCAGTTTGTGATCCGGATTGGGGATGGAGACGTCGACGGCGAAGACCATGTTGACTCGCTCCTCCTCGGTCTGAACGTTGCGGGGGGTGAACTCGGCCTCGCTGGCGATGGCGACCAGGGTGCCGTGGAAGGTCTGGTCGGGGAAACTGTCGACCTGCACCTCCACGTCCTGTCCCACGTTGACCTTGCCCAGCTGATCCTCCGGCACGTAGACGGTGAGGGTCACCTCGTCCAGGTCGCCGAGGGTAACGATGGTGGTGGCCGGGGCGGCGAGCTCGCCCTCGTGGATGCTCAGCTCCAGCACCAGCCCACCGACTGGCGCGGCGACCGTCAGTTTCGCCTGCTCCGTCAGCAGTTTGTCGAGTGCCGCCTGGACTTGCTCCACCTGCGCCTCGGCAATGGCGATCTCCTCTTGGGTAGCGCCGGATCGCAGGGCAGCCAGCTGGGCCTCGGCCTGCTCGACGGCGGCCCTGGCTTCCTGATAGCCGGCCTCGGCGGCGTCAATCTGCGCATTAAGATCCTGGGGGTTGTCGCGCATCTCGAGCAGGTTGCCGAGGGCCGATCGGGCGCCCTGGAGCTGGGCTTTGGCCGTGTTGACGCCGACCCAAGCTTTCCAGTACTGATAGGGGATCATGTGGAAGCTGAGCTGGGCCGGGATATCGTTGGGCAGGTCGGGGCGCAGATATGCGGGCAGATCCTTGATCTCCTCCTTGATGTCGCCGTATTTCTCCTTGGCATCCCAGTAGCTATCCTGGGCGATCTCGGCAGCATCCTTGAGGGCGATGGCCTCTTCGAGCTGAGCCTCGGCGGATGCGACGGCCGACCGGGCCTGGGCGATCTGGACGTCGAGTTCCTGAGGGTCATCGCGCAGGGCTCGCGCGTCCTGCCAGGCTTGGAAAGCGCCTTCTCGGGCGGCGACCGCCTGCGCCAGGCCCGCTTCGGCTTGACGGATCTGCTGCGGGCGCGCGCCGGCCTGCACCTGGGCGAGCTCGGCCCGGGCGATGTCGACCCCGGCCCGGGCGGATTCGATCTGGGCTTCCAGCAGCGTGCCATCGATGCGGGCCAAAAGTTGGCCGGCCTCGACGTCGTCGCCCTCCTCCACGAGCAGGGCTGCGACGCGGCCGCCGAGCTGGGGTGCGATGGCGACTTCCTCGGCCTCGATGAAGCCGGACGCCGTCAGGCCGTCGGCTGTTGGCTCGGCCAGATCGAGTTGGGTCAACGTGCTCTGCCAGGCGGATGGGTTCTGAAGGAAATAGAACCCGGCCGCTGCCGCTGCCAGCACGACCAGAGCAATAATAATGAGCGGAATGATGCGTTGTCGCTTCATAGTCTCTACTCCCTGCTGCCTCCGTTCTCACGTACGTTGGCGATGAAGACGTCCTCCAGCGAAGGCGCGATGGGGTCCATCGTCCGTACGTTGACGTTTGCCTCTCTCAGTGCCCGCTCGATGTCGCCTTTGTGGGCCTCCACGTCGTCGCCGACGACGTGAATCAAGGCGCCGTAGAGGGCGACCTCGGCGAACAAATCCATCTCTTGGAGGGTCTTGATCGCCCTGTCCGGTTGATCGCAGTCGATCTCCAGGACGTGACCCGTCATCTTGTTGGACTTGATCTCCTCCGGGGCGCCGTGGGCGATGATCTTGCCCCGATGGATGAAGGCCAGATCCTGACAGTGCTCGGCCTCGTCCATATAGTGGGTGGTGACGAAGATGGTCTTGCCCTGGTCAGCGAGATCGTAGAGCAAGTCCCAGAACTGGCGGCGGCTGATGGGGTCGACGCCGGCGGTGGGCTCGTCCAGGAAGAGCATCTCCGGCTCGTGGAGGATGGCGGCGCCCAGGGCCAAACGCTGTTTCCAGCCGCCGGCCAGGTTGCGCGTCAGCTCACCCTCACGGCCCTCCAGGCCGGCCATCTCGATGGCGAATCGCTTGCGCTGCCGCAACCGTCGGCCGCGTACGCCGTAGGTGCGTCCGTAGAAGTCGAGGTTCTCCCCCACGGTGAGGTCTTCGTAGAGGCTGAATCGCTGTGACATGTAGCCGATGCGCTTGCGGATCTCCTCGGGCTGCCGTTCGACGTCGTATCCCAGCACGGTGGCGCTGCCGGAGGTGGGGCGGAGGAGGCCCAGTAGAATTCGGATGGTGGTGGTCTTGCCGGCGCCGTTGGGGCCCAGGAAGCCGAAGATCTCGCCGCTTCGGATGTCGAACGTGACACCGTCGACGGCGGTGAAATTGCCGAACTGCTTGGTTAGATTATGGACTTCGACTGCGTAGTCGCTCAAAATGTTGGGCCTCCTGATGCCCAATGCGTGATCCTTGGAAGCGAAGCGGCTTTCACTCGTTACGCATCACGTTTTACTTGTCACGTTTCACGCGCCCTTGGATCGTTTGCGGATGCCGCCAAGCCCGTCCCCGGGCCGCTTACTCTTCCTATGGCGGATCAGGGAGATGAAGGCCTCCTCCATACGCGGGCGGGTCTGACGCATATCCCGGATCGCGATTCCGGCTTCGTGTAGTACGCTCTCCAGCATCGGCGCACGAGCCTCGGCGTCGTCGACGAAGACGTGAAGTTGGTCACCGTACGTCTGGACCTCTAGGATACCGGGAAGTGACTTGATGATGCGGCTGGCATCTCGCAATCGGTCGGGCCGCAGCTCCAGCAGCTCACCTTCCACCAGGCCTTTGATGTGGGCTGGCTGATCGCAGACGATAACGTCACCCTCGAACATCAAGGCCACTCGCGAGCAGCGCTCCGCCTCGTCCATGTAGGGT
>CAYQZG010000107.1:0-13806 GCA_964421785.1 uncultured Anaerolineales bacterium
TCCGTGCTCCAGCGCTCCAGGATGGCGTGGATGTACCTCCAACTCCGCTTGTTCAGACTGACCGCCTCACGAAAAGCTTCCTCGATCCAGGACGTGGGATACACCTGTTCGGCCTCACGCAGCTCCTCGGCGATGAGGGGGGTGAGCATCCCTATATTCTGCTCATAAAGCGTGAAGATGTTTGGCCGCCCACGAACCTCAACCTCCTCGGGCTGCACGCCTCGCGAGATGGCCTCCACGGCAGCACGCCCCTTTGGTGTATTGGCGAAGTAGAGAGCGTCGGCCTTGGTTCCCTTCGGCGGTTCGACGCGCAGGAGAGTCCCCCGCTCTACGGCGCGGCGCAGAGCGGACCGTAGGGCTCTGGTCGGCCTCCTCTCCCTCGACGCTTCCGCCAGGCTGGAGAGCAACACGTCATCGGATGTCAGATCGTCTAATCGGAGGTAGCACATATCCCCCCGCTGTTGTCTCAGCCGCCATAGAACGTGCAACGTCAGCTTCAGTTCGCCCAGGTCGTCGATCAGGGGTATCAACTCCGTGAATACCGACGCGGGAAGACCCACGATGCGCACTCTGCCTGACGGAAAACCGCTGAATGTCTTCATCTTGAGGCTGCTTTCTTACGCCGTCTGGCTCTCCAACTGTACCTTGATTGGCAATCACTCACCTCCTGCTCCCGGTGGATCTGCGATCCGGCTGGAGCGTGAGACACCAGAAGATGAATGGCTACCTTGATTATACTCCTGGCCCTGGGCAGGTCAAGGATCAGAGGCCCGAGAGCCGGGAAGCAGCCGCTGGGCAGCGATGCCACCCGCGACAAAGACGACCGCCGCGGCGAGGAATGGCGCGCGCAGGCCAAGCCAGGCTGCTAGCGAGCTACCCCCCATCGGCCCGATCGCATTGGCGACCGAGACCACGCTCGCATCCACCCCGTAGACGATGCCTTCCCGTCCCTTCGGTGCCAGAGCCGCCAGCGAGGCGCTGATCGAGGCCAATATCCCCCCCATGGCCAGGCCGGCGCCGGTCTGAAGCGGAATCAGCCACATAGAGCGCTCCACCATAGCTTGGGGCACGTAGCAGAGAACCGAGACCAGCGCGCAGATGGCCAGAATGGAGCGGTACCCCACACGGTCCCCCAGCTCACCGAGTTTGCGCCCTCCGATGGCGCCCCCCAGCGCGTTCGCACCGCTGATCAAGCCCGTCATCGTCGCCACCCGTGTACCGGGGGGTGCAAGAGCTTCGACAAAGAGAGGTAGTGTCGGGCTCGATAAACGGGATGCCAATCTCATCGCCAGGCGTACCCCCAGCACAGTCAGCAGTGGCGCTGAAGACAAAACCGGAGCTAGATGGTTCAGGACGCGCTGGCCTATGGCTACCTTCTCGTGGGTGTCTATCGTCGAGTTATTCGAAGCGGCGTCGGCTCGGGCCGGTTCCTTAACGAAGACAAGGACGCCCAGCGTGGCAGTGAGAAGCAGCGCGCCTGTGACGAAAAACGCAGACCGGTAACCGAACGTATCGGCGACGACGCCACCTACCAGGGGCCCCGCGGAGGCCCCGACGTAGATCGCCATCTGAAGCGTCCCGAGGGCATATCCTGCCCGGTCACTCGGGGCGGAGGTCGCGACGAGGGCAGTCGCAGCCGTGACGGTGCCGGTAAGGGTCCCCTGCAGCGCGCGCAGGAGCGCCAACTGTTGGGGGCTTCGGGCCAATCCCATGAGGGTCATAATGATCGATCCCCCGAACATAGCGCGCTCCACCATAACCTTGCGACCATAGCGGTCGCTTAGCGCGCCCCAGATCGGGCCAAAGATAGCCATCGTGACCGCCTGAGCGGAGAAGATCACGCCGGACCAGATCCTCACTTGTCTCTCGCTCTGCACACCCAGCTCCCTGACGTAGAGCGGCAGTATGGGGATGACCATGGCGAAGCCGACAATGGCCACCAGCTCGGCAAACCAGATGGCGCGCAGGTTCTGTTGCCATGATGATGGATTGTTGTTTGTCTTAGACATCGGCGGTAATCATAACACACCACCATGTCCTGGCAAGACAGAGCGTGCCTGCGGAGCAATTCAGAAATCGTCGGCCACGGAAGCTGACTTATTCGTCTTCCCCCGAAAAGCTCTGATTTGCCAAGGGCGCGTTTGTTGGTATAATTATCCTCTGCAGGCCACCCTAGCTCAATCGGTAGAGCAACCGCTTCGTAAGTGGTAGGTTTTGGGTTCGATTCCCAAGGGTGGCTCTCAGATTGGGCCCCGTCTCGGGGCCTTCTTGTTATCGGGTACTTGATCTCAACTAGAGCTGAATGGCTGAACGATCATCGGATCCTTGGCGTCTTCTGTGGCGATTTGCGACCAGCAACGAGGTGCTGGTCGCTCTCTTGCTAGCTATCGCCGTGAGTCTAACGCTCACCGCCTGGATCCCTCACCGGCCCTCCTCCAACGTGGACTACGCCCGATGGCTCTCCCAGACGCAGGCGCGCTTCGGTGAAGCTACCTCCACGATGCAGGCATTGGGTTTGTTCAATATCGTGTCCTCGTTTGGCTTCCGCATGCTCTTGGCACTCCTCTCCGGCTGCGTCTTCCTTCGCCTCATCGAAGGCGTTGACCGACTGGTAACAGATCAGGCAATCGCCGAACCCGGTAGCGAGTGGGAACCGGTGTCGGACCAACCGTTCGTGAAGCTGCTGGACGGTCTGAAGCGCCGGCGATATCGTATCGTGAATGCCTCCTCCTTCTATCAGGTCGATCGTTGGCCGTGGTCTGTCGTGCTTCCTTTGATGGCACATCTCGGCGTTCTGATCCTCTTGCTTGGCTTGCTCCTTTCGCAGCTCTTTGGGTGGCGGGCCGAGGGACTTGTTCTACAGAGGGGAGAGCGACGATCACTGCCGGGCGGCGATAACTGGGTGGCCTTGACGGAGGACGGTAGTGGGGCACGTCACAGCCCCGGTCTGGTCACTTTCGTTGAGGAGAGCGGCCTCGGTGTGCAAGTGTCTGCCGTGCGCGGAGATGGCGAGTCGCTCCAGCTCCTGCTTACGTCCGATGCCGAGCCGAGCACCGAGTTGAAGATACCGCTCACTGGAGACACCTACTTCGCTATCCCAGAGGCAGAGTTGATCGTTCGCCTGACACCGCGGTCAGAGGAACCGTATGCCCGCGCCGACGTTCAGATTTACGGAAGCCCCACGGGGGAGATTATCTCGGAGAGGGCGACTGACAAAGGCGGTCAGGCGGTGTTCGATGTAAGGGACGTTACGTTCACGTTTGACCCCATGCCCTACGCGCGCGTGATGGCTACGCATAATCCAGGACGGTTGCCGACCGGGCTAGGCTTAGTCATGCTTATGATCGGACTTGTAGGGAGCCTGATGTGTTCTGAACGCCGCTTCTGGCTCCGCCAGGTTCGACAGGAAGCGGAGCGACGCTCACCACAGAAGGAAGAGGCTTCCATCGAGGCCTCTGGCCCCTTTCCCCTATGGCTTCAACACGAAGAGGACGCCCCCTGAGATGTCCGTATTGGCCATCCTCGTCGGTTTAGGCAGCGGCATGCTATTAGCTGCGGTAAGCTTCGGCCTCTGGAGCGGTTACCGAGGAGCACGTGCTCTTTCCCGTGGTGCACATGCTGCTGCCTGGGGTGCGGCCAGCGTCCTCGTGGTTAGTGCCTTGCTTGGGTGGGGAAGTGGGCTGCCCGCCCTGGAATCACTCATCGGGGTGGTCGATAGGGGAGTCTTGGAGGGACCTGTCCTGTCGCTAATCTTGATGGCCGCCTTGGCCATTCCATTGAAGGTGGATACCGGGGTCGAGTCGAGCCAGAACGCACCGTGGAGCTGTACGCTGCTCTATCTGCCTGCTTTGCTGCTGACCCTGGTGGCTTTGGCCTATATCGCGACGCCCGGCACCGCTGTTCTGAGCGCGAGCTGGGTGACGCCGATTCGTTTCTCTCTGGCGGTCTGCGGCGGGCTCGGGGCCCGGGCGCTCGGTCAGTCATTGTGCGTGATTGCGACCGGCATCCCTCGTGTAGAGTGGCCTGGCACACTCACATATGGACTTACAACGCTGTTGGTCGGATCTGCAGCGTTGATGAACCTATGGCAGCGGGGGAGGCTTTGGGGCGGCGCCGATCCCGTGCTGCGAGGTGGGATGGCGGGTGCGTGGCTAGCGTGGAGCGCCGATTGGTTTATGCCGCGTCGCTACCCGAGGCTACGAGTAATGCTGATGATCGTGGCCGCTTTCCTCCTGGTCCTGGCAGCGACTAGGTCGGCTTGAAAGGAGAAGTGAGCATGGAGCCGATAATCATTGGTGTAGCTGGCGGGACAGGGTCGGGCAAGACGACCGTGGCAAGTAGTATTCTAGATCGCGTGGGAGCCGAACACATCACCTATATAACCCACGACGCCTACTATCGTGATATCAGCCATCTTCCCGAGCGACTCCGAGCTCAGGTCAACTTCGACCATCCAGATGCGTTGGAGACTGAATTGTTGGTTGAGCATCTGAAGAGACTGCGTGAGGGTCAGCCAATAGAGATTCCGATCTATGACTTCACCCACCATGCGCGGACGGACCGGACACAGCGGGTCGAGATGGCGCCGGTGGTCATCGTCGAGGGGATTCTCGTCTTCGTGGAGCCCGACCTGCGAAGGCTATTTGACGTCAAGATCTATATCGACACCGACGCCGATGTGCGCTTCATTCGGCGGCTACGGCGAGATATCGAGGAACGCGGGCGCAGCGTCGAATCGGTCTGCGAGCAGTATCTCTCGACCGTCCGCCCGATGCACCTGGAGTTCGTCGAACCGAGCAAGCGCTACGCAGACGTCATCATTCCTGAGGGTGGATTCAACGAGGTGGCTATCGAGATGGTAGCCGCGCGCATTCGAGGAATGCTCGCGGAGGAGCTCGAAACTCAGGGCTGAAGTCCTGACTACGGTTTTGAGGCTTGGTGTGACTGATTGCAGGAAAGCGGTTTCCGATGGCACGATGAAGCTATCCATCATCATACCCGTTTACAATGAAGCCCAGACTGTGGCTCAATTGATTGAACGTGTGTTGGCCGTGGAGCTCAGAGATGTCGAGCGGGAGATTCTTGTGGTGAACGATGGATCGACCGATCAGAGCCGTGATGTGTTGGAACGCATCGCTGCACGGCGACCTGACCTGGTCCAGGTCTACCATCACCGGCGTAATCAAGGGAAGGGCGCGGCGATTCGCACAGCGTTGGAACACGTCACAGGCGATATCGTGATCACTCAGGATGCT
The DNA here is from genome assembly GCA_964421785.1 of uncultured Anaerolineales bacterium. GTDB lineage: Bacteria > Chloroflexota > Anaerolineae > B4-G1 > B4-G1 > SKLM01. Next base: position 5,256 of record CAYQZG010000107.1, read on the forward strand.
GACCTGGAGTATGCCCCTGAGGAGTATCCCAAGCTGCTCGCTCTCTTTGAGGATCCCGCTGTGCAGGTCGTGTACGGCTCAAGAAATCTTCGCAATAATCCACGGTCTTCCTGGGCTTTCTATTGGGGCGGGCGCCTTGTCAGTTGGGTTGCTAACCTGCTCTATGGTTCTGCCTTGACGGATGAGGCGACCGGCTACAAGCTGCTTCGCACAGACCTGCTGCGCAGCCTCGATCTACAGTCTGATGGCTTCGGGTTCTGCCCGGAGGTCACGAGTAAGCTGCTGAAGCGTGATGTCGAGATTCACGAAATTCCCATTTCATACCAGCCCCGGGGGCTGGAGGAGGGGAAGAAGATCAGCTGGAAGGATGGCCTGAAGGCCATCTGGACCTTGGTGCGCCATCGCTTTGCCCCTGCACCTGGCGCACGATGTCGCAGGCCGGATCAGTAACCCAGCACGTGACGAACAAACGCTTGGCGCCAGGGCCTGCTTCGGCGTAGGTAGTTGAGGCAGTCGGCAAAGCGGCAGGGCTCAAAGCCGAAGTGCTTTGGGATCGTCCCCAGTTCAGTTGCGCTCCCCACAGCTGCCAGATCAAGCCACCACGTTGGCGTCGGACTGCGGACCAGAAGAGCTCCTAGCGCGTCGGCCGCGGTTCGCATCAGGGGCATCTGTATGTGCACCAGCTGCCTTCTTATCCCGGCGGTCTCCAACACGCGTCGGATCATCTGCTCAAATGTGAAGTGCTCCGGCCCACCGAGAGGGATCATCCGTCCCCCCAGATCGTCTCGATCAATCGTCGCCACGATACATCTTGCCAGATCTTCGACCCAAAGCGGCTGGAATCTGGCCATGCCCACATCGGGAATCGGCAGCAGGAGAGGGCACGTCTTCGCCAGCATCACCAGTCTCGTCGTGAATACATCGTCCGGACCGTAGATCACGGCCGATCTGAAGGTCGTGTGGTTCAGACCGCTTTCGGCGACAGCAATCTCCGCCTCACCCTTGGTACGGAAGAGAGGGTAGGCCGAGGCAGCGGTAGCACCAAGTCGGCTCAGATAGATAAAGCGGGATACACCTGCTTCCTTTGCTGCCTCGAGCAGATGCTTCGTTCCTCGGACGTGATCCGCCACCGTTCGTTCTTGGGGGCGTTCCTCCTCACGGGTCAGGTGGATAACGACTCTCACGTCCCGCATGGCCTTGCGCAATGCCGAGGAGTCGTTCAGACTCGCTGATATGATGGAAAAGGTGACCTCTGTCGGCAATTGCTGCTCGAATTGCGAGGGCTGGACCAGGCAGCAGACGCGTGGAGCTTGACCCTCGCGCTGCTCGGCCGCCAGTTGGTGTAACACGCTCCGACCGACGAAGTTGGTGGCACCCGTGACCAGAATCATGGCTGTTCCCTGATCGATCGCCCCATCAAAAGGTACACCTTGAACGTCGTCATTCTATCGACCTCCGTCTGCCTCCAACGTACGACGGCGTGACTCATCCTGGCTCCGCGGCTTGATCACCTGGGGGATCCCTGCCACGAGCAAGATGACCTCGTCGGCTGCCTCAGCAAGCGCCTGGTTGGCCCGACCCAGCGCGTCACGATAGGCGCGCCCCAGTCGGTAAGGCGGCACCAGCCCCCATCCCACCTCATTTGAGACCACGACGGTGGGCGCTGAGAGTTGCTCGGCACAGGTGATCAGATCCTCTACCTCGCTCATCAACGCTGTCTCGGTCTCTTCGGCGAAGACATCCTCTGCATCGATGAGCAGGTTCGACGCCAACAGTGTCATACAGTCGACCAGGATGGCTTCGACCTTCTGCTTCGACGCGAAGCCGAGGATCGCCCCCCCGACATTGCGGGGGGCCTCGAGTGTATGCCAATGGTCCGGGCGGACACGGCGATGTTTCTCTATACGCCGTTCCATCTCCTGGTCGCCGGCCTCGGCTGTGGCCACAAAGAGGACGGTTGACGGTCTCGACCCGCGACCATCGGCCATCTCCTGCACCAGCTGTTGAGCGAAGTCGCTCTTGCCGCTGCGCGCGCCGCCGAGCACGAGAATCAACTTCCCTCTCGACGCGCCATGGGGCGACGCCTCATCGGCCTGCTGGGGGCGGTCGGTGTCGCTGTGCTTACGGGAAGCCACCCCGCGTGATGAGCGCCGCGCCTGTCGTGAGCGGAGGTGTGCAGTGTCGTTCAACGTGTTCAAGATAGCTCCCTCGTCGTGGACGTTCAGCTCGGAAAGGGACGCGACATCGAAATGAAACTGCCAGTAGGCCTCTGGACGCATCCCCAAGGCGAGACACAGCAGCACGCGCAACGTCCCGCCGTGCGCCACGATCGCTACTGTCTCCTCCCGGTGGTGCTCCATGACGTCATCGTAGGCGGCCCTGACGCGATCCCTCACCTCCTTCAGCGTCTCGCCGCCCGGCGGCGATCTGTGCACCGGGTCATCGAACCACCGGGTTAGCGACTCCGAGTCACTCCTCTCGATCTGCTCGTGCGTCTTGCCCTCCCACTCGCCGAAGTTAATCTCTCGCAGACGAGGTTCTGGCCGGATAGCTAGATGATGGCCGGCGGCGATCCGCTCGGCGGTCTCCCAGGCTCGCTGCAAGTCGCTGGCGTACAGGGCATCGATATCCTCCGAGCACAGCCGGTCTGCCAATCGCTGCGCCTGTTCACGACCCAGCTCGCTCAGCGACGTATCGGTCTGTCCCTGATAGCGCCCCTCGGCGTTCCAGGACGTTCTCCCGTGCCGGATCAAGAGCAATCTTGTCACGCGATCACCTCTCGAAGTGCCTCTAGCAGAACAGCGTTCTCTGCGGGCCGGAGGGTGGCGACGCGTATGTGACCGGGCAGACCGAAGGAGGTGCAATCGCGCACCTGGACTCCCCGAGCGAGTAAGGCCCGACGAAGCGCAGCCGCATCCCCAACCGGAATGAGGAAGAAGTGCGTCGCCGAGGGCAGCGGCTCCAGGGCCAGGCCCTTCAGGTCCTCTATCAACTGTGCTTTTGCCTCCTCAAGCCGGGCTACGCACTGCTGGACGTAGGCCTGCTGTTTCAGTGCTGCGACCCCGGCGGCTTGGGCCATCGCGTTCACGTTCCAGGGCGGGCGGACGCGGACCAGTGCATCGACGATGCCTTCGTCGGCGATCAGGTATCCAAGTCTGAGGCCTGCCAGCGCGTAGTCCTTGGTCATTGAGCGCAGCGTCAGGACGTTCTTTGCCTTCAGCGTCGACATCGAGGGGCTGGCTTCGGCGGTGACGCCGCCCTTGCTACGGCTTGCGCGTAGGCCAGGGGCGAACGATACGTACGCCTCGTCCACGATGAAGAGCGTCTCCGGGTGAGCGTCTGCCCATCCTTTGATGATCTCCATCGGTACAGTCGACCCCGTCGGATTGTTGGGATTGCAGAGAAAGGTCAGTCGAGGGTGGGAGCGCCGCAGGTGCCGCTCTACGTCGGCGGGCTGGACATCGAAGTTGGCCTCGGGCCTCGCGCGCCAGGTCTCCAACTGTGCGCCCATCAGCGCTGCAGCGCGAGCATACTCGCCGAACGTCGGCTCTACCACCAGCACCCGGTCTCCTGGGCGGACAAAGGTCAGGGCGATGAGCCAGATGAGCTCGGCGGCGCCGTTACCCGTCATGATGTTCCGGGGCGAAACGTGCAGATGCTCGGAGAGCGCCGCACGCAGTTCCAGCGCGTCGCCGTCTGGGTAACGGTCCACGGGTACGTCCTGCAAGGCCTCGCGGACCCCTGGCGGCGGCCCGTAAGGGTTCCCGTTGACGCTGAAATCGAGCACGTCCTCGGGCTCGAATCCCCAGGCCTCCAGTTCCTCATAGTCCGGCGCCCCGTGAGGGACGGAATGGGTGTTCAGCACCTCGGGACGGGGTGAGATTGTTCGATCGTTCTTATGGTCTTTCATGACGATGTATGAGCAACAGGCTGAAGCCCAGCGCCACGGCCGCCCGCATGACGCGCACGGCGCGCCCAATGTCCCCCGCAGTTGGCGGACGTTGTCCCGCGCCCAGGCGGTAATGATCGACCTTCTCCAGCTCGACCTCCAGTGCGCCGGCCATAGCGCTCATAGGATGCCCTGCGTTGGGGCTGGCGGTCTTTCCCCTATCGCGCCACCATATGCGCCAGGCGCCTTGTGCGCTCTCGCCGACGAGGGCCGATCCCAGCGTCAACAGCAGCGCCGTAAACCGGGCCGGTATCAGATTCAATGCGTCGTCAAGCCGAGCCGGGATCTTGCCCAGCCACTCTCGAGCTTCGTCACGGTATCCCAGCATCGAGTCGGCCGTGTTGGCGAAGCGGTAGGCCAGAGCCCCCGGCAGGCCGAACACGGCATAGGCCAGCAACGGTGCCATGATACCATCAGATGCGCTCTCCGCCACTGATTCGATCGTGGCAGCGGCCAGCCCAGGTGTCTCAAGCCTGGAGGTGTCGCGGCTCACCAGGTGCCAGGAGACCAGTCGCCGCGCCTCGGTCACGTCCTGAGCATCCAGGGCGGTCTCTATCTGCCGTGCGACGACGGACAGTCTACCCACGGAGAAGGTCGACTTCAGCAAGAGGCTCTCAGTCAGCCAACTCAATGGCGCGGGTAGGCGGTCGATCATGCACTCGACCAGGCGCCCTATGCCGAGCATCCCCAGGGTGCCGCCGATGGCGACCAGGCCACCATACGCTAGCTGGGCCAGGCGCCCCCGACCAGGCGCGCGAAAGCGGGCGAAAGGCGATGCGTGCTCCACCGACGAGTTCGAGGCGAGCTGCTGCGCGGCCGCGATGGCAGATCCCATCCAGGCCACCGGATGGAAGCGGTTCGGCGGGTCGCCCAGCATCAAATCCAGAAACAAGGCCACGATCATGATCAGGGCGTGTGGTCGCCCTCTTCCTTCCTTCATACCAACCCATCCTTCATAGCCTGACGCACGCTGTGGGCGATGCACCAGCCGACCTCTGTCGCGGGTCCGGCATACGGTCGCGCGCTCCCTCGGCCGGTGCAGGCGATGACCAGTGCATCCGTCGAGGTTCCCGTGGCTGCTTGCCCCGTGCCCGTCCGAATCTTCTCGTCGCTGAGAGCCCCGGACTTCGCCTCGGTGGCGGTGATAACCGCGTTGACCATGGCGGCAGGCGTCAGGTGACCGTCGATGAGCACGATCAGGTTGATGGTGCCCGGCTTAGGCAACGCCGATTCTTTCAGCCCGGCCGCCGTGCAGTTGCCCAGGCCGACCGTGGCGACGGTGGCGACGATCAGATCGCCCGCGACACACGTGGCGGCCCGGGCCTCGTCCAGATAGACGGCTGTCATGAGTCCCACGAATCTCTCGGTGATGCCGTGCTGGCGGGCAAAGGCGATCAGGTCAGCCGCTGCATCCCGAACGTCATACGCTTTGTCCACGTGACGGTTGATGATCGTGCGGGTGTGGTTGAACCCGCCGCCGACGACAGCCGATGAGAGCGTGTGCAACGTCCGCGCGCTACGGAGTACCAGCGCCCTTCCCGGCTTCCCCGACGCCAGTCTGATCTCCACCTGGGGGAAGCTGAAGTCCTTCATCACGATAACGTCGCGAACAGCAGCAGCAGGGTGAGCTCGAGTGTCTCGCCAAGGGCGCCGTAAACGTCGCCTGTGAGGCCTGGGATACGGGCCAGGACGAAGCGGGCGATGATCCAGGTGAGCAGGGCGGTCGCGCCTATGGCCGCCCATCCGAGATACCCTCCTCCGAGTCCGGCGACGGTGAGAGCGCTCACCGTAGCGAGCGCTGCCTGTCCCCAGCCGGTCTCATCCTTCATCGCCCGTCCCAGGCCCTCCGCACGGGCGTAGGGGAACAGAACGATGCTCAGGCTCATGCCCCAGCGGGCCAGCGTTGGCGCCACGAGGAGGGCGGCCATCCGGTCGGTCATAGCGGTCAGAGCGGTGAGCTTGAGCATCATCAGCAGCACCCCGCCGGCGAGGCCGAAGGCGCCGACACGCTCGTCGTGCATGATCTCCATGCGCCTGGCGGGTGTGTAGCCGCCGAAGAGCCCATCCAGACTGTCCAGAAAGCCATCAATGTGGAGGGCGCCGGTGGCGATGACCCAACCGGTGAGCAGCAGGGCTGCCGTGAGGTTCGCGGGCAGCGCGGGCGATAGCAGTCGGTCGAGCCCCACCAGCAACCCGCCGAGCAAGGCACCGACCAAAGGGAAGAAGCCCACGGCCCGACCTAGCTCTTGCGGCGTGAAAGAGCGCCTTACGATAGGCGGCGTCAGGGTCAAGAACTGAAGCGCCGCCAAGGGAGGCAGAAGGCAACGGCCAACGAGCCAATTGATGATGGACAAACTGCGCCTCCGTTGGATTCGACAAACTGTAACACGTCGTCTTGTGGGCGAGCTCGGAGCCCCCGTCCTCAAACAGCGAGCCTGTTCTTGGACGCCGCCTAGTACTAAAACGTGAGTTTCGCTGGCCAAAGACTCCCGAAGTCTGGTGGAGATGGCCTTTGAGACCCGGGGTCGACACAGTCACCGGGTCGACGCAGTCACCGACGAAGACGTCGGAAGTCTGACAGGACAGAAGTCACGTTGTCGTGCTAGGCGCCGTCGGTGGTGCCTGAGAGACCGGCCTCGGCGAAGGTGGCCATCTCGCTCAGGACCTTGCAGGCTGCCTCGGCCAGCGAGAAGCCCAGCGCGGCGCCGGTTCCCTCCCCCAGCCGCATGTCGAGATCGAGCAGAGGGTCCAACCCCAGCCAGTTCAGCATCGCCCTGTGCCCGCGCTCGTTGGACAGATGCCCGGCGATCAAGTAGGGCTGTATCGTGGGGGCCAATCCGGCGCTCACCATGGCACCCGCCGTGGCAATGAACCCATCGACCATCACCGGCCGGCCGTGGGCGGCCGCCGCCAGTATAGCGCCGGCCATGCCGCCGATCTCGAACCCGCCCACTTTCGCCAGGACGTCTATCGCGTCGTCCGGATTCGGCTGATTGACGACGAGTCCACGTTCCACGGCATCTATCTTACGGGCGAGGCCTTCATCGTCGACGCCGGTACCTCGGCCGGCGATCTCGTCGGGCGGCCGGCCGGTGAACGCGGCAGCGATGGCGGTGGACGGCGTGGTGTTGCCGATGCCCATCTCACCGACGGCCAGGATGTCCAGACCTCGTTCCAGCTCGGCCTCAACGACCTCGGCGCCGGCCTTCAGGGCCTGAAGCGCCTGCTTCCGGGTCATAGCCGGCCCTTGAGCGAGGTTCTGCGTACCAGGGGCCACCTTCTTGTCCACCAGCCCGGGCGAGGGTGCCAGGTCGGCTGCCACCCCCATGTCGACGATCACGACCCGCGCGCCCACGTGCTTCGCCAGCACGTTGATCGCCGCGCCGCCGTTTAGAAAGTTGCTCACCATCTGGGCCGTGATCTCCTGGGGGAAGGCGCTGACGCCCTCGGCGACCACGCCGTGGTCGCCCGCCATGGTGATGATCACTTTGTGTTCGATCGTCGGCCTGGGGGTTCCGTAGATGCCAGCCAGCTGAATAGAGAGAGCTTCCAGGCGGCCCAAGCTCCCAGGCGGCTTAGTGAGGGTGTCCTGCCGGGCACGAGCCGCTGTCATGGCCGCTTCGTTGGGGTGGGGGACGATCTGCCCAACAAGTGCGTTCTCAAGCTTCATTCTTGTTCCTTTCCGTTACACCTGGACCTCTCAACAGCTCAGAGCAGCTCTGAGCCCCGTCTCGGGGCGGCTAGCGCGAGCTACCAAGCGTTGTTTTGGTCCCACCGCCCCCGAGGACTGGGGCTAGGAGCTAGGGATGAAGTCAAGGTCTGTCATGTGGAAGAGCACTAGGGATTGATCCCGGCCTGCATGGCTACCGCTCGATGCCCACGCGCGCCATCACCCCTTGCTGGTAGTAGTGCTTCACCTCGCGCATCTCCGTCACCAGGTCGGCGCGGTCGATGAGTTCCTGCGGCGCGCGGCGACCGGTGAGCACCACCTCGACGCGCTCCGGCTTCTCATCCAGCAGGGCAAGCACCTCCTCTGTCTCCAACACCCTGAACCAGATGGAGACATTGACCTCGTCGAGCACCACCAGGTCGTAGTCCCCGGACAACATCGCCTCGCGCGCCCGATCCAGACCTTGATGGGCTTGAGCCACGTGCTCGGCGGTGACCTCCTCGCGGCGAATGCAGCGTGGGTCGCCGTACTGCTCTAATGTGATGAACGGGTTGTCGCGCAGCGCCTTTAACTCACCGTAGCGCTGGCCCTTCATGAACTGACCGATATAGGTGTGCAACCCACGGCCCGATGCTCGCAGCGCCAGGCCCAGAGCGGCCGTCGTCTTCCCCTTGCCATCGCCCGTGTAGAGCTGCACGTACCCCTTGTCTAAACGTTCAGCCTTCTTAAGATCCATCTACTTGGCCCTCCCCAAGAATACAGCGCCTCACGCTTACGTCTTACGCCTCACGTTTCACGCCTCACGTTTCACGCCTCACGTTTCACGCCTCACGTCTCACGCCTCACGTCTTACGCCTCACGTTTCACGCCTCACGTTTCACGCCTCACGTCTTACGCCTCACGTTTCACGCCTCACGTTTCACGCCTCACGT
>CAYQZG010000108.1:0-13625 GCA_964421785.1 uncultured Anaerolineales bacterium
CGCCGTCGTCCCGACGGCAGGGAGGCGAAGCGGCCTCCGCCGCCGATTCAGGTCAACATCCGGGTGAGCGGGCCGAACGAGAAGAGGATCGTCCAGGCCCGCTCGCTGGAGAACGGCTTCATGCTCTCCGTCCCCAGCATCGCTGTCACGTTCGTGATGATCAGCGCGTTGGGGCTCACCCAATCGCTGGCCGAGGAGCGCGTCTCGGGCCTCCTGCGCCGGGTGGGGATGATGCCCGTCCACAGGGCCCAGCTGCTGAGCGGCAAGCTGCTGGCCACGTTCCTGCTGGGGCTCTCCCAGTTTGCGGTCCTGATTGCCTTTGGCGAGCTGCTCGGCGTCAGCTTCGGCCGCGCTCCGCTCGCGCTGATGGTCATCGCCAGCGCCTACGTGCTTGCCGTGACCGCCCTGGCGCTGGCCCTGGCGGCCCTGGCGCGCACGCCCCGCCAGGCCAGCGCGCTGGCCACCTCCGCCTGGATCGTGCTGGTGCTGCTGGGGGGAGGGTGGTGGCCCCTCATCCTCGTGCCGCCCTGGCTCCGAGCGCTGGGGCACCTCTCGCCCGTCGCCTGGTGCCTGGACGGCCTCAACGCCCTCGTCTTCTACCGGGGCACCCTCGCCGACGTGGTCCAGCCCGCCGCCGTGCTCCTGCTCTTCGCCATAGCCCTTTTCATCGTCTCCCTCCGCTCCCGCCAGACTGGGCGGCCCTCCGCCCGCACTCCGCCGGCCCTCCCCACCCCTGCTCCCGGCGGATTCGCAATCCGCCGGCCCCACACTGCTCTGGCGGATTCGCCATCCGCCAGCCCCCTGCCGTCGGGACGACGGCGCTCCCCCCTGCTCCCGGCGGATTCGCAATCCGCCAGCCCCGCGCCCAACGGACCGAGAGATGAAAACCTACCGACACACCACCAAAGAAAGGAGGTAGCGCCATGACGCACCATTCAGCCTCAACCACCATCCTGACCGTGATCGTGCTCGCGGCCCTGATCGCCGCCTGCTCGCCCCACAGCGACCGGCTGGCCACCGGCCATCGACAGCTCCAGGCCCCCGCGACCCAGCGGGCCACCGTCTTCGTGCCGAACCCCGGCCAGGCGGACCACACCGTCCTCTTCCGCACCATGGGTGCAGCCGGCACGCTCTTCTTCCGGCGCCACGAGGTCGTCCTGCCCCTCCCCTCGCCCGATCTGGCGACGCAGCTGCTCGACCGCCTTCTCGAGCCGGGCGCGTCTGCGGGGACCACGGCTGCGGAGCCTGCCGCGCTGCGCCTCCAGTTCGTCGGCGGCAGCCCCGACACCCGGGTGGTGGGCGATGGACGGCTCCCCGGGATCGTCAACACCTTCATCGGGAAGGACCCGGCCGGGTGGCACGCCAACATCCCCACCTATGGCGGCATCGTCTATGAGGGGCTCTACCCCGGGATCGACCTGGTCTACAGCGGCGGCGAGGATGCCCTGAAAGGGACCTTCGTCGTCGCCCCCGGCGCGGACCCCGAAAGCATTCGCTGGCGCCACCGCGGCGCGTCGCAGGTGGCGCTGCGCCAGCGCGAGCTGGTGATCAGCGTGGGCGAGGACGGCGCCGCCCGCTCCCTCATCGAGCGCGAGCCCGTCGCGTGGCAGGAGATCGGCGGCAAGCGGCCCGGGGCCAAGCCCGTCCCCGGGCCGCTTGGCCCCGTGCGCGTGCGCTACGTCGTCCACGAAGACGGCAGCGTCGGCTTCGCCGTGGGGCGATACGACGCCACCCGCCCCCTGATCATCGACCCCACGTTGGACTACGGCACCTACTTCGGAGGCAGCGGCTTCGACGCCAGCTTCGGCGTCGCCTTTGACTGCGACAACCACCTCTATATCGCGGGCGTGACCGACTCCCCCGACTTCCCGGAGCCAAGCCCGTCCCCGGGCCGCACGCTCTCGGGCGACCGCGACGTCTTCGTCACCAAGCTCGATCTCTCCAAGACCGGCGCCGATCAGCTGGTCTATACCACCTACCTGGGTGGCACCGGTCGAGAGCACGTCTACGGCATGGAGGTGGACTGCAGCGGGAGAGCCTACGTGGTGGGCTACACGGAATCGGAGGATCTGGCCACGACGGGCAACGCGCTGCAGCAGGACTACGGCGGCGGCTTCTCAGATGGCATGGCCATCCAGCTCGATGCCGCCGGCGCCAGCCACTACGTCAGCTACCTGGGGGGAGCGGGCTTTGAGGAGCTGGTCCAGGTGGCTGTCGGGGACGACGGCCTGATGGTCGCTGTGGGCTTCACCGACTCGTTCGACTTCCCGACCAGCGACGATCCGCTCCAGGCGGCCAAGGCCGGCGTGGGCGAGAGTCGAGACGCCGTCGTCTCTGTGCTCGATCCCGCGGCGTCCGGCGCTGCCTCGCTCGTCTACGGCACCTACTACGGGGGCGCCGATACCGAGGAGGGCTACGGCATAGACGTGGCCGACGGCATCGTCTACTTCGCTGGCAACACCAACTCCGATGACCTGATGGTCAAGCATCCGATTCAAGCGACCAACAAGGGCGGAGACTACGGGGACGCCTTCCTGGCCAAGCTCGATCCCACGGCGAGCGGCGACGATCAGCTCCTCTTCGCCACCTTCCTGGGCGGTTCCGGCGGCGAGATCAGCGCCGGCGTCGCTGCGGGCGGGTCCGGCAACGTCTACTGGAGCGGTGCCACGGGGTCGGCGGACTTCCCCACCACCGCCGCAGAGCCGCCCCCCTATGGCGGCGGGGATTGGGACGCCTTCCTGGCCAAGGTGGATACCACAGTCCCCAGCCTGACCTACGCCACCCGCGTCGGCGGCGTCGGCGACGAGGTGATCAGGGACATCATCTTCGATGCTTCCGGCAACGCCTACGTGACCGGCGGCACGGGCTCCGAGGACTTCCCCACCGTCGACCCCATTCAGGCTACCTACGAGGGCGGCGTGGCTCCGGAGGAGGACCTGAATTGGTACGGCCCTGCTGACGCCATCGTGGCCGCGTTCGACGCCACGGGGGCCATGACGTTCGGCACCTATCTCGGCGGCAGTGGGGCCGAGATCGGCCTAGGGATCGCCCGGGACGGCCTCGGCAACGTCTACGTGGCGGGCGGCACGCGGTCAGACGACCTGGAGACCGTCAGTGCCTTCCAGGGCGCCAACGCCGGCGCCTTTGACGTCTTCCTGGCGAGCATCGAGGGGCTCGTGCCACGCACGACCGACCTCTCCATCAGCAAGGTGGCCGACGGTGACGTGGTCGCTGGGGCGCCCATCAGCTACACCCTCACCATCACCAACGCCGGCCCCACCACCCCCGTGACCGCCACGGTGGTCGATGGCTGGACGCCCATCACGGCTGCCGTCGGCGTCCGTCCGGCGCCCGGCTGCGAGGTGGACCTGCCCGGCGGCGTCCTCACTTGCACGGTCGCCAACCTCGTCAGCGGCAGGCCCGTTTCCCGGACGCTGGTCCTCACCACCAGCGAGAGCTACGCTGGCGCGTTGAGCAACACGGCGCTGATCACGCCGACGGGCGACGTGACCGAGGTCGACCCCGAGAACAACGACGCCGGACCGCTAACGGTCGCGGTGCACGCGCCGGTGCGGGCGGACTTCAGCGGGTCGCCTACGAGCGGGGTGGCTCCGCTGACGGTTGCCTTCACCAACACCTCGACGGGGGCGTATGCGACCAGCCTGTGGAGCTTCGGCGATGGGGTGACGAGCACGCTGGAGAGCGGGTCGACGGGCGATATCGCCCAGGCACCTTCGCACACCTACACCACGACGGGCGTCTACACCGTCTCGCTGACGGTGAGCGGGGCAGGGGGGAGCGATACGGAGGTGAAGGCAGGCTACATCAGCGCCACGTGCGCGGTCTACCTGCCGCTGGTGGTGCGGGGCGCTGCCCCCCTCCGTCTACGCCCCCTAAGCTCCCTACGCCCCCTACGCTCCCTACGCCCTAGCCGGATTCGCAATCCGGCGACGCCCCCTACGCTCTAGCCGGATTCGCAATCCGGCGACGCCTGATTAGCAACGGCGGCCCCCTCCCTAACCCTCCCCCGCGGGGGGAGGGGAACCGCCTGCTTGGCCTGGTCCGACGTCTTGCCAACACATTGGTTGCTGGTCAGTTTGTCAATGAATGGTACTGTTCGATTTGCGTAGTTGCCCTCGATCACTGAACGGAGAGCCAAATGGAAACAGAAGAAATGAAGAAAGGGATATCGCTCAGCAGAACATATCCTGGGGCAAGTCTGGATCCGCAGGATCTCTTCTCCGAGGCATATCAGACCATGCTCGCCTCTGAACGTGTTCTGCGGAGAGGCGCGAGCGATCAGCTCACTGGACCCGCTCCATCCCCTCGTGGACGATGGTGATGCTCTCCACAGCGTCTGTTGTGGACTCCTCGTCCCCTGACGCGGGGGCAGACACAGCGGATGGCCAAGCGTTCTCCAGCTCCCAGCGGGCGATCTCATTGTTCTGCTGATCGTAAGCGATGATGGAGCAGTTGACGCGCGCCTCCCTGACGTTCCCGTCGACCACCATCTGCCGCCAGTCCCAGACGTAGAGACTGCTGGTAAGCCCGCGTTCGAGTGTGATGGGCGTCCACTTCGTGCGACCGGGGATCTTCTGGACAATCTGCGCGCCGCTGCCTGTGGTCACCTTATGCTCAACGACCTCGGACTCCGACCCGATGCCGCTGGCCGACGCGAAGAAGCCAGCGCCTTGACCCTCAATCTCCAGGCCATACGTGAGGGTCATCAATGGATCGTCGCGATCGGGCTGGGCAGCCGCGCCGGTCAGGTAGCTTCCAATGCCTGACCAGTCAGCGACCTGACTGACGATGGATATGACGAGGGCGATTGCGAGAATGACGATGATTGCCCTCAGGCCTTTCTTCGTCCCCAACCATTCTAGCATGTAGGTACCTCCTTCCAGGTATTTGCTCCAAAGCTCCCTGCCGTCGGGACGACGGCGCTCCCGCGCGATATCTGTTCTACTGTCTTAGTCGTTCTCTGGAGGCCCAAAGTGTCGGGATCGCTTGGACGAAGAGAGGCTCCTGTCGCTGTGGGCAAGCTGAAGCCCCGATCTGACAGCGTGCCCCATCGAACCCGTTTCGAACGGGTTTGCCGTACCAGCCGTTGGATTCATCCGTCGGCTCGACTCCAACCCGAACTGGAACGGATCACGGCTGCGAGACCGGCAGCGCGACGGTGAACGTCGAGCCCTCGCCCACGGTGCTCTCAACCTCAATGCGGCCGCCGTGTTCCTGCACGATGTTCTGGCTCACGAACAGCCCCAGCCCTGTGCCCTTGGCTTTGGTGCTGAAGAACGGGTCGAAGAGGTGGTCCATGATCTCATCCGGGATGCCCGCGCCCTGGTCTCTGATGATGATGACCACTTCGTCGTTCTCCTCGTCGTACCTGCTGCCCATGTTCAACTCCCCCCTTCCCGACATCGCATCGCGGGCATTCAGCACCAGGTTCAGAAGCACCTGCTTGATGCGATCGGGCATCAAGATTGGCCGCGGGAGATCCTCCGCCAGATGACGCACGACGCGGATCCCGTGATCCTTGAGATCCTTGCGGCTCACCTCCAACACGTCATCGATCAGGTCGTTGACGTCGGTCGGCTCGCCGTGCTCTGCGTCGGAGGGCCGGCTCAGATCGCGCAGGCGGCTGACGATGTCGGCGGCCCGCTTCAGCTCGTCGTGGGCCATGGTGACGTACGTCTCCACCTCGTCGTCATCTCCCTCCATCGACTCCTCCGCCAGACCCAGGCAGCCGATCACCGTCTGCAGCGGGTTGTTGATCTCGTGGGCCAGTGACGCGGCCAATCTTCCCGTCGTAGCCAGCTTCTCCGACTGGATCAGCGCTTCGTGCGCCCGCTTCCGCTCCGTGATATCCTCGACCATGGCGATGATGAACTGTGGCTTGCCCTGCCCGTCCCGCACCAGAGAAAGCACCAGGTTGGCCCATCGCACCTCGTCGTCCGACCTCACATAGCGCGTCTCCACGCGGTGGTGGTCTCGCTCGCCGGCCCTCATCTCTCGGTAGACCGCCACGTCTGCCGCGATCTCCTCATCAGGATGGGCGAAATCGGTGAATCGCCGTCTCACCAGCACCTCTTCGTTCCGGCCCAGCATCTCCTGCAGCGCTCGGTTGCTGACCATAACCTTCCCACGCCTGTTTAGAAGGGCGATCCCCAGTGCCGACTGCTCGAAGATGGCTCGGAAACGGGCCTCGCTGGCCTCCAGCTGGGCGGTGCGGTTGGCTACGCGCTGCTCTAGCTCGTCTGCATAGGCGTGGAGTGCCTCATTCAACCGGATCTGTTGGATGCCGATCGCCAGTTGTTGGGCCACCTCCTTGACGGCAGCCATCTGCCTTGCCCTCAACCTTCCGACGGTATCCAGTCCCACGTTCAGCGCACCTATCAGCTCATGGAGCGCCAGCATCTTGCTGGCGCGGCTGGGGGACGAGCCGCGCGCTCGCAACGGGACGCTGACGAAGGAGCGAATGCCCTCCTGTCGCAGCGCTTCGATTGAGGGGGAAGGAGGAACCTTGTCGAGATCGTCAACCGCGTGCGCCCGCCCTTGCTGCAGCTTGCCCAGCGATCGGTTCCACGTCAGCGGCATGCGCCGCCCCTTCCTCAGGCGTGTCTCGCCCTCGGCGTTGACCGCCAGCAGCGAGGCCTCCTCTGCCTCGAAGTCGAACAGTTCCACGCTGGCTCGGCGGCAGGATATGAGACGCCGCAGTCGGGTCAGCGACGCCTCTGCGATCTCCTCGGCGGAGTGCGCGACCAGGATCGTTTGATCCAGCTCGTGCAGCATCCGCAACCGCTCTGCGTGCTGGCGCAACGCTTCCTCGATCCGCTTCCTCTCCGTGATGTCGCGGAAGACCCCGACCGCGCCCGTGATCTCTCCCGCGCTGTCTCGGATCGGCGCGGTGCTCGCCAGCAGATCGCGCCTCTCACCATCCGGCCGGATGAGCGCCAGCTCCAGATCCTCGTGGGCCTCTCCGTCCAGCGCTGCGCGGGTGAGCGGGAGGTCGCGGGGTCGGCAGGCGCTGCCGTCCGGGTGGCACAAGCAGAGATCGCCGTGGCTGGCGTAGCCCTCGCCGTACGGCACGTCGCGCGCGTACATGCGGTCGGCGGCCGGGTTGGTGAGCGTGATGCGGGCCTGGTCGTCGACCACCACGATGCCCTCCGGCGTGTTCTCGATAATGGTGTTCAACCGGCCCTGCTGCGCGTCCAGCTGCTTCATCAGTCGCTCGCGCTCCGTCACGTTGAGCAGGGAGAAGACCAGCCTCTCGGTCTCCCCCTCCTCGCCCTTCACCGGCACCAGGCTCCAGTCCCAGTAGGTGACGCCGCGTTCCGGCTGGTCGCTGTAGACGAAGGGCCGTCCGCGGAAGGAGACCGGCTCGCCCGTCTCCACAGCCCGCCGGAAGATGCTCTCGTTCTCCTCGTCGGGGAACAGATCGAAGTGATTGCGCCCGATCAGCTCGTCCCTTGTGTACCCGGCCCCTTCGGCGTAGGCCGTGTTGACATGCACGAAGTTGAAGTCTGCATCCAGGTAGGCCAGCTGGGCGTGGGTGTTCTCCATGATGGTCTGGAGCTTGTCGCGCTCCTGCTGGAGGTCCTCTGCCAGCCGGACGACCTCCTGCCGGGATTGAACCTCACGGCTTACGTCGCGTGCCAGCATCAGCACGCCGTCCACTGCTCCGGTCAGGTCTTGCAGAGGCACCAGGTCCACGTTCCAATAGGTCTCTTCCTCGTCGCTCCACACATCCTGATGCTCTAGGAGGTGGACGGGCCTGGCCGTGCGGCAGGCCTGGTCCAGGAGCCTCGCCACGCGCCCGGCCGAGGTCTGGGCGAAGACCTCGCTGAAGGTTCGGCCCACGAGGGGGCGCTCGGCGCCCGGGACGGCACGGAAGTAGGCGTTGGCCATCTCGAAGCGGTACGCCTGCCCGCGCACCACGGCGATGCCCACCGGGGCGACCTCCATCAGCCGCTCCAGGAACATGCGTTGGCGCTGCTTCTCGTTCATCAAGCGTCGGCTCTCGTTGCGGTGCCGCTGTTCCGCGGTCTCCAGGTCGGTCTGAGCGGCGGCCAGCTGCACCTGGTGATCTTGCAGGTCCTCGGCGTTGGCGTGGAGCTCTTCGCGGAGCCTGGAGAGGGTCTCCACCGCCTCCTCGAGCACGGCGCGCTGGTCGGGCGAGAGGGGCTCGGCCTGCGCTGCCAGCTGCGAGAGCCGTCGCTCCGCGGAGCGAGCCTCTTGATCCAGGTGGTTGACGGTCCTGTTCGTCATCACTCGGTCAAGCGTCCCGTGATAAAGCTCACCACGTCTTCGGCCAGCGCGACGGCGTCTGTCGCTGCCTGATGGGTGTAGACGTCCGCCGGTATGCCATCGGGCAGGCCGTTTGGATAGCGGGTGGGGATGTAGTACCCATCCAACACGCTCCACGACCGAACACGAACCTCAAACTCTGGCTCAAATGCTGCTGCAGCTTGGCAGAGGCGCTCCACCGAATGACCCAGGACAATCTCCTCCCCTTGAGCGTATAGGAAGGCTTTGAGTGCCTTCTCTGCCACCTGCTGTGCCAGAAAGCAGGCCAGATGATAGGCGCCTTCCTTTGCAAGATGCCGGGTCCATCGCAGGTCCTCGCTAGCCTGTCTCAGCCAACGACGGCCTTCCTCAGCGGGCTTGTTTCTCATAGATGGTTTCTCCCTCTTCCAGGATGCGGCGGATGAAGGGGCGATGTCGGTTGCGTTCCATTTCCTCTGGGGTGTAGACCAGCAGATCCATGTCGACGGGAACGGAGAGATACCGGTACATGTCCGCGGTGCGCGAGACGTAATCTAGGTCTGATGAGGCAACGATGAGGATGTCCAGGTCCGTGAACAGGTCACGGCGGCCCTCGCGATAGGAGCCGAAGAGAATGGCGCGCTCGACCTCTGGCCTGTGAGCCAGAGCCGCGACAATCTGCTGCAACGCCTCTCTCAGGGCGAGCTCGTACTGTCGTCGCTTCTGACGGATCATTGCCTGGCTCATGCCGAATCTGCGCGCCTCGGCGCTGTCCGAATAGGCTATCGAGCTTTGATGGTCTGCAGTTGCTGATCGTCTGCCGCCCCAATTGTATCACGAAGCCGGGTGGGGACAAGGTTACGCGGCGCTGGCGTGCGGTGATCTTCTTTCCCAGACCCAGCGTGTCGAAACGCCGATCTCCGGGTTATAACCTATGTGCAAACGCGCGTCAGCTATAGAGGAGAGACAAATGGAAACCGTTCTCAGAGCCATCTTCCCCCAGATACACCGTCAGTCCACCCGCTCGCGCCTGGCCTGGTACGCCTATGACATCGGCAACTCAGCTTACGCTGCCGTCGTCCTGCTGGCCGTCTACGCCGCCTACTTCAAGGAGCAGGTGGTCGGCGGGCCGGAGGGATCCCGGCTGTGGGGTATCTCCGTGGGTATCGCCATGCTCGTCGTCGCCGTCATCTCCCCTGTGCTGGGGGTGATCGCCGACTTCGCCGGGCGGAAGAAACGGTTTCTGCTCTTCTTCACCGCCCTGGCTTGCCTCGCCACCGCTAGCCTCTTCTTTGTGCGCCAGGGAGACGTGCTGGCCGGCATGTTGCTCTTCATCCTGGCCGAGATCGGCTACCGCGGCGGACAGGTCTTCTACAACGCCCTTCTCCCGGAGGTCGCCGAGCGCGAGGAGACGGGCCGGGTCTCCGGCAACGGCTGGGCCATCGGCCTGGTTGGGGGGATCGTCTGTCTGTTCCTCGTGCTGGCCCTGATCACGCTGATTGAGGGCGCATGGATCGTGCGGCTGTCGCTCGTCATGACGGCCCTCTACTTCGCCTTCTTCGCCCTGCCGCTCTTCCTCTGGCTGCGCGAGCGCGCCCAACACCAGCCCATGCCGCCCGGGGTGTCCTACCTCGGCGTGGCCGTCAGCCGCCTGCGCCAGACCTTCGCCACAGTCAGGGAGCACCGCGAGTTCGTCAAGTTCATCGTTGCCTTCCTGATCTACAACGACGGGGTGCTGATGACCATCAACTTCGCCGCCATCTTCGGCGCGGTGATGTTCGGGCTGGAGCAGCAGATGCTAATTCTGTTCATGATCCTGATCCAAGTGACGAGCGTCGTCGGAGCGTATGTCTCCGGGATGCTCACCGAGCGCATCGGGAACAAACAGACACTGATCCTGTTCATTTTGATGATGCTGGCGGCCGTGGTGGGGCTCTTCCTGAACGAGTCGGTGCTGGGGTTCTTCATCATCGGTGGCGTGGCGGGGTGCGCTCTGTCCGCCGTCCAGTCCGTCAGCCGGGGGATGATCGCCGTGCTTAGCCCCCCGGGGCGGAGCGCGGAGTTCTACGGCTTCTTCGCCGTGGCGGGCCGGACCTCATCCTTCATCGGCCCCACCATCTACGGCGTCGTGGCAGCCGAGGCCGCCTTCTGGTTCCAGTCGCAGGGGGAGTCGGCCTCGTTCCTCTGGTTCCGGGCCCACGAGCGGGGGGCGGCGCTGGCGGAGCAGCTGGGGCAGCGGGTGGCGATTCTGCCCGTGATCGCTTTCCTGGTCGTCGGCCTGGGTCTATTACTCCTGGTGAACGAGAGACGCGCCTCTTCAGAGCACGCTTGAGGTCCGCCTCCGCAAAGGCAGCGCCCCCCAGTTCGAATGGGTCTGTGATCCCCGACTGAGACGCGATCAGCCCACGTCGGCTTTGCCATTGTGGTGGGTCTACACCCGGCGCAGACCTGGCCGCTGCGAGCCCCGTCTGCAACTCCCAACCCTGTTATGCGTATACATGGCGAGACGAGGCGGGCTCAGCCACTGCCTGCAATCCGAATCGTTTGAGCCAGAAACGCAGAAGAACCTGGAGGAAACCATGACCGAGCAGGCGAAGGAGAAGCGCACATGGGTCGAGGAGATCAAGGTGGCCGGCCGTGACCTGGTCGACCGCGTCGAGGAGCTGATCAGACAGGGGAACGTGCGGCGACTGATCATCCAGAACAAGGAGGACTGCACCCTCCTGGAGATCCCGCTGACAGCGGGCGTGGTCGCTGGCGGCGTGGTGACCCTCGCCCGCCCGGTGCTGGCGGCCCTGGGCGCGATGGCCGCACTGCTGGCCGACGTGACCATCAAGGTCGTGCGCGTGGAGAAGGAGGAGGCCCCGGAAGGGCCTGAGGACGACGAGGCCGCGTAGCTACCGAGGCCGCTGAAGGCGAGTCCTAGCACCCCCTAGCACGAGCGAGCTTGCCGCTTGCTCGCTCTTGGTCCCCGTCCTCGGGCCAGTCGCCCCGAGGATGGGGCTTATGGCGGCTGTGCAAACCGGCTTAGAGGTCTGCAGTGGCCTTCAGGCTATCCTCGCCGTCGGCATCCCCCCATCGTCGCACGCAGCCGTTCTCGGATCCAAGCGGCATGGCCTGATCATAGCACACGCGGCTGCCCGTGCCGCGCAAGCTTCATGATGGCGCTACGTGGAGGCTCTTCGGTCGTCGTAGACCCGGCGATGGAGACGTTCCACGAACTCGGCGTGGTCGAGGCCGTTCTCGCCCTGAGGCAGCAGGTCGCGAAGCCACGCTAGCTGACGCTCACCTTCAGCCTCGGCCTCCGCCTGGGTCTGACCCTTATACAACCAGTGCGCTGCGATGCCGTATTCCGCCTGGCGATGCATCTTTTCGGTGCGAATCTGGAACTCAACCGGCTTCACGGAGACCTCGGGGACCGGGTAGACGCATGTGTGGAGCGACTGGTAGCCGTTCTCCTTGGGAAAGCCGATGTAATCGTCGAAGGTGCCTGGTATGGGCCGAAAGCGCGTATGGAGCAGCCCGAGCACGCCGTAGCACGCCTCAACCGAGGGCACGATGATTCGCAGGCCGATGCGATCCATGACCTCGTCGAGTGAACTGTCGAGGCGGCGCATCTTGCGGTAGAGGCTGTACAACCCTTTGGTTCGACTCTGGATTGTGGCGTCGACGCCGCGCTGCTCCAGGAGCTGCGTCACGCCGTCCTCCAGGAGGCAAAGGCAGATCTCGTCCTCCTTGCGGATCGGCTCGATGCTCTTGGTCATCTCGGCGTGGATCGCTGGCTGGAGCAGGTGGAAGGAGGCATCCTCCAGGCGCGTGCGCAGAGCCCCCATGCCCATCCGATCCGCCAGCGGCACGTACAGCTTCAGGGTCTCCCGGGCCAGGTTCTTCTGATCTTGGTCTTGACCGTCGCCTAGCTCCCTCTCCGCAAGCTCCTCAAGGGCGCTGAGTCGAAGGCCGACTCGGAGGACGACGGTGCGAAGGTCGACGGAGAGGGATGTCAGCCAGCGCTGGAGATCCTGGCTTCGGCGGGCGTCCGTGTTGGTATGCAGAATGCCGTCGGAGGATGCTCTCGCGACGAGACCGTACATCTCCTCTCCAAAGAGCGATTCAATCTCGTTCGGGGTTAGACTGCCACGCCGGTGGGGGGGCGTGAGCAGAGCGGCAGTGACGGTTACAGCATCGGCGTGCTGGTCGAGCAGGATGTCGGCGACGCGAAGGTAATCTTCTCCATCGGCCTCGGAATGCTCGGCGACACATGCGTGGGCCTTCAGCACCATAGCGCCGTCGCGTCTGCTGAAAGTCCGCCGTACCCGGGCAGGGAAGCCGTTCCCTGCCATAACGTGAGCCTCGCTGTTTGCCATTGGAAAAGCTTACTCTGACTCCCGGGCCGTGGGCTGCGTCGCGGCCTCGATCAGGGTCTGAATGCGCGGCACCATCCGTGCCGGGTTGGGATGCCAGCCTTCCAGCAGCAGGACGTTATCGAACAACTGCTCAATGGTCACGTCGATCAGGTTGTCCTCGGGTCGGTTGGCGATCCTCTCTGCCAGATTCTGGATCAGGGGATGTCGGCGGTTGACCTCCAGAATCATGGCAGGCACCTCGGTATCCTCTCCTAGCAACCGTCGGAGTCGCTGGAGATCCCGTTCTGGTCCATCTTCCGCGGAGATGAGGCGACATGGACTGTCGGTGAGCACCCTCGATGCGCGCACCTCGCTGGTCTGGTCACCGAGTACGTCCTTGAAGCGCGCCATCAGTCGGTCGAAGTCCTCCTGAGGGAGTTCTGCTTTCTCTTCAACGTCTGTCTCGTCCTCCCCGGGGAGCGAGAGTTCGGGGTCGCTCACGTTCCTCAGGGGTATCTCCCCGTACTCGCCGACGGCGCGGGCCAACAAACCATCGACCGGATCCAGGAAGTAGAGCACCTCCAGACCACGCCGTCTAAAGGCATCGAGGTGGGGGCTGTGGGCAGCGGACGCTGCGTCGTCGGCCAAGACGTAGTAGATAGCCTCCTGGTCCTCCGCCATGCGATCGACGTAGTCATGGAGAGAGACCGGGCGCTCCAGGGTCTGCGCCTCTTCAGACATCGACGAGGGGAAGCGCAGCAGCGGCAGCAAGTCAGCCTGGTTCGCGTAGTCGGTTGCTACGCCTTGTTTGATGAAAGGGCCGAACGATTCCCAGAAGGTGGCGTAGTCCTCAGGCTTCTCCTCCGCCAGCTTGCGGAGAGCCTTCAGCAACCGGCCGGTCAGGGCTCTCTGAATCTGGCGCACGCTCCGGCTGCTCTGAACCGCCTCCCGGGAGATGTTTAGCGGCAGGCTCTGCGAATCCACCACGCCTTCGACGAAGCCTAAATACTCCGG
>CAYQZG010000109.1:0-13594 GCA_964421785.1 uncultured Anaerolineales bacterium
TGAGACGCAGAAGGTAGAGGTCACGCTCGGGGTGGACGCGGGCGTAGAGGATATGAGGGATGGGGAGGCCTGACCACATGTTTTCACCCAAACTGGGCCACTCACGTGTGCCGTGCCTTTTCAGCGTCTTCAGCCGTTTCAGCGGCCTCAGCGGTTCAGACTCGCCCCCCTGCCACACAGCGCACTCGCGCTCCCCCTCTCCCCTGCTCAGAGCGCGCCCCCTTGTGCTTGGTGCCCTTTGTGGTATGCTCTCATTCTTGCCCGGCGAGCTCGTAACATGGTAACGCTTCAGTCTTGTGAGCAATTGAGGTGCAACGCACTTCCGAGACGGGGAACTGTGACGCCTGGAATCAGGATCGTCATTCCAGAGCTGACATCGCCTTCGTAAGCCGGTAAGTGCATCGCACCTCTCACGAAGCTGAACTGATACGTAACATGTAGTGCCTAGACAGAAAGGGTTGTCAATGAGTGATTCGTCGACGTCCACCGCCTCTGGCGAGGCGGTCTCCACCCCGGCCGCGGGGCTGAGCGCTGAGAGGCGGCGCTCGGCCATGATCGTGATCATCGTCACCAACTTCCTGCTCAGTCTGGGATTCCAGCTCTGGCGCTCCCTCTTCAACAACTTCGCCGTCGATGAGATCGGGGTCCGGGCTGATCAAATCGGGCTGATCCAGTCGGTGCGGGAGATACCGGGATTGCTCGGTTTCACCGTTGGCCTCCTGGCCATACTGCTCACTGAGATGCGCATCGTTGGCCTCTCCATCGTGCTTCTGGGCCTGGGCATCGCGCTCACCGGCAGTGCGGCCAGCCTCCCAGGACTCCTGGCCAGCACCGTGCTGATGAGCGTCGGCTTCCACTACTTCATGCCCGCCAACGCCTCGGCGGTTCTGCAGCTCACCGGGGAGGACGAAGCGCCAGAGGTCCTGGGGCGCTTGACCAGCCTGAACGCCCTGGCTGCTCTTGGCGGGGCGGGTCTCGTCTTTCTCGGCCTTGCGCCGCTTGGGTTCCGCAGGCTGTTTGGCATCACCGGTGCCGTCGTGGCCGTCGCCGGCCTGCTTCTTCTCCTCTGGTCGACTCGCAAGTCCTTCCTGCCAGAGCCAGAGCCGGAAGCGCTCGAGGACGTGACCGTTCATCCCCTGCAGCGCACGCCCTTGCGCCGCCGCTACTGGCTCTACTACGCCCTCCAGTTCCTGATGGGCAGTCGTCGGCACATCTTCACCACCTTTGCCGTCTTTCTGCTGGTGCGGGATTACGCCGTGCCCGCGCAGACGATCACCGTACTGTTCCTCGTCAACAACCTGATCGGCACCTTCCTCTTTCAACAGCTTGGAAAGCTCATCGCTCGCCTCGGTGAGAAGCGTGCTCTGACCATCAACTTCCTGCTCCTCATCTTCGTCTTCCTGGGCTATGCCTACGTTCCCATCCTGCCGATTCTATACGTTCTGTTCGTCGCCGATCACATCCTCTTCGGCTTCCGCATTGCCCTCCAGTCCTACTTCCAGAAGATCGCCGTCCACCGCCGGGAGATCACGCCCAATCTCTCCCTCGGTCAGACCATCAACCACATCGCGGCGGTCATCATCCCCTTGGTGGGAGGGGTCATCTGGGAGATGGTCGGCAGCCGCTACACCTTCCTGGTCGGCGTGGCCATTGTGGTCATCTCGCTGATCCTCGTCCGGTGGATGCGCGTCGAGCGCGTGACCGTTTCCAGCACCACGGTGGCTGGGTGATGACAGAAAGCCTCGTGCATGTCGAGTGATTTCGAGTGGCGCTTCGGCGATGAACTCCCGGAGGGGGCATCGGGCCACGGTCAACCACAGCCCCGCCCTTGGCGCCGGTGGCTGATCTGGAGCCTGCTGCTTCTCCTCGCGGGTGGTGCTGCCTACGCCTGGTGGCGCCAACGCCAGGCCACCTTGGCGGAGGCTGAGGCCCAGGTAGAGCAGATCGCTCGCCTGGAGCTGCGCGCCCTGGCCGAGGGGGATATGGAGCTCTACCTTAGCCTCCAGGATAGCGCCGATGACGACTGGCTCCAGGCCCAGGCGGCCTACTCAGAGACCGCCATGCTCCCGCTGCCCCTCCAGGCCCTCACGACCACGCAGACCTCCGTCGTCGGGGCCCGCATCGTCGCCGACCGGGCGCGCGTCCAGATCCACCACACGGCTCCGTCAGCGACCGGGGCCGGCGCCACCTTCCATGCCCTGCGGTTCTACCGCCTCACCGACCAGGGTCGTTGGGTCCACACCAAGGCTGACCCGGACCACGGAGGCCGTCTGATGCGGCTCGTTGAGCAGCCCGTCGACGTCAGCATCCTGGAGCGAGATGCTGAGTGGGTGGAGCCCGTCGTGTCTGACCTGGCATCGCTTGTCTCCGGCTTCTGTGACCTCGCCTCCTGTCAGCAGGATCTCCCGCTCACCCTGGATCTGCGGGGCACGCTGGGCGAGGCTGCGCCCCCCGAGGACCTCGTCCTGCCTGCTCCCTTCCTCGTCGGCGCGCCGGCGAACCGGGCGGCTCGGGCGATGTGGGAGGCCAGTCTGCAGGAGTTTCTCCTCGACCGGCTCATCGCCCGGGAGATCGGGTCCCGACCCTCTGGCGTCCATCCGGCCGAGGTCTTCCAGGATCCCCTACGCGCCTGGTTCAGCGGGGAGCTCGGGCTGGGGGAAGAGCTATCTCCGGACCTGGCGCTCATCAGGGAGGTCCTGGACACCGGCGCCTGGATCCCCTTGCGGGAGCTCTGGACCCTTCCCCCGGATGATCCGAGGCGACCACTGGCCCGAGCGGAGATCGACTTACTCCTCACCTTCATTGAGCGCGAGCGTGACGCGTCGGCCGTGGCGCGCCTCCCCCGCGCTCTCCGTGACGCTCATCACCCGAGTGAGGCCATTGCCGCCGTCGTGGGCGACTCCTGGTGGCGCTTCAGCCGGCGCTACCTGGCCTATGTCCGCCAGGCTGTGGCTGAGCGATCCGATCAGTTGGCCGCTTTCCCCTCCTACGACCTGATGATGAGATGCTGGACAACCCTCGAATCAAGGAACTTCGTGGACGTCTGGGGTCTCCGTCTGGGCCAATCGCGGCTCACACGGCTCTCCTTTGATTCCGAGGCCGGCGATCTGTTGCCGGTCTCATGGTCGCCCGATGGCGCGCGATTGCAGATGGTCCAGAATGATAGCGATGGGCTTCCGTATCTCTTCAGAGCGGGCGGCTCCAGGCCTCAACCGCTGCCCACGATGCCCGAGGTGGCCTACCCCGTTGGCTCCATGCTCCTTGGGGAGGCCGGTTGGTCGCCCGATGGAACGCATCTTGCCTATCGAGCGCTCGGTCAGGCTGTCGAGGGTGGTATCGTCGACGTGCAGGCCGGTGAACGCCTGACGTTTGACGGGGACTTCGTGGCTTGGTCGCCCGATAGCTCCCGGCTCATCTACGCGCAGCCCATCGCCTGGCATTGGGTGCCGGAGATCAGGGTCCAGACCTTCTGGGTCTGGGATCGGGATACCGGCCGTGCTCGGCGGCTGGGACAGGGCTACGCCGCCGCGTGGTCGCCCGGTGGCAAGCGGGTTGCCTGCGTCACGCCCGAGCCAGCTGTAAGACTTCATGACACGGAGAGCGATGAGACGGTGACGCTCCTCGACAGACCCTCCCTGCAGCAGGCACTCAGCTTCACGCCCACCCTCTCGCCGGTCTCTGGCCGACCTTTCGAGATCGACTGGTCCCCCGACGGGGAGTGGGTCGCCTTGGCTGCCACCCGACCGGGGGAGAGTGGGTTCGAGGAGGGGCTGACGATCCTCCTGCAGGACGGCGTCCAGCGCATCCTGGGCGTGCAGCCTGGGGGGATCTTCGACCTCTATTGGTCGCCCGACGGGCGCTGGTTGACCACCATCACCTTCAGTCGGGATCAGGTCAGGTCCATCGTGAGGGACGTCCAGGGAGGCATCTTGCTTGATGCCGAGGGCGCCTTCGTCTCTTGGTCGCCGGAGGGACGCTACATGGCCGTCGTGCAGGAGCCGCTGCCGCTGCTCGTTCTCGATATCGAAACGGGCGAGTGGCAGGCCTTTGAGATCCCGGGCGACTGCTGGCCCGCGATGTGGAACCCGCGTGCGTCCCTTGACCCACCTACGAGGGAGGGTGTAGACCTGGGACCCTGGCCGGATTGGCGGGCCTCGATTCAGACCTGCGATCTGCCGCACTGCCGGCCCTGACCGCCGACCCGTCCTCCCCCTCGATTTCGCCGCTCCACTGATCCCCGTTCTCTCGTGGTAGCTCGTCCAGGACCGCTCGCAGCCCCTCCAGCGTGGTCACGCCTGCCAGGCTGTTGACGAAGCTGTGCAGATTTGGGCTGCGGGCGAAGACCTCGCGCACGGCTGGCCCGATCGGGTCCTCCCCCGCCGCTCCAGGCTCGTCGGCGTAGGCCCCGTGGAAGGCGAAGTAGGCCTGATTCAGCTTCCGAATGGCATAGCCGTTCTCGACGAAGACCCTTCGCCGCTCTTCCATAAAGGCCTCCGCCTCCTCAATCCTCCCTTCGGCCAGGAGCTCATCCACCCGAATGCGTGTCTTTCGCATCTCCAGGCGGAAATCGAAAGCAGGGGGCTCAGACGGCTCCTCTTCCGGCGGCGCCGGCTCCGGCGCAGGCTCAGGCTCCGGGGGAAGATGCTCCGGGTAGTAGCGGGCTACCACATCCCGTCCTACCTCCTTTCCCACGATGGAGGCCACCGTCTCGTTGATCGTGCGCGCCTCTCCGGAGGATAGATAACTCCTGCCCAGGGGGCGTGGGGTGAGGTAGTGGTGCGTCCACTCGTGGGCCGTCACCTCCGTCACCCAGTTGAGGGAGCTGCTCTCCAGCAACATCGATGGGTACGCAGAAAGCCCCCCGATACCCGTGATCAACGACGAGACGTCGAACGTGGTGTCAATCTGCTCCTCGATCGTCTCCCGCTCAGCCGTGCTCAACCCATGTATCAGGTTCAGCTGGTAGATCCGCTCGATCCGGTCGCGCGGGGAGATGATGAGCAATTGAGGGAGTGGCGTGAAGTGCATCTTGACCGGGGGCAGCTCCTGGCCCAGTGCGCCGAAGCCCTCATCTAGCAGGATGCCGGCCACCTGCTCCTCGAGAATCGACTCGGCCAGGGGTTGGCGGGCGCGGATTGCGGCCCGCAGCTCCTCGCGCTCAACGCGGAGCTCGGCCGTTGCCGCGTCGGCGTCTTCGACATCGGGGTCAACGTACATACGCCGAATCTGGCCCTCAAGGCGTTGCGTCTCTCCGACCAGAGCGAGGTAGTTGAGGACAAAATCGTGGCGGGCCTGCTCGCTCATGGCACGCTGGGGCGAGAGGAGGCTGTGCGTCAGCTTTCGCCAGATCGCCTTGAGCTCCCACGTGACGAAGTCGAATTGCTGCCCCGTCAACGCTCGGTCCACCCGCGCCTCCATGCTCAGTGGAGGTGGGTTGTCGACCGAAAGGGCCAGCAGCAGCGCCACGAGCAGCGCCACCAGCTTCCAATGCTGGGCAACGCGCTCCAGGGAGCTTTCTGCTCGGCCGATGGCTGCCTGTAGACGCTTCATGTCAGACTTGGCTATCTGGGCTGTCTTCAGATTCGACTGAAGTGTGCTCTGTCGCGGAGCTCAGACTGGCCGCTTCAGTCGCATCGCACCAGGGCTGAGATCGGTTCCGGGTTTCAGGCGAGAGAGGAGAGCGCCAGGCGAATCCTTTCCTCGACGGGGAGGTCTTCATCTCGCGGCAGGTCCTGCAGCGCGGACTGGGCTTCGACCAGGCTGAAGCCTAGCTCGGTCAGGGCCGCGATCACCTCCGTGTCCGCGTCCGTGAGCAGTGGCGTCGCCCGCCCCTCGGCGGGGATGACCTCGTCCTTCAGGTTGAAGATGATCTTCTTGGCCGTCTTCGACCCGATGCCCGGCACGCGGGTCAGCAGGCGCGGCTCATCCTGAAGAACAGCCTGGCGGAGGGCGTCCGGCGAGATCGTGCTCAGCAGCGAGAGCGCAACCGTAGGGCCGACGCCGGAGATGTCGAGCAGGAGCTCAAACAGGGATCGCTTCTCTTTCGTCAGGAAGCCGTAGAGCGCCAGCCGGTTCTCTCGCACGTGAAAGTACGTGAACAGATCCAGCGGCTGTTCTGTCCCCTTGACCTGCTCCAGGACGCCGGAGGGAACGTGGACCTTGAAGCCGAGCCCTCCGGCGCGTACGACCACGTATCCATCCCCCGTTTCCCACACCACACCGCTGATTCTTGAGATCATGGCCGGGTTATTGAGTCAACTCCGATAGTGAGCTCTCCGACAGCGACGTCAGGCGCGCGGAGTGGAGATGGCAGATTGCCACCGCCAGAGCGTCCGCGGCATCGTCCGGGCGTGGCACCTTGCTCAGACCGAGCAACATCTTCACCATCTCTTGCATCTGGGCTTTGTCCGCGCTGCCGTACCCTGTTACTGCCTGTTTAATCGCCAAAGGCGTGTATTCCGCTACCTCAAGCCCGGCGTCCGCCAGGGCCAGTATCGCTACCCCTCGGGCCTGCCCCACGCTCATGGCGGTGCGCACGTTCCTGCTGAAGAACAGCTCCTCGACGGCGGCCTCGTCGGGCTCCCATCTGGCCGCAAGCGCCCGCAGTTCGCGATGGATGGCTTGCAGCCGGGCCGGCGTCGATTGATCGGAAGCGGTGCGTATCACCCCGCTCGCCAGAGCTCTCAGCTCGTTTCCGTCCTCCTCGACGATGCCGTAGCCCGTGGTAGCGGTGCCGGGGTCGATGCCCAGAACCCGCTTCCTCTCTCGAGGGCTGGTGTTCCCGGCGATGCTAGAGCTCCCCTTCGTACTTCGCGATGATCTCGTCGGTGATCTCCAGGTTGGAGTGGATCTCCTGTACGTCGTCCATCTCCTCCAGGGCGTCAATGAGGCGCATGACGCTGAGCGTCTCGTCCTCATCCAGCTTCATGGTGCGCTGCGGGACCATCGTCAGGCGCGCGTCCTTGGTGGCGATCTCCGCTTCCTCCAGGGCCTTCTGGACAGCCGAAAAATGATCGAGGCCCGCGTAGATCTCGATCAGGTCGTCGCCGAATTCGATATCCTCGGCCCCGGCCTCCACCGCTACCTCGAAGACGTGCTCCTCGTCGAGGCCGTCGGATTCAAGCGCGATGTACCCCTTGCGGTCGAACTGCCACATCACCGCGCCGGCCTCGGCCATAGATCCCCCGCGGTCGGAGAATGCGTTGCGCAGCTCAGACGCGGTACGGTTCCTGTTGTCCGTGACGGTGTGTACCAGCAGAGCGATGCCGCTTGGCGCGTACCCTTCGTACACGATCTCCTCCAGGTCCACGCCCTCGAGCTCGCCGGTGCCGCGCTTGATGGCTCGCTCGATATTCTCCTTCGGCATGTTGGCGTCCTTGGCTCTCTCGATAGCCAGGCGTAGCTGGATGTTAAACTCAGGATCGCCGCCGCCCTGTCGCGCCGCTACGGTGATCTCGCGGACCAACTTGGTGAAGATTTTGGCCCGTCGACGGTCTTCTTTCTTCTTCTGGTGCTTGATATTAGCCCAATGGCTGTGGCCGGCCATAACTCGCACCTCCTCCTTGGTAATACGTCACAAATCATCCTCTCACGCAGTGATATTGTAGCCCATGTCTTTAAGGTTTGCAATCGAATCAGAGTCGCTACCGAAAAGAGCGCCCACGGTGCCTGGCACTTGGCGCAGCCGCCTTTGCAGTGCCAGGCACCTAATGCCAACGCAGCTCAACCACCTTCTTCCAGAAGAGCCAGAGTTGAGGCGGAGACCGGGCGGAGGCCGCCTACGACCCTACCTGAGCCGAATCCAGTCCAGATCGTCGTGCTTCAGATGGATCTCGCCGCGCCCTTCGATGAAGCGCTCGGCGCTGTCGGTCGGGAAGCGGAGCAGATCGAAGGGCGCTCGGCGGTCGAAGCCGTCGAGAGCGTCGCGCACACTCTCGATGAGGGGGTCGAGAGCTGTATCCCACTTGGCGATAGCGAAATGGGTGTCGCGGTAGCGCCTCGCCAGGGAGTCGATCTTGCTTGGGCTTACGTGACCGGCCTCGCCCCAGAAGCGGGGGTCGCCGCGGGAATCGAGCGAGACGACATCGGGCTTGTAGCGGTCCCCCACGGAGACCTCCACCAGTAGGTCTGGGTAGTCGGGGAGGTAGAGCGCCCAGAGGAAGGCTTTCATCAGCACGTGCTCACGCCGCTCGTTAGACCGCTTCACAAAGACGACCTGCTCTCCTTGAGCGCGCAGCGTCCACTTGCGCCGCAAGAACAGATCTCGTGTCATATCGTCGCCTACTGCCGGCGCCGTCCCACTTCTTCCACATACGCCAGGGACTGATGGCGGAAGTACGTGTCGTAGAGATCGGCGTAATGCCCACCTTGCGCCATCAATCTGTCGTGATCCCCTTCCTCAATGATGCGCCCCTCCTCCAGTACGATGATACGGTCGACTGCCCGCACCGTCGAAAGACGGTGCGCGATCAGGATTGACGTGCTCTCCCGGAGGATCAGGTCGATCGTCTCCTGGATCTGCATCTCGGTGAAGGGATCCACGCTGGCCGTGGCCTCGTCCAGGATGAAGATGGCGGGCGATTGGGCCAGGACGCGTATCAGCGCCACCAACTGACGCTGCCCCATGGAGAGACGGCCGCCCCGCTCCCCGACGTCGGTCTGGAGGCCGTTTGGCAAGGTGTCCAGCCAGTCGCCTCCGCCGATTTGGCGGGCCATGGTCTCCATCTCTTCATCCGTCAGGTCGGGGGCTCCGTAGCGGATGTTCTCGGCTACGGTCCCCGAGAAGAGGAAGGGGCTTTGAGAGACGACGCCCAGCTGCTTCCGGTAACTCTGCAGGTCGAAGCTGCGGATGTTCTGGTCGTCGATGTCGATGCTCCCCCCCTGGAACTCGTAGAAGCGCGCGATCAGCTTGGCGATGCTGCTCTTTCCCGCACCCGTGTGTCCGACCAGCGCCACGCTCTCCTCGGGAGCGATGTGAAGGCTGAAATCCTTCAACACTCGCTCCTCCTCCGTGTAGTGGAAGTCCACCTCGTCGAAGCAGATCTCTCCTTTCAGCTGACCCGTGGGCTGGTCTTCGATCTGGCGCACCGAGGGCTCGGCGTCGATCAAGGCGAAGATGCGCTCAGATGCTGAGAGCCCTCCCTGGAGCTGGCTCCAGAAAGCGGCGACGTTGATCAGTGGGAACCAGAAGCGATCCACGCTGCGCAGGAAGAGATACCAGTTACCGACGGAGATGCCCGCGTTGACGGTGGCCAGCCCGCCCCAATAGACGAGGATCGCCGTCCCGATGCCCGAGAGTGCGTTGAGCACAGGGAAAACCATGGATAAGGTGAAACCACGTCGCAGGTTGACGCGGAATGAGCGCTCATTGACGTCGCTGAACTCCCGATAGATCGCCTTCTCCTGACGGAAGATCTTCGCCACGCCGATCCCGGTGACCGCCTCTCGGATCGCAGCGTTGACCTCGGCCAGGACCTGGAAGCCCTCGCGCGTCACGCGACGTGCGATGCGCCGAAATCCCATCGCCAGCAGCAGGACGACCGGGGACATGGCCAAGACCATGAGGCTCAACTGCCACGAGATCTGAAACAACCTCACCAGAAGTATGGCGACCAGCGTCAGCTGGCTGAGGAGATCGGTGACGAGCTGCACGACGTTGGCGAACTCCTCGCTGTCCGACGTGATGCGGCTGATGATGCGTCCGGAGCGAAACTCGTCGAAGAACGACATGTCGTGCTTGACCACGGCATCGAAGGCGTCGCGCCGCAGTGCCTGAACCACGTCGCCGATCATCCGGGCGGTCGTTCGTCGGCGTACCCAGTTGCCGGCCCAGTTGAGCACGCCTGTGAGCACCACCGCAGCTCCAAGCCCCACGACCGGTCCCAGGGGCATGGATTCTGCATCCTCAAGCAGAGTGTCCAGTCCCCGAGAGATGATGAAGAGCTGCTCAGCGCCGATAAACGCGATGACGATGATCACCGCAGCGACGATCAGAACGCGCCTGGTGTGTGGCCCGAAGTAGCGCACGATGCGCCGCAGTAGCTCGCGGTCGCTGTACTCGCGGTCGTAGGCTTCTCTATCCAGGCCGTGAAACAAGGACATGGTCTCTAGGTCTCATATCTGGCAAAGATCGTCCGGTAGGCTGGCGACTCCTCCATCAACTGCTGGTGCGTGCCCACTGCCGCCACGCTTCCCTTGCGCATCACGATGATCAGATCAGCCCAGCGAATCTGCGATAGCCTGTGGGTGATCAAGAAGGTTGTGCGCCCCTCGGCAGCCCGTTCGATGGCGCGCTGAATGCGATCCTCCGTCTCGCTATCGATGGCGCTGGTGGCGTCGTCGAGGATCAGGATGGCGGGCTCGGTCAGGAACGCGCGGGCGATGGCTAATCGCTGTCGCTGACCGCCTGACAAGGTGGCTCCACGCTCCCCGATCACCGTGTCGTATCCTTCCTGGAAACTGGTGATGAACGCATGGGCCTGTGCTGCTCGTGCCGCCTCCACGATATCCTCTCGGGTGGCGTTAGGGCAGCCAAAGGCGATATTCTCGGCGATAGGGCGGGAGAAGAGGAAGATGTCCTGTTCAATGCTTGAGATCTGCCGCCGCAGAGCCTCCAGATTCCAGTCTCGCGCATCGACGCCGTCGATCAACACACGTCCCTCGTCGACGTCATAGATGCGGCTGATCAGTTTGGCCACCGTGCTCTTGCCAGACCCGGTCTGACCCACGATGGCTACAGTCTGCCCGGGCTCGACCCGGAAGCTCACGTTTTCCAAGACCACGTTCCCGTCCTCTAGGGGACACGCTTTGCTGGGGGGTGTGTAGCAGAAGGTCACGTCGTCGAACGTGACGCTTCCTTCCATAGAGGCCTCATGTCCTCTCACGTTCTGATCGAGCTCTGTCTGGAAGGTGATCAGATCGAGAATGCGGCGCGCGCTGGCGATTCCTGATGAGACGCGAGAGTAGGCGAATTGGGCGGCGAAGGTCGGGAAGCCGAAGAGAAGCAGTAGACCGTTGAAAGAGACCACGCTGTCCAGCCCAATAGCACCGGCGCGGAAGAGCAACAAGCTGTGGAGGAATCCGACGCCCTGCAAGAGGCCCAGGAGTAGCAGTGGGATGAAGCGTGCTTCTATGTCGCCCTGATTGATGTAGGCGTCGCGCCAGTTCGTCACGCCCCCGGTGAAACGCTCGCTCTCGAACGCCTCTTGCGCTGCCCCCTTGACTGTCTCGATACCGTCGATGGCCTCCGCTAGCGTCGTGTTCATGTTGCCGAATTCCTCACGGACGCGTTCGGTTGCCGGGCGCAGCTCTCGCAGGTAGCTGCGTACGGCGAAGACGTAGGCCAGCAAGTAGGCTACGGGTGTCGCGACCAACTGTGGATGGAGCGAGGGGGCCACGATGAGGGGCATCAGCAGGAAGTTGGCCGAGCCGATGACCAGGTTGAGCCCAGGGTTGAACATCAGGTTGATCTGGCGCACGTCGTTCGTGGCTCGTGCCATCAGGTCTCCCGTGGGCTGCACGTCGTGAAACGACATGCTCTTGCCGATCAGGCTGGCGTATAGCTCATCCCGGATATCTCGCTCCAGCCGCTGACCGAGCATTTCGCTGGACCAGTTGCGCATAAGCTGGAGAATGAGACCGCGGATGAGCTGCGATCCGGCCACCAGGGCGGCCGCCGTCGTCAGCCCGGCCAGGTCCGCCGGCACGTCTGTGACGGCTTTGACGGCCCGGCCTATGAGGAGCTGCATAGCGGCCGCCAAGGCGGCATTGCCGACGGCGCCAACCAGGATACCGGCGACGAATAGCTTATGCCGTCGGACGTGTGACAGAATCCAACGCGCCGGCCCGCTGCGATTGGATTCCCAAGCACGGGAGACTTCGAACTCGCTGACACTCATCGGATCTCTTGCACAATAAAAGCCACCTTTCCGCCGCACAGGTGGCCAGATAGGAGATGACTGGACGCAATATGCAATGTAGTTTACCGGGAAAGACAGAGCCCGTCAAGAATCAGGAGCCCTATTTCCAGGGCAATCGCATCTAGGCTCAAAGCCCTCGTCCTCGAGGGCGTTGCAGGCGAGGGAGCAGAGCTGTGTAAGCGAAGGAAGCGCAGCGGCTGAAGCGGCATTCACGCCGAAGGACGACGGGCGGAGGCCGCCTACGAGACGGGGTCTAGGAGCGCGCGATGTCCATATGCAATAGCCCGGCCCTATTCCCTGTTGCCTGTGTACGCCTGTACCTCTAGATAGATCACCCGGGGTTGGAAATCGCCAGTGACGAAGGTGAAGTGATCCTGATAACTGTACGTCGGCGCCGGATAGCGGAAGGCCCACATCGCTACGCACTTGCACCAAGGCCAATGCTCACGTGCCCAATCGTAGGCAGCAATGGTGTACTCGATGCGCTGAGCTGGGCTTACGGATCCGGTCCAGCGAGGATGATCGTTCCACCCAGCCTCGGTGACGTAGATGGGCTTCGCGGCGTCGCCGTGGGCCGCCATAATCTCGCGCAGCAACTCCACGCGTCGGAAATTGATCGCGTCAGGGGCCGGCAGGGCGTCTGGCGGGAAGGTCTGGCCATAGGCGTGTGCGGCCAGCGCGTCGAAGTGCAACGCAGCCCCGGCTCTGTACATCCGTTCCAGATAGATCAAGTCGCTCATCCCCGCCGTGCTTTCCTCTGATTCCAACGTCGGGGCCAGGGCGCCCGCCATCACGATCACCTCCGGGTTGGCGGCGTGGGCACGGGCATAGACCTCACGCAGTAGATCTGCGTATCCTTCCGGGTCGACCGGCCGGTAGCCCCACTCGAAGCTGAGGTTTGGCTCATTCCAGATGATGACGTGATTGACGCGCCCTCGATACCGCGCCACGAAGTCGGCCACGAACGTGGCGAACGCGTCGTAGTGTTCAGCGTCCAGATAGGTGAATGTGGTCTCTTGTTCGTTCTCCCTCTTTCCACCCTCCGAACCTTCAGGCCGGGCCCACCTTGGCACCCAACCCAGCCGGGCGATCACGGTCAATCCTTGATTCGTAGCATGCTCGATCACAGTGTCGCTGTGATGCCAGGTGAAGTCACCCTCCTGTGGTTCGATGTAAGGCCAGGGGAAGTACTCGACGATCCAGGGCGTGCCCATCTTGCGCACCATGCGCAGCGTGCGTTGGATCTTCCAGGCTTCTACCTCATCGGTGAGTCGGGTGTGGACCCCGGCAACGGGGTTCGTCGTGGTCACCTGCTGTGGCGGGTCAGGGACGACGAGGACGTGGGGCGCGCGAACAGCCCTGAGGATGAGCACCGCCAGGATTAGCCGCACCAGGTCACCGGCTTCGATGCGGCGCATCTGAGCGAGCGCCTGGTCGCGGAGGGTGAGCCACCAGATCCGCAGGTGCCTCAGTAGCTTAGGTTCAAAGGCTGGACGCTTACGTGGCATACATGAAAAAGAGGGAAGCATCGCTTCCCTCCAGAAAACCTGTAGCTCCTCGGGCAGGATTTGAACCTGCAGCCTACCGGTTAACAGCCGGCCGCTCTACCGTTGAGCTACCGAGGATTGTAGCGCGCCCAGTATTATACTCAGAAGGTAACAGATGTCAAGTTTGCA
>CAYQZG010000110.1:0-4181 GCA_964421785.1 uncultured Anaerolineales bacterium
GCCAGGGTGGGGGTTCAGACTCCCCTCCCCCCCCGGGGGAGGGCCAGGGTGGGGGTTCAGACTCCCCTCCCCCCCCGGGGGAGGGCCAGGGTGGGGGGGGGAAACGCTAATTGCTACCACATAGGAGAGGGTATGACGCTTCAAATTGCACTGGTTCTCGGCACGGTGGTTGCAGCACTGGTCCTGTTTTCCATTGACAAGATACCCGTAGACGTGACGGCGCTGGGCATCCTGTTGTTCTTGATCATCACCGGCCTGCTGCCGGCCGAGGAGGCATTCGCCGGCTTCGGAAGCGACGTGGTCGTGATGATACTCGGCCTTTTGATCCTCGTGGCGGCCCTGACCCGGACCGGTGTGACGGACATCGTGGGCCGGATGCTGCTGAATCGAAGCGAGGCCGGCGAGCAAGAGCTCCTCCTGGCCGTGATGGCTATCGCCGCGCTGGTCGGAGCCTTCATGAGCAACACCACCGCCACCGCCTTCTTCCTCCCCATCGTGATCACCATGGCGCGCCGCATCAGGGTCAGCCCGGCCCGGTTCCTCATGCCCCTCGCCTTCGCCTCCATCCTGGCCAGCTCCATCTCGCTCATCAGCACCTCTACCAACATCGTCGTCAGCGGCCTGATGCAGGACCTGGGTTTGGCGCCGATCAAGATGTTCGAGCTGGCTCCCGTGGGCATCCCCATCGCCGTGGTGGGGATCGGCTATATGTTCGTCTTGGGAAGACACCTCGTGCCGGACCGCATCCCCCACGAGGAGATCGAACAGATCAGCACGCGGCTCTACCTGACCGAGATCCTGATCCCGGCCGAATCGCCGCTGACCGGGAAGACGTTGCGCGCGGCCGCTCTAGGGGCGGAGATGGACCTGAAGGTACTGCGTATCGTCCGCGACAGCACGCGCCACGTCCTGCCCCGCGCCTCGACGCGGTTGGAGGAGGGCGACGTGCTGCTGGTCGAGGGGAGCCGCGAGAGCATCCTCGACGTCAAGGAGGAGGCCGGCGTGGAGATCAAGGCCGACGCTGAGTTTCCCGACGACGAGATCGATGTGGGGGAGATGGGGCTGACCGAGGTGATGGTCCTGCCCAACTCACCGCTGGTGGGCCGGACGCTGCGGGGCCTTAACTTCCGCGTGCGATACCGGCTGCAGGTGCTGGCCATCAACCGCCAGGGTGAGACCCTCACGCGAAAGATGAGCCGCGTCCGGCTACAGGTGGGCGACGTGCTGGTGGTGCAGGGCCGCGAGGGCAGGATCGACGCCCTGGAGAGGCAGAATCTCTTCCGCAGGCTCAGCCTGCCCGACATCTCGCTCAAGCGACGGCGACGCGCCCCCATAGCGCTCGCCATCTTCGGCGGGGCGGTGCTTGCCGCGACGTTCAACCTGCTCTCGCTGCCGGTCGCCATGCTGCTGGGGGCGGTGCTGACGTTTGCCACCCGCTGCATCACCCCGGAGGAGGCCTACAATCAGGTGCGCTGGCAGGTGCTGATGCTCATCGCCTCGATGTTGGGGCTGGGCGTCGCGATGGAGCTCACGGGCACGGCGGCGTTCCTGGCCGATCAGATCGTGCAGGTGGCCGGGGGAGCAGGGGTGTTCTGGCTCCTCTCGGCCTTCTTCGGGCTGACGGTGCTGCTGACCCAGCCGATGTCGAACCAAGCAGCGGCGGCCGTGGTGCTGCCCGTAGCCGTCCGGACGGCGGAGCAATTGGGGCTGAACCCGCGCAGCTTCGCCATGATGATCGCCCTGGCGGCGAGTTGCTCGTACCTCACGCCGCTGGAGCCGGCCTGCCTGCTGGTGTACGGACCGGGGCGCTACCGCTTCCTGGACTTCCTCAAGGTGGGCGCCCTGCCCACGGTGCTGATCTACATCCTGTGCGTCCTTCTGGTACCGGTACTGTGGCCGATATGAGAGTGGGCACAGCAACGGATCACGTGGCCGACGGGGCGCTGAAAACGGTGCTCGAGTACAGCAGAGGAGGGGATGGAGCAGCGTAAAGCGTGAAACGTAAAGAGGCACTCGCGTCCTACCAGGGTCAGGGGATGGAGCCGCTGTACAAGCATCTGATGGGAGAGGTGGAGAAGGAGGGAGAGCATGACATACGATGAGGGCCTGGCGCAGCGCGTCCGAGAGGATATGCACGAGCTGCCCGGCTACGTAGAGAAGAAGATGTTCGGTGGCATTGGATTCATGCTGCACGGCAACATGGCCGTCGGCGTGATCGGGGAAGACCTGATCGTGCGAGTCGGGCGAGAACAATACGAGAGCGCTCTGCAGAAGCCACATACGAGACCATTCGATATGACCGGGAGGGCGATGACAGGCTGGGTGGTCGTCACCGCCGAAGGGTATCAATCGGACGAGGACTTGCAGGGCTGGGTCCAGCGAGGCATAGCTTACGCATCGTCGCTGCCGGCGAAGGTGGCGCGTAACCCTTCACCCTCGTGAGAAGGCCCCAAGCCCCCGTCTCCGGAGGTGGCCCATGCAAGGGAGTCTGAAGTGACCCCGATACCTCCAGCAGTCGTACCCCTTGAGGGAGATACTGCCGAACCCCTTGGAATCGGGCCCCGATCCCTCGTGTTTCGACCAAGCACCGGTTTCTCAGCTTGGGAAGGTAGAGGGCTCCATCTACGTCTGCTGTCCGGGCTCTGCCACAGGCGAAGGAGGCAACGTCACGTTCCGGCTATCCTTGGTGAGGGACGATGAAGACCACCGGTCGACGCAGTCACCCAGACCAGCATCAGGATCAAGGGGAGTATGCCAAGGCAAGCGCGAGCGAGCCAGACTATCGCAGGAGCGCCGCTATCCGGGCGACTGGGTGCACGAGTTCGTGGAGGGTGACGGGGAGCACTTCGAGTGTGGCTATGACTTCTACGAGTGCGGGTCAGCCTGTTGCCAGTGACAAGTGTTACGAGAATCAAGAGCAGAGTCATGACCACCCTATCACCATCTATCAAGACCTACGCGGGCATCGTCGCTGTCTTAGCACTGTTGCTCGCCGTCATCCTGGCTCTCGAGATTGACGCCACCGTCCCTGACGTCCAACGGTCTCAACTGACACTGCCGGCCCTGCTCATTGCAGCATTGCTGGGCTTTGTTGGCGTCTGCTTGTCAGAGAGAACCGGTTTCCCCAGTATCTGGGATACAAGCATTTCCATCACACATAGACTCCTCATCCCGCTTCTGCTCGGCATGGCTTTTGGCCTCGGATTCAGGGTGCTCGGACGTTGCCAGTCCCTGCCAAGTCCAGAGCAGCCGCCATTCCCTAACTCGATTCCGTATTTCCTCTACGGCGCCGGCCTAAGCGAGATTCTTTTCAGGCTATTCCCCATGCCACTTCTGGTCTGGTTGATCTCGGATCTCCTGCTGCGAGGCAGAGCGCAAGAATCGGTATCCTGGGGAGCTGCCGGGCTATCATCCCTGATCGAACCACTTTCACAAGTCGGAGCGATGCTGCTTCTCGGGATCGAGAGCTTACCGTCGATTGCCTTGGTCTTCGTCATGGTCTTCTCAGCAAACCTCGCTCAGGGACGCCTGTTCAGGGTGTACGGCTTTGGTGCGTCTCTGGTCATGCGCTTGGCAATCTACTTGGTGTGGCATATCATTCCAGCGATGGTCATCTCGTGAGACAAAAACCGCCAAATGGGGGGTGTGAATGATTGACCCAGGCCTCAAGGAGAAGGTAGTTGCCGTGACTGGCGCCAACAACCCCTATGGCATAGGGGCCGCCATGGCTCGCGCCTTCGCAGCTCAGGGCGCCAAGGTCTTTCTGCATTGTTTCCGCGTTCCTCACAAGGCAATTGACCCTGCGGACGCCGAGGGCCACGACTTCGGGGAGGCCTTCTACTACGCCCAGGGGGCAAAGAAGGCCGATGAGGTGCTCGCTTCCCTGGCCGATATCGGTGCGGAGGCATCGTCCTGGGAGGCGGATTTCGCCGATGCGGACGTCATCCCCCGCTTGTTCGAGGAGGCTGAGGAGGCGCTGGGGCCGGTGGAGATCCTCGTCAACAACGCAGCTGCCTGGACTGCCGACACCTTCATACCGCGCGAAGAAGCTCTCCCAAACCGCATGGTGGAGGCCTGGACAGATCGACCAGAACAGGTTACAGCAGAAAGCTTCAGGAAGAGCTTCGCCGTCAACACCCGCGCCGCCGTGCTGCTTATGGCGGAGTTCGCGAGCCGGCACA
>CAYQZG010000110.1:4281-13470 GCA_964421785.1 uncultured Anaerolineales bacterium
GCCGTCAACACCCGCGCCGCCGTGCTGCTTATGGCGGAGTTCGCGAGCCGGCACATCACTGCCGATCGGAGCTGGGGGCGGATCATCAATGTCAGCACGGACGGCGCCCGCTGTTTCCCCTCCGAGATCAGCTACGGCGCCAGCAAGCTCGCCCTGGAAGGATTCTCGAGAAGCGCGGCCGTGGAGCTGGGACAGTTTGGCATTACGGTCAACATCCTCTCTCCCGGACCGATTCAGACAGGGTGGATCACGCCCGAGACCGAGCAACA
Organism: uncultured Anaerolineales bacterium; assembly: GCA_964421785.1. Lineage (GTDB taxonomy): Bacteria > Chloroflexota > Anaerolineae > B4-G1 > B4-G1 > SKLM01. Next base: position 4,551 of record CAYQZG010000110.1, read on the forward strand.
GGCTGTAGCTGAGACCCCGCTGGGCAGAATTGGCGAGCCGGAGGATGTCGCAGCCGTCGCGGTATTCCTGGCATCCGAGCAGGCCCGCTGGGTGACAGGGCAGCTCATCCACGTCGGTGGCGGCCACCGTATCTAGGAGCGGCTGATATGAGCAGGCCTCTCGTGGTCATCGTCACCGGCCCTCCTGGCGCAGGCAAGACAGTCCTGGGAAGGAGGCTCTCCGAGGAACTGAGTCTCCCCTTCATCGGCAAGGATGACATCAAGGAAATCCTCTTTGAGACACTGGGCTGGAAGGACCGTCAGTGGTCCATACGCTTGGGGGCGGCCAGCTTCGAGATACTCTTCCACGTGCTGGAGCGCCAGCTGGCGGCTGGGAAGTCAGCCGTCGTGGAGACCGCCTTCATTCCGCAGTACCACACCGCACGGTTCCTGGGCCTGCAAGAGGCATACGGCTTCGAGCCGGTGCAGATCCTCTGCACGGTCGATGACCAGCTGCTGTTCCAGAGATTCACTCGGCGAATCGAGGCCGGCGAGCGCCATCCGGGGCACGCAGATCACCTGACGCCCTACGATCAGTTCGCCGAGTTGCTGCGAGAGCGGAACTATGACGCTCTGGACATAGGCGGCTCGCTTCTCGAGGTCGACACGACGGATTTCGATGCCGTGGACGTCGAGGGGCTGGTACAGGCCATCTCTGTTGCAAATCATGATGACCCGAACACGCGCGTGACTCACGAGCGCGTGATCGCGGAGGTACGACGCGTGCTATCGAATCAAAAAGCGCCCATCTTGGTGGCCCTGGATGGAGGCAGCGGCGCTGGCAAGTCCACCCTCGCCGCGTTGATCGAGCAGGAACTGGATACAACGGTGATTCCACTGGACGACTTCTTCTCCGCCGACATTCCCGATGACCGGTGGGATGGTTTCACCGTTGAGGAGAAGCTGGAGCGCGTATTCGATTGGGATCGCGTGCGGGATCAGGCCATTGCACCCCTTCTCGAGGGAAAGCCCGCCCGGTGGCACGCGTTCGATTTCGAATCGGGACTCCGTCCCGATGGCACCTACGGCATGCAGGCCGACGCTACCGAGCGAGAGCCTGCAGACGTGATCCTGATTGAGGGCGCGTACTCCGCCGGACCGGCGCTTGCCGATTTGGTGGATCTGTCCATTCTAATCGATGTGCCCGTTGAGCAACGGCACGCGCGCCTCAGACGCCGCGAGGATGAAGATTTCCTGGAGACCTGGCATAGGCGGTGGGATCCCCTGGAGCGCTACTACTTCCATGACGTCCGACCGAAGAGTTCCTTCGATCTGGTCGTGAGGCCGGAGGTGGAGATGCCGAACCACGGGCAGAGGCCATGGCAACCCTGATCGCCCATCTGGTCATCGGCGAGCGTCTCTCCGCGACGCTGCGGCGTCTCCGCGCAAGCTCAACGGTCTACGGGGCCTTTCTGCTGGGTTGCGTGCTGGTCGACGCGAACAACACCTCCGATCTTGAGCGGCACCAGACGCACCTGGTGAAGCTCTCAGATCAGGAAGTCGGTGGAGCGACGACGGGAAGCTGTGCTACCTTTCTGAAGCTGCGCGACGCTCTGTTGCTACGCCGCTGGTCCACCCTGACAGAGCCAGAGCAGGCGTTTGTGGCCGGATACCTATGCCATCTGGCGGCAGATGAGGCATGGTTGGAGGTGAGCCAAGGTCTGTTGGAGGGCCTGGGGCTCGAGGCGTGGGACGACCTGCCCATCCCGGCAGAGGTCATGGTCGTTACCTTCAATGCGTTGAGCCAGGGTCTCTTCCACGACTTCCCGGCCATTGCTTCAGCGTTGGAGGGTGCAGCCATACCCGGCATCCTCACGCATGTGTCGCAGGGCACGTTCCAGAGAATGTGGGACGTCGCCCGAGCGTACGTGCTCGACGGCGGTGGGCTCGACTCGTACCTCGGACTGCTGGAAGGCCAGGGTAGACCGAACGCGGACGTGGAGACGGTGCGTGAGCAAAGCGATCGGTATGGAGGGGAAGCAACGGCTCTGATTCAAGCGGCTGGCGGCATCGAACGATTCACCCGGCCTGCAATCGAGCGAGCTATGCACGTGGTACCTCAATTGTGGCACGAGACATCATCAAATCGCTGGCGCTGAGCGCTGTTCCAGGCTTTCGCCCTGGGCGTTCTTCTGCCGCGTAGCGGGGAGCAACCAGGCGGATGCGCGTCTACCATGGTGACCCAGCCAAGCTGGCCACCCCCGACCCGGTCTTGTCTTCGGATCTCATGGCGTTCATTGCGGACCGATGGGGCTTACGAGTGAGCGACCCGCGAGACCTGGGCGGAAGCTTCACCCTGAACGTGCTGGTTGACGGCCACGTTGTGCGCGTGTACGGGCCGTGGGTGAGTGTAGAGCGGCTCCAAGAGCTCCAGCGGATTCGCCGGACGCTGAAGGGGAGAGGCGTCCCGATCCCCGATCTGCGACCCGCGCTCGATGGATCGCTCTGGTCCGCTTTTGATGACTGCGTCCTGGAGGTGGAGCAGTATGTGAACGGCGGGCCAGCGTGCAAATGGTGGCTGTGCAGAATCCGAGAGGGCACCTTGTCGGAGGACCTGTTCGTATGACCACGACGACACAGATCTCTAGTGCCATTTCACACATCTAGCCTGAACTTCTCCATTAGCTCTGAGCCCCCGTCTCGGGGGCGTAGGCTCCGGAGTAGGCTTGATAACACGCGTTAGTCGCCCCCGAGACGGGGGCTGGGAGCAAGCAAAATGTCAAGGTCTGTTGTGTGAAAGCGCACTAGAGCGGGCTCCCCGAGAGGGAGTGAGCTTTGAAGAAGAGCATAAGATTCGTACCAGTCTTTCTCCTTGTGGTAGGGCTAGCATTTGGCTACTCCATCCTCAGCGCCATCCTGCCTCCCACTGTCGCAGGCCGGCCGGTGACGAGGATGTCCTGCTGGACGCTGCTGGTGCTAACCTCCTACTCGGCCTATGCATGGGTCAAGACGCACAGACCGGTACCGAGATCGATCCACTGGACGCGTCAATCCAACTGGACAGTCACAATTCCAGCCCTGACGATCGTCCTGGCAGGCCTGGCTGTTCTCTTCCCCAGCCCCAAACACGACCAATTCGACATGCTCTATATCGTCGCCATCGCCGTCATCGGCGAGGAAGTTCTGTTCCGCGGCCTGCTGTGGGACCTCATCGACGGCTGGAGCGGTGACCTCGTATTGCTCCACCTCTCAGGTACGATCTGGATCACCTCCTTGGCCTTCGGCGTGATGCACCTCCAGTACCACCACTTCCAGGTCCATCCGGCATCGATCGCGCAAGTGACGTACGCCTTCGCAGTAGGGATAGCCCTGGGCATCGTCCGACAGCGAACAAGAAGCTTTGTCCCGGCCATTCTGGCCCACAGCGCTTTCAACTCCGTTCTCAATCTGATCCTTGCCGCTTCGCGCACGCGTTAGACGCTGTCTCCCTTACACACCGAGATAGTCGGCCCTGGCGTCGAGGAGCGTGGAGCGGCGGAGAGACGAGGAGACCCTTCAGTATCAGTCAGAGCGCTCCGTGTTCGCGTACGGGACTTGAATTCGGAATCTCGCTGGTGTATACTGTCCTTACACCAGCCCTCGTTCATGGAGGTGCTTTGCACACGTCTCGTTCTGGCGGACCAGCATCCTTACAGACTGTTCGCTAACCAGCAGACGTGGGTAGATCCGTCAACGTCTCTATTGCGACTGTCGGTTCACGCGGTGACGTGCAGCCCTACGTTGCCCTCGGACGAGGACGCCAAGGTTCGGGGCACAGCGTCCAGATCGTCACCGATCAGGTGTTCAGAGGTGATGAAGTGCCGCATCACGGCGGAGCGGGTACGAAGACGGCTGGGCTTCGGGCCGATATCCCTGCGGTGATCGCCCCGGCTGACGCGGGTATCGCTACGCCTGTAGCGGGCTGCTCGGGGAGACTTCTGATAGGTCGTTGGCTGTATCAAGCTGATCCGCTACGCAGCTGAACCCCCGTGGTTGGGCTGCCTGGCATCGTGGGAGGAGATAATGTGAACACAGATGACACGCTAGGGGAATTTCCAAACGGGAAGTGGTCGCTCTGTCCTCTTCTCTCGGACAGGCAGGTCCATCAACTTCCCGCGCACTCTGTCTACCAGTCCATACTGCTTCATTTGGCGCCGGGAGTGCTCATCTTTGTCGTCTATTTCGTCAGCGCAAGCGTCCTAGTGAATCGGCTGCCATCTGTCGCTCTTTTGGCAGCCCTGAGTCTAGGAATTGCCTTGGCTCTCATCCCTTTTGAGCTGGGATGCCTGATCCTCCAGGGGTGGCGCAAGCATCGCAGCCTCGCTCTCACCGGGATCGTGCTCTATCGAGAGCCAATCCCCGTATGGGATTACGTGCTTCTTGTCCCTCTTCTACTCATCTGGGCTGTATTCTGCTTTGCTGTGATCTCTCCCCCCATTGAGGCCTATCTCCGGCAGACCGTTCTTGCATGGTGGCCAGACTGGCTGATACCATCTGCCTTGGAAACCTCTACATTCTCCTCAAATCCCGCAACGGGATTGATCGCGCTCGCGTCCCTGCCGCTTCAAGCGATAGTCGGGCCAATCGTTGAGGAACTCTACTTTCGGGGCTACCTACTGCCCCGGTTGTCTTATCTGAAAGCCTGGGCACCGTTAATCAACACAGTGTTGTTCTCCGTCTATCATTTCTTCACGCCGTGGCAGAATCCCGCACGGATCCTGGCGCTGCTGCCCGCGGTCTATCTTGTTCAGCGGAAGCGCAGCATTTACCTGGGCATAGCCTTTCACATCGTCTTGAACCTAGTTGGGCAAGGTCTAGTGGCAGTCGTGAGCCAGGCAGTACAAGCCATGTAGGCCTGTGGGCAGCCCAACCCGGGCTGCAACCGACCAGGCTATCGCGGCTCGATGTCATAGAAGAGCACCCGACACGATGAGAACACTGATCTGGGATTTCGACGGGACGCTCGGTTACCGAAAGGGAGGCATGTTCGGCGCGGCCCTGCTGGAGGTCGTCCAGCAGGCTGCTCCCGACCTCGAGATAACCCAGGACCAAATCCGGCCCCATCTCCAGTCTGGGTTCCCCTGGCACACGCCTGAGCGTGCGCACGTGGAGATCGCTCCCAGCGAGCAGTGGTGGGAGCGTCTCTACCCCGTCTTCGAACGAGCCCTGGGAGGTATCGGATTCGATGGCTCAGAGGCCCGGTCTATGGCGAGAGAGGCCCGCGCGATCTACACCGATCCCGAACGGTGGTGCCTCTTCGACGACGTCATCCCGACGCTTGAGGAGCTGACATCGTGCGACTGCGATGGCGAGCCGCAGGGCTCGGCCGTCATCCTCTCGAACCACGTGCCGGAGCTAGACGATATCGTATGGCACCTGGGTCTGCAGCCGCACGTGGCGCAGGTCTTCAACTCCGCCAAAACAGGGTATGAGAAGCCCCATCCCCGGGCCTTTCAGATCGTAGTGGAAACCCTGTCCGACTCAGACCAGTTCTGGATGATCGGTGACAGCATGAGAGCGGACGTTGCCAGCGCCAGGGCGGTGGGCATACCAGGCATCCTGGTTCGCCAGCCCCACGAAGATGCCGGGCGGAGGGCCGCCTAGGCGCCTACTGCGAGACCTTGTCTCACGTCCCGTCCATGCTGAGCCGAGCAAGAAGAAGGCAGCCAGCTTGCTCCAGCTCAAGAACGCCACATCGTGCTTGGTGATGACCATCCTACAGGAGAGCGTCTATGGCCAAATTCGCAACTGAACGTGCTCGAGCATTCTACGCAGAGACCTACGATGTTGTCGTCCCTGACTGGCCCGGAGAGATCGACTTCTACCGAGCATTGGCCGCAGAGACGAAATCCAAGGGCCAGGCTGTGCTGGAGATAGCCTGTGGTACCGGGCGAATTGCCATTCGTCTGGCGCAGGACGACGTGGATGTTGTTGGCCTCGACCTATCTCCCGCCATGCTGGCCGTCGCGCGGGAGAAGAGCAGCGGAATAAGCAACATTCGCTGGATCCAGGGTGATATGAGGTCGTTTGACCTCGGCGAGGCTTTCGGCCTAGCCATCATCCCTGGACACTCATTCCAGAACATCCTGGAGGCGGATGATCAGGTCGCCACGCTCAGCGCGATCCGACGGCATCTCGTCCCCCATGGGCTGCTCGTGGTGCACCTGGACCAGCCGGAAATAGACTGGCTCGGCGATCTGACCGGGGATCGGGGCGGCGTCTTTGAGACGACCGATCCGTTCATCCATCCCAAGACGGGAAGGTCGATCCGCACGCTGCAGGCTTGGTCGTATGAGCCCGCCACGCAGACGGCCATCTCCCACAAGGTCTGGGAGAAGCTCGGGCCGGATGGTCAGGTCGTGGACCGTCTCGACAGGGGCGCGATCCGGCTCCACGTCGTCTTTCGTTTCGAGATGGAGCACCTCCTGGCCCGGTGCGGGTTCACGGTCGAGGCGGTGTACGGCGATTTCCACCGACAGGAGCTGCGAGATGATAGCACGGAGATGATATGGTTGGCGAGGCGCCGGACAAGCTGACGGCACGGGACGACGGAGCGCCAGCATCTTGCTGGCTACTGATCTGCCTGTTTCTGGCCGCCTACGTTAGCGCAGCGGCCTACGTTAGCGCAGCGGCCTACGTTAGCGCAGCGGCCTACCCAAGGCCGTCAAACATCATCCGCACGCTGACCCGCTTCGTGCATCTGCCCATCGAGCCGGAGGCCGTTGCCCAGGTTAGTGCGACCCTTCCAGACGATCCTGCTGCCATCGAGGACTGGGTGAGAGAGACGTAGGTGCCTGGGCGAAATCGCCCGTCGACCCATCGTCTACGATGCGAATGACTATGCCGGGTGAGGCGTGATCCTCTACATCGCCACCCCAGAGGAGGTGCTGCGTCGGGGAAGAGCGCCGTGCTACGGGCGGGCCCTCGTTCTGGCGAGCATCCTTGAACGAGAGGGCATTCCGTACAGATCGAACTCCATTGTGTTCATCTCGCCCTGGCACGTTGGTTGACTGGCCAGCTTCGCCACCCAGGAGACCAAGCTCGACCTCGTACCGGAGACGTGGAGCGAGACGACGCGCTTTGCGCCCCAGAGATCTGTTGCATCGTGGCGAGTCGAACTACCACGATTGAAGGATTCGCGGACAGGTGACTGCGTCGACCCGCGGTGGTTGCTAGACACAGAAGACAGTTCATTGCGATACTCTTCATCCTGCTGGCGGTGGGGTGCGCGCCGCCACCACCGACCCATATGCCCACCGCGACGCCAACGCCTTCGGCTCTCGATCTCTCGGCCCGGCCGCCGGTCCCGGTCATCGACCGCTCTTGGACTGTAGAGGCATTGCTGGCCCGGCGCGAGGCCGAGGGATCATCGGTCTGGACTGACGACGACGAGTTGACCTTCTTCTACCAGGGCGAGGCTGAGGCGGTTCACGTCTGTTGCGGCATTCAGCTGCCCATGCAGCGAGTCGCAGACTCGGACGTCTGGGCCTTGGCCATCCGCATCGACGAGCTTCCCCAGGCTGTGATCAGCTACACCTTCATCCCCTATCAGGATGGTCGCCCTGTCGAAGCCGAGGCGAGACTCACACATATGCGGGTCTGGCGTGGGACGCAGGCCCCACCGGCACCGGAGAGAGCTGACGTCCTCCGCGGTCAGATCATCAGGCACGTCATCGATAGCGCCTATCTGGATGAGCGTCGCGCCCTCACCGTCTATCTCCCGCCCGATCACGATCCAATTCAGCCGTGCCCAGTGGTCTACGCTGCTGACGGTCAGTCGGTGGACCGTTTTGCGGCCGTCTTGGACCCCCAAATCCGAGATGGCAGCGTGCCCGAGGTCATCGTGGTCGGCGTGCATTCCGCCGCGTATGGAGGTGCAGCAGAACCCTACGATCCGGCCCTGGACCTGCGGGCGCAGGAGTACTTGCTGGGGGAGAACTCAGAACGATTTGAAGCGCACGAGCGCTTCTTCGTCGACGAGGTGTCGGAGTGGGCGCAGCAGACCTTGGGTGCTTCCGTCGGGCGCCGGGAACGTGCCGTGTTTGGTTGCTCGAACGGCGGCGCTTTTGCCGTCTCTATGGGCGTGCGCCATCCCGACCGCTATGGCGCTGTCATCGCCTTCTCGCTGGGCGAGGGGCCGCAGGGCTGGGGGACGCCCGAGTGGAGTGCGGACGACGCCCCCCGTCACTACCTGCTGGCCGGCACCCTCGAACCCTTTCAGGGAACGACGGCCAAATGGGCAGCCAGGCTCTCCCGCCTCGGCGTCGAGTACGTCCATCGAGAGCGGATCTGCGGTCACGATCCCGTGATGTGGGAGGAGGAGTTTCCCGGCGCCGTCGCCTGGGCCTTCCGGCGTTAGAGGCACGTCTCGCTTAGGAAAGACTGGCGCACTGTCGAGGGATCGGTTAGGATAAGTAGGTCTGAGGATCCAGGATAAACTCAAGTTGGTGGCGTGAGCTGCAGGGCTGTTGCATATGGACATCGCGGGCTTCTAGACCCCGTCTCGTAGGCGGCCTCCGCCCGTCGTCCTTCGGCGTCAATCACCCCGACAGCTCTGCTCCCTCGCCTGCGACGCCCTCGAGGACGAGGGCTGTGAGCGCAAATGCGATTGCCCTGGGCTGCCTGAAGGCCAGTCTTGCCGCCCTTCGTGCGATCTGATATAACGGCGCCACGGGTGATCGCTCGACCCGATCCCTTCCCCGGTCAACCGCCGGGGACAGTCTATGGATTCCATCCGCCTACCCTAGAGACGATCTCATCAGCAAAGGAGTACGGATGCCAGAAAGCATGCGCTGCCCGGGATGCGGCGCCCCGCTCAACATCAAGAACCGCTTCGTGAAAGTTGTCACCTGCGATTTCTGCGGCCTCCGCACCAAAAAAGGGTAGCGAAGCGGCCTCCGCA
>CAYQZG010000111.1:0-13101 GCA_964421785.1 uncultured Anaerolineales bacterium
CACAGTCTTCCATCCGGCGACAGGTCTTTGCCAAATCGATTCAGATATGCTACACTGCGTGAGGTTCTAGGCGATAGGCCGCGCAGGCGGAGAGATAGGCTTACCTCCCAACTGATTGCCTACCTTGAGTTGTTGATTTGGAGTGTGTCGCTTCTCCTTCGCCAAGCATAATAAGGAGGTCCGCTTTGTCCACCCTGCTGTTGAAGCATGCCGACGTGCTCGTGACGATGGAGGGCCTGGGAGAGGCCAACCGTCGCATCTCCGACGGCGGCCTGTTCGTGCGGGACAACGTTATTGAGCACGTCGGGCCAACGTCCGCCCTGCCTGAGGGCGCCGATCGGGTCATCGACGCCGGCGGCATGATCGTCTTGCCGGGGTTGATCAACACGCATCACCACCTCTATCAGACGCTGACGCGGGCGGTACCGGGTGCCCAGGACGCGCCGCTCTTCAAGTGGCTCAAGATCCTCTACGACATCTGGGCGGGCATGACGCCGGAGGCGATCCACACCAGCGCCCTGGTGGGCCTGGCCGAGCTGATGCTCTCCGGCTGCACCACCGCATCCGATCACCTCTACATCTACCCGCCCGGGAACGGCTACCGTATCGACGACGAGATCCGCGCCGCGCAGGAGATCGGCATCCGCTTCCAGCCCTGCCGCGGCTCCATGAGTCTGGGCGAAAGCGACGGCGGCCTCCCGCCCGACAGCGTGGTCGAGGACGAGGACTTTATCCTGGAGGACACCCGCCGCGCCATCGAGACCTACCACGACCCGCAGCCCGGCGCGATGGTGCGCATCGCGGTGGCGCCCTGTTCCCCCTTCTCCGTCACGCCGGACCTGATGCGGGAGTCGGCGGCGCTGGCCCGCTCCTACGGCGTGAGGCTCCACACCCACCTGGCGGAGACGCTGGACGAGGAAGCGTTCTGCCTGGAGCAGTTCGGGCGGAGGCCGGTGGCCTACGCCGAGGACCTGGGCTGGATGGGCGAGGACGTCTGGCACGTCCACTGCGTCCACTTGAACGAGGAGGAAGTTGCCCTCTTCGCCGAGACGGGCACGGGCGTCTGCCACTGCCCCAGCTCGAATATGCGGCTGGGGTCGGGCATCGCGCCGGTGCGCGCCCTGCTGGACGCAGGCGCCAGCGTGGCGCTGGGCGTCGACGGATCGGCGAGCAACGACTCGTCCCATCTCCTGGCCGAGGCGCGCATGGCCTTGCTCCTCCAGCGCGTCGAAGGAGCTCCGACGGCGCTTTCCGCCGAGGAGGCGCTCTGGATGGCAACGCGGGGCGGGGCAGCGGTGCTGGGGCGCGACGACGTCGGCCAGCTTGCGCCGGGTAAGGCGGCCGACGTGATCGGACTGCGGCTGGATCGGCTCGACTACGCCGGCGCGCTTCACGACCCCCTGGCGCCTCTGGTCTTCTGTCATCCGCAGCGGGTCGACCTGTCGATCGTCAACGGTGAGATCGTGGTGGAGGACGGGCAGTTGTTGACGGTCGATTTGGAGCCGATCATTGAACGCCACAATCGCATCTCGCGGGCCCTAGCTGATCCAGCCTAACCAACTTGAGTTGGGTGAAGGCCCTGCGCCAGTGAGTCTGGTCAGCTTTTCAGAGGCTGTGAAGCTTACAAGAGACCTTTGATCACGCTCCGCTTTCCATCTGCAAGGGGCATTTGTGAGTAGAGGAGAAAGACCGTCCGGGGATTCACAAGTCATAAGTGATTATTCCCTTGTTATTGCTAGATCAACAAGTTTGTGATAGAATGAACTTACTATCGGAGAAATGACTTGTGACGGGGGGAGGGGGGGGGAGAAATGAAGACTACTGTCTCAGTGCGGGGGCAAACGGTGATCCCACAGGAGATCCGAGAGGCTATGGGCATCGAGCCGCAGACGAAGCTAGAGTGGCGGATGGAGGGCAACGTGATCGTTGTCTATCCCATTCCCATTGACGCTGTACAAGCCTCGATAGGCATATTCGAGGGACAAGGGCCGACCACGGATGAGCTACTGAGGGAAAGACGGCGCGAACGGCAGCGTGAGCAGGATCAGGAGAGAACTTGAATGAGCAGCTACGTCCTGGACACGTCAGCTCTCTTCACTATCTTAAACGACGAGGAGGGGATAGAGACGGTCTTGAACCTCCTGGGCACTGCCCAATCGGGCGAGGTAACGATCTACTTGCCCTTCATGGCTTTGATGGAACTCGCGTACCTGAGTCTGCGTCGCCATGACAAGCAGAAGACGCAGTGGGCACTCAATCTGGTCAAAGCCTGGCCCGTGGAGGAGAAGTACCCAACGGAGGCTTGGCTCCACGAGGCCGCAAGGGTGAAAGCGATGAGACAGGTTTCCCTGGCAGATGCATGGATCTGTAGTCTGGCCCTATTGCTGGGGGCGCAGCTTGTGCACAAGGACCCAGAGTATGACGCTGTCCCTGAACTGAACGCACTGCGGTTACCCTAAGAGCTCCCGGGTTAGTACTACAACCTCATCTTCCGCAAGAGACTTCCGAAGTCTGCACGACAATGCTAGACAGGCCTGGAATCGTTCTGTGAGCGCCTCTACACCGCGTTGGGCGTGGACTCCAAGACTTCGGAAGTCCGCTCCTCTGGCAAGTGCGGTTGTAGTGTTAGGCAGCGGGATAGCGCGTAGGTGATCCGATCACCAAGCTTTCTCTGTATTGCTTACGACCTACCGAGCTGGGAGAGGTACATTGACGCGACAGCTTGAGCGTGAAGCGCTTGACGAGATCCTGCAGGCCGGGAATGTGGAGAGGCTCTCTGTGCACGATCTCGCGGAGTTGACCCGAGAGGAGATCGAGGGCTACCTCCCCGATGGCATCTACCATGTAGATCCGCGCAATGGCGACCGCATCCTCTACCACTCCTCGCGCGGTCGGCGACCCCACGATAACGTTCCGGCGTCGGCCACCGAGATACCGGAGCGGGACTGCGTCATCTGCCGGGGCGACACCACCGGCGTCATCGACGTGGCGGATCTCAGCGAGGGTTTCACCTTCATCAACAAGAATCTGTTTCCGATTCTCTATCCGTTTGAGGATGAAGGGTTGGCCTCCGGGCTTCACTTTCTGCAGTGGACCTCGTCGCAGCACGACAAGGACTGGCACAACATGCCGCAGGGCGACCGCGTGGTCGTGATGGAGCGGCTGGCTGCCCTTGAGAGGACGCTCCTGGCGGGATCGGGTCCGCTTCCGTCCGCCGCTGGCGAAGGCCATCCCGGTCACGGGGCCTTCGTCATCATCATCAAGAACTACGGTCACCTGGTCGGTGGGTCACTGATTCACGGTCACCAGCAGATCGCGTTCAGCCAGGCGCCCGCCATGATGCCGCGTCATTTCCGCGACAACGCGCGCTTTGAGCGCCAGCACGGTGAGACGTTCTCTGCCTACATGCTGCGCGAGACGCCGACCGAGCTGATGATCAAGGACTACGGCCCGGCCGTGTTGGAGGTCCCCAGTTTCATGCGGCGCCCCTATGACATGATGCTGCTCTTGAAGGACGTGAGCAAGGCGTACCTGCATCAGCTTAACGACGAGGAGCTAGAAGCTATCGCCGACGGTTGGCACGATGGCATCCGGGCCATTCGCGAGATCATGCCCCGCATGGGCCGAGAGATCGCCTACAACGTGATCACCAACAACGGCCCGGGCGCTGGACTCTACGTCGAGTTCCTGCCCTACACCCAGGAGATCGGCGGCGTGGAGCACCTGGGCCTGTTCGTCTGTCAGGAGCTTCCGGAGCGGGCGGCGGCCCGCCTGCGAGAGGTAATATGTTGAGGAGGGTGACATGCACATCGGATTCCTGAACCCCCAGGGCAACTTCGACCCCAATGACAGTTACTGGACCGAGCATCCTGACTTCGGGGGCCAGTTGGTCTACGTCAAGTCCGTGGCGCTGGCGATGGGCGAGATGGGGCACCGGGTCGACATCCTCACGCGTCAGATCATCGACCCCGATTGGCCCGAGTTCTCTGAGCCTTTCGATGCCTATCCCGACGCGCCTAACGTGCGCATCATACGGCTGCCGGCCGGCCCCGACGCATTTCTGCGCAAGGAGCTTCTCTGGCCCCATCTGGTGCGGGACTGGGTGCCGACTATCCTCGACTTCTACGATGATAATGACGAGGAGGAGGATCTGCCCGATGCTTTTACCACCCACTATGGTGATGGGGGGCTCTGTGGCGTCCTCGTCGAGGAGGATACAGGCATCCCCTTCACGTTCACTGGGCATTCCCTTGGCGCCCAGAAGATGGACAAGCTGGACGTCACGCCCGAGAATCTGGAGGACATGGACGATCACTTCCACTTCGCGCGCCGCATCGTCGCCGAGCGACTGAGCATGAACCGCTCGGCCGTCAACGTCACCAGCACGGAACAGGAGCGCTTCGAGCAGTACAGCCATCGTGCCTACCGGGGTGCCGTCGATGTCCGGGATGATCGCCGCTTTGAGGTCATCCCCCCCGGGGTCAATCTCGACATCTTCGGCGCCGACGCTCGCTCCACCAACGAGGAGGCCACTCGCGAGCACGTACGGGCGCGGCTGGCGCGGGATGTCGACGAGGGACGGCGTTCGCTGCCCGCTATCGTGGCCTCCAGCAGACTCGACCATAAGAAGAACCACGTGGGTCTAGTGCGGGCCTTCGCCCACAGCGAGGCTCTTCAAGAAGAGGCCAACCTGGTCTTCATCACCGGCGCGCTGGATGATCCGCTTCGTGATGATTGTGAGGCTAGCCCAGACGAGCGCGAGGTGCTGGCGGAGATTCGAAAGGTGGTGGAGGCCCGTGGGCTGTGGGGCAAGATCAGCGCCTTCGGCCTGCAGGGACAGCCGGCGTTGGCAGCCTGCTACCGCCTCTTTGCGGAGCGGGGCTCGGTCTTCGCGTTGACGGCTCATTATGAGCCCTTCGGCCTGGCTCCCCTGGAGGCCGCCGCGGCGGGCCTGCCGGTGGTCGTGACCCAGAATGGTGGCCCCAGCGAGAGCCTGCGCGAAGGGGATACCGAGTACGGTATGCTGGTCGACCCCGCCGATCCGGGGGACATCGCACGGGGCCTGGAGCGCGTGCTGGGGGATGCGGATACGTGGGAGACGTTCGCCCGACGCGGTCGGCGGCGCGTGCTCGATCGCTACACCTGGGAGCGGACGGCGGAGAACTATCTGATGCTCATCGAGGACATCATTGCTGCACCCGAGGCGCGCCGTCCTGAGGAGTTGCTGCCCATCCATCCATACTTCTGCGATGCAAGAGCGGAGAACGACGTGACCCTGGATGAGCTGAAAGGGCTCTATTTCATCTCCGAGGCATAGCTCGCGCTGGTCCTCGAGTCATTCGCCTGCGACACAATGAAGGAGAGCTCTATGGACATCCCAGAAGGCGATCTGGACCTTCTCGCCGTTGGCGAGACACTGGTTGACTTGATCTCTGAGGAGGAAACGGAGTCGCTTCGGGAGGCATACACGTTCCGTAAGTACCAGGGCGGATCCCCTGCTAACATCGCCGTGAACATCGCGAAGCTGGGTGGCACCTCTGCTGTCATCTCCAAAACGGGCATCGGGAACTTCGGTCAGTTTCTCAAGGCGGAGTTGCAGCGCGCCGGTGTGATCACGGACTATATGGTGATGGACCATCTCGTCCACACGACGGTGATATTCGTCTCTCGCACGGAAGGGACGCCGGATTTCGAGGCCTTCCGGGCCGGGGACTACAAGCTACAGCCCACTGAGGTGAGCGAGGAGGCGATCCGGCGGGCCAAGGTGATCCACGCGTCGACCTTCGCCCTCTCTTGGGAACCCTGTCGCTCGGCCGTGGAGAAGGCGTTCCAGTTAGCTGAAACACACGGCAAGATCATCTCCCTCGATCCGAACTACAGCCGCCGGATCTGGCCCAACTACCGCGAGGCCAAGGACGTCCTGGAGCGGATGCTCGGCTACACCACCATCACCAAGCCCTCGCTGGATGACGCCAAGCGCCTCTTTGGGGAGGGGGAGGGGCCGGAGACGTACATCAAGTTGTTCCATGAGATGGGGCCGCCGATCGTGGTGTTGACCATGGGGAGTGAGGGCATCCTGTTCTCCGAGGAGGGAGAGACGACGTACGTCCCGGCACACAAGGTTGAGGTGGTCGACGCCACCGGGGCCGGTGATTCCTTTTGGGCCGGTTTCTTG
The DNA here is from genome assembly GCA_964421785.1 of uncultured Anaerolineales bacterium. GTDB lineage: Bacteria > Chloroflexota > Anaerolineae > B4-G1 > B4-G1 > SKLM01. The sequence continues at coordinate 6,176 of CAYQZG010000111.1, forward strand.
ACGGCGTTGCTGGACGGGCATTCGCTCAAGCGTTGTGTCCTATTCGCCCGCGAGATCGTTGAACGAAAGCTGACCACCGTCGGCCCGCTGCCGGATACGATCGAGCGAGCGGAAGTCTATGCCAAGATCGATGCGATGTCTGGCGAGAGAGATTGATCAGTCGTACGCTCGCATTCCAGCCCGCTGATAACCCTAACGTCCTTTCGCACACAAACTGACTTGCAGAATTAATGACTGCATAGTATGATATGGAGATATTAAGAGCGTGTTAAGAGTGCGTTAAGAGCAGATTAGAAAACTTTAACTACCCCCTTTAAGTTGAAACCAGTTCGTGAGGAGGGGACATGGAGATCGAAGCGAAGTTCGCTGTCCCGGACGTCGCAACCTTTCAGCGGTTGCAGGCCGTCAATCACGTCGCCGGCTTCTCTCTCTCCGCGCACCAGGTTCAGCAGGTTCACGATATCTATCTGGACACCGACGAACGCAGGATCCTGGCCAGCGGCTACGCCTGCCGCTGCAGAGAGACCGAATTGGAGACGTTGATCACCCTCAAGGGGCTGGGCAGAGCAGAGGGTGCCATCCACCGCCGAAAGGAACTGGAGATCTCCCTTTCCAGCTACGAGCCCCCGCAAGATTGGCCCGAGAGTCCCGTGCGCGATCTTGTGCTAGAGGTGACGAATGGCGCCCCATTGATCCCTCTTTTTGATCTGCGACAGACGAGGGTTTTCCGGCGTATGCGTCATGGTGAGCTGCTGGTGGCACAGCTCAGCCTGGACAACGTGCGCATCGTCGCTAAAGGGAAAAGGAAGAGCCATTTCGAGCTGGAGGTCGAGCTGGCCCCACAGGGGACGGGCAGCGACATGGGGGAGATCGTTGCCTACCTGCAGGACGAGTGGAACCTGGTGCCGGAGCCCAGCTCGAAGTTTGAGCGGGCGCTGGCCTTCCTCGATGAAGAAGAGCCGGGGGGCGATCTGCTAACCGTGCAGGAACGGGCGATCTGCGTTCAGCTCTCAAAGCGCAGTGACCTCTATGGTCGGAGAGCACGAGGTCTGCTGCTGCTCGACGAGGGAGTTCCGCACGACGAGGCTGCTCAGCGGGCCGACAGAACCACGCGGACCATAAGGCGCTGGCTCAAGTCCTTCAGGCAGAAGCGATTGGGAAGCTTCCCCGATCGTGTCCTTCAGGAGATTCAGTTGACCCCGGCGGCCATTCTACCCCAGGTACCAAGCCCGCAGCTCGACGAAGCTGAGCGAGAGGAGGCAGCCCCACCATCTCCTGAGCCTCAACCGCTCAAGGCACTGTTCAAGCGTTATCTCGTGGATCGGGATCACGCGCGCAGCGTGGCCGATCATGCGTTGGCGTTGTTTGATCACCTTGGCGCCTTCCACAACCTGCCGCCGGAGCGCCGCCCCCTCCTGGAGATCGCGGCGATGGTGCATAACATCGGTTTGGCCTCGGATCCCGACCGTCATCACACCGCGGGCCGCGACATCCTTCTCACGTATCCCCCGCAAGAGCTGGATGAAGAGGAACGTCTGATGGTGGCGCTGACGACCTATCTGCACCGCAAACGTCTGACGTCCAAGAAGCTGGACAAGAAGGTGTCCAAGGATGCCTTCGCCGAGCTGCCGAGACCCGCTCAAGAGGAGGCTTTGGCCCTGTCCGCCCTGATCCGATTGGCGGATGGGTTGGACTATTCCCAGACCCAGAGCAGCGAGCTGGGTCTGGTCGCACAGGCAGGTCGCCTGGTCGATATCGAGGTGACGGGCCCCTACGCCACCATAGACGCCGCCCGAGCCCAGGAGAAGAGCGACCTGTGGCAGCTTCTGTTCGGGACGGAGCTGCGGTTCAGGCCGGCGCACGTGGAGCCGGATCTGATGCCCAACACCGAGCGAGAGCAAGCGGCTGAGGCAACCATCGATCTGATGCCCGAGGAACTGCCTGAGCATCCGGACCTATCCGCGGATGATACGATGGACCAGGCGGCACGCAAGATTCTCACCTTCCACTTCCAACATGTGCTCTACCATGAGCCGGGCACCCGCGCGGGCGAGGACATTGAGGAACTGCACGACATGCGCGTCGCCACCCGCCGCATGCGGGCCGCCTTCCGCGTGTTTGGCGACTATCTGGACAAGAAACATCTGAAGCCCATCCGCAAGGGTGCCGAGCGTACCTGCAGCAAGCTTGGCAGCGTGCGGGATCTGGATGTCTTCTGGGAAAAGACACGACGCTACCTCGACGAGCTGCCACCGGAGAGGCAGGGCGATCTGATACCGCTCCGCGAGGCCTGGGAGGCAGAACGTGAGCAGGCGCGAGAGGACTTGCTGGCCTACCTGGACGGCGACCGCTACATCGCGTTTAAGGAGCGCTCTGCCGAGCTTATGCGAAAACCTGATGGCTGGGGGCTACCCGCGCTGACGAAGAAGGGTGAGGCAGTACCCCATCGGCTACGTCAAGTCGTGCCGATGGAGGTCTACGAGCGTATGGCAGGGGTGCTGGCTTACGATGAGTGGGTGACCAAGCCCGATATCTCATTGAAACGGCTGCACCGGCTGCGCATCGCAGGCAAGCGTCTGCGGTATACATTGGAGTTCTTCGAGGAGGTGCTGGCACCTCAGACCGGCGACCTGATCAAGCAGATGAAGAGGCTACAGGATCACCTGGGAGATCTGCAGGACGCGGTGGTGGCCAGCGAGCTACTGCGTGACTTCCTGACCTGGGGCACGTGGGGGCACGCCAAGGGCAAGAAGGCAAAGGGCGCTAGGCCCAAGGAGCCCATCGTCGCGCCTGGGGTGGCGATCTATATGGCGGATAAGCAGGCCGAGCTTCAGCGGTTGTTGAGCACGTTTCCCGACGTTTGGGCGTACTTCCAAAGCGCCGAGTTCAAGCAGACGGTGGCAGTGATACTGGCACCGCTGTAGATGTGTCGAGAGGGGGTGCCGAGCAAAGCAGCTTATGAGAGAAGCCGTGAACCCACCTGCACGAGCGACCGTACGGCCTGAAGTGTAGAGACACGGAGGTTTTCGATGGGAAAAAAGTACAAGAAGAGCGGGAAGATAAAGAACAGCTTCTATGAAGATGAAATAGCGAAACTCCAGGGCGAGCTAGTCAAGCTGCAGTACTGGATCAGGGATGAGGGCTTGCGGGTGATCGTGGTCTTCGAGGGGCGTGACGCCGCCGGCAAGGGGGGAACGATCAGACGCATCATGCGCCGCCTGAACCCCAGGATGGTCCGCGTCGTGGCGTTGCCCAAACCAAGCGACCGGGAGCAGCGACAGTGGTACTTCCAACGGTACATCGAGCATCTCCCGGCCGAGGGCGAGATGGTGCTGTTCGACCGCAGCTGGTACAACCGCGCTGGCGTGGAGTGGGTGATGGGTTTCTGCAACCAGGATGAGTACCGCCACTTCTTGCACGAATGCCCCGTCTTCGAACGCATGCTGGTGCGCGACGGGATCATCTTGGTCAAGTATTGGTTCGAGATAAGCGCCGAGGAGCAGGAACGCCGTTTCCGGAGTCGAAATCAGGATCCCCGCAAGCTCTGGAAGCTGAGCCCAATGGATATGGAATCTCGCGCCCGGTGGGACGAATACTCCAAGGCTAGGGACGCGATGCTTGCCTATACGGATATCGAGGAGGCCCCCTGGTACATCGTGCAGGCCAATGTCAAGAAACACGCCCGTCTGAACTGCATCGCCCACCTGCTGACTGTGATCCCTTACCAGGACCTGACCCCCGACCCGGTGGATTTCCCACCGCGAGAGGACTCAGGCTATCAACGACCCCGTACAGGAGAGGGACTTAACTACGTCCCCCTGGTCTACGGATCGGCGTACGACGACAATTGAGGGAGATAGCCGATGAGTGAAGCAGTGGAAAAGGAGAGCGTCATGGAGATGTACGATGAGAACGGCATCATCACGCCGGAGTATTACGAGCATGAGCTCCGCAGGCTCCAGACGGAGTTGATCAAGCTTCAATACTGGGTCAAAGATCAGGGTCTAAGGGTCATCGTCCTGTTCGAGGGACGCGACGCGGCGGGCAAGACGAACGTGATCGGGCGCATTACGCAGCGTCTGAACCCACGTCTGGCTCGGTCGGTGGCGCTGGGCAAGCCCAGCGACCGGGAGAGTCGACAGTGGTACTTCCAGCGGTACGTCAAGCACTTCCCGGCCAAAGGGGAGCTGGTCTTCTTCAATCGCAGCTGGTACAACCGCGCTGGCGTCGAGTGGGTGATGGATTTCTGCACCGAGGAGGAATACCGGCACTTCCTGAATGAGTGCCCCGAGTTTGAGCGTATGCTGGTGCGCGAGGGGTTCACGCTGATCAAATACTGGCTCTCGGTGAGCGCCGAGGAGCAGGAACGCCGCTTCCAGGCCTGGATGCAGGACCCAAGGACACGATGGCGGTTCACCCCCATCGATCGGGAGGCCCGAAAACGCTGGGTGCAGTACTCTAAGGCCAAGGACGCCATGATGGCCCACACGAACATCGATGAGGCGCCGTGGTACGTGATCGACGCCGACTGTCGGGAGCACGCCCAACTGAACATCATGGCCCACATGCTGAACTTGATCCCCTACAAGGACCTGACACCCGAGCGGGAGGAGCTACCACCGCGCGAACGGGAGGATACGGGCTACGTACGGCCTCCGATGAGCGAGCAGAACTTCGTGCCCAAGGTATACGGCGGAGACGTGGACTGTGCATAGCCACTCGGCAATCGGTCGTCAGCGTGCGGTAGGCGGGAGCATGAGCTGTCGGTATGCTCTGCTCCCCACTACTATCTGCTGAGCACCGGCTGCTGTCGAAGGAGCATTGGATGGCCAAGAAAAAGAAGAAGGATAAGAAAGCGAAGAGTGATCCTATCGCCCTGGATGACCCCAGTCTCTACATTAACCGCGAGTTGAGCTTCCTCCGGTACAATAACCGGGTGCTGGAAGAGGCACTGGATGCAAGTCATCCGTTGCTGGAGCGGATCAAGTTCCTCGCCATTGCCGCCGACCTCTTGGACGAGTTCTTCATGGTCCGCGTCTCTGGACTACGTCGGCAGTTGGCCGCCGGAGCGCTGAAGGCGCCGCCCGACGGTATGACGCCGGCCGAGCAGTTGGCCGCCATCCGTCGGCAGTTGCTGCCACAACTGGCCCAACAGTACGCGTGCTGGCATGAGGACCTGCTGCCAAAGCTCCACAAGGCGGGCGTCCAGATCCTTCGTTACGAGGACCTCAAGCGCAAGCAATGCAAGCTGATGCGGTCCTATTTCAAAGAAGAGATCTTCCCCGCCCTCACGCCGCTCGCTTTCGATCCGGGACACCCATTCCCCCTCATCTCGAACCTCAGCATCAACCTGGCGGTGGTGATCAGTGATCCCCAGCACGGCCGGCGCTTTGCCCGGCTGAAGGTGCCCAACACCTTCCCCCGTTTGCTGCGCATCCCGAGCGAGGAAGTGGCCGATGAGTATCAAAGCCTTGGCCTGGCGCAGGCGATGTCCAACAACTTCGTCTGGCTGGAGAAGGTCGTGTCTGCCAATCTGGATATGCTCTTCCCTGGCGTCGAGGTGGTTGCTGCCTATCCCTTCCGTGTCACGCGAGACGCCGATCCTGAGATCGAGGAGGACGAGGCCTCTGACCTGTTGGTCGCCATTGAGGAGAGCGTTCGGAAGCGCCATTTCGGCTCGGCCGTGCGGCTGGAGATCGACGAGACCATGCCGGACCGGATTCGCGATATCCTGATCAGCAACCTTGGCCTGGCGCCCTACCAGGTCTACACGATGGACGGCCCCCTTGGCCTGACCGACGTAATGCAGTTGATGGACGTCAACCGTCCCGAGCTAAAGGATAGGCCTTTCCAGCCCGCGGTACCGCCGCAGCTGTCAACCGAGGAGAATATCTTCTCCGTGATCCGCCGCCATAATATCCTGGTCTATCACCCCTACGACAGCTTCGATCCGGTGGTGAGGTTCGTCCGCGAGGCCGCACGGGATCCAGAGGTGCTGGCGATCAAGCAGACGCTGTACCGCGTGGGACCAAACTCGCCTATCGTAGCCGCCCTCGAGGATGCGCGCGAGAACGGAAAACAGGTCGCCGTGCTGGTGGAGCTGAAGGCGCGCTTCGACGAGGAGAACAACATCGTCTGGGCACGATCGTTGGAGGAAGCGGGCGTCCACGTGGTCTACGGTCTGGTGGGCCTGAAGACGCACGCCAAGATATGTCTGGTGGTGCGCCACGAGCGCGAGGGCATCCGGCGCTACGTCCACATGGCCACGGGCAACTACAACGACGTGACCGCCCGCTTCTACGCCGACCTGGGCTATTTCACCTGCGACCCCGATATGGGTGCCGATCTCTCCGACCTGTTCAACGCTCTGACCGGCTATTCTCGTAAAGACGAGTACCGTAAGCTGTTGGTCGCGCCCGGAAAGATGCAGGAACAGATCATCGCCCGCATCGACCGCGAGATCGAGCAGCACGAGAAGAACGGGGATGGTTACATCGCTCTCAAGATGAACTCCCTGGTGGACAAGTACTGCATACGAGCCCTGTACCGTGCTTCGCAGGCCGGGGTGAAGATCGATCTGCAGCCGCGAGGCATCTGCTGCCTGCGTCCGGGCGTGCCGGGCGTGAGCGAGAACATCGAGGTGACCTCCATCGTGGGGCGTTTCCTCGAGCACGCCCGCATCTACTACTTCCGCAACGGCGGCGACGAGGAGATTCTGACCGGCAGCGCCGACCTGATGCCGCGCAACCTCTATCGCCGCGTCGAGACACTGTTCCCGGTGGAGGATCCCGCTCTGAAAACCGCTTTGCGCGATCAGATTCTGAAAGTCCACCTGAAGGACAACGTGAAGGCCCGCCGTATGCTGCCCGACGGCAGCTATGAGTGGGTGAAGCCTGAGGATGGCGACCCCAAGATCAACTCGCAGA
>CAYQZG010000112.1:0-13090 GCA_964421785.1 uncultured Anaerolineales bacterium
GCCAGCCTCCTGCCAGTCCCAGTGCGAGGTTCAACAGCCCCAGGGCTCCCAGGCCCAACCCTGGCGCCAGCCAGACGAGATCGTCCAGGCTCAGGTCATCCAGTCCTAGCCAGATGAGGATTCGCTGCCCCAGGGCTGCCCCTAGGACCGTCACCAGCGCTGCAGTCGCGATATCCAGCGCGGATCGCGCCACGGCCCTTGCCGTCTCCAGCGTGAAGGGCTTCTGCACGACGTAGAAAACAGCAAGGATGGCAAACAGCCAGGACACGAGAAGAACGACACCCAGAGTCTGCCGCAAGCGTCCCCACCTCATAACAATCTTAGTTCTTCTCGATCTTTTTCCCTTGATGTGCCCCGTTGGACCTCATCAAAGAGATCTCCGTTTGGCCGTGCACGACCGAATCAGTCGTGGCGCAGTGAGTATTATCCTACCCAAGATGCACAGCGGAACACAATAGGACTTTGGGGCTATCAGAGCTTGCGCCCGCTGGGGGTCTATTCATCCAACGTTGAGCGCTCTCTGTCGCTGAGGCGGAGGAGCAGAGTCGCCAACCACCGCCGCGCCTCCTCTGGCGATTCCAGCCATCCATCTGCTTCAGTGTCGCGCGGCTTATCACACACCTTGATCGCCAGGCCGCCGTGGGCGTGGATCACCCCGAACGCTTCCTCGTCCTTGTCATCGTCGCCTATGTAAAGGGCGAGCGCATCGGGCCAGGGATAGCGGTCAAGCAGATGTTGAACTGTCCTCCCCTTGTGCGCTAGCACCGGACCGACCTCCAAGAACTTGTGGCCGCCGAGGATGCGGAATGAGTCGGAGTTGACCGCCTCCTGGATTGAAGACCTTGCTATCTCTCGCGCTTCTTCCAGAACCTCTTCTGCTTCATCGTCAGCGGCGTAGCGAGCATGGATGGCCAACGCCCAATCCTTGTCCTCCAGGAAGAAACCGTCTCGATCGATGATCAAACGCTCCCACGGGGGTTTGATTGCCTCCAGCACCGGACGTATCTTGTCGTAGCGGACTCGATGGACCCGTTTCCCATCCGGTAATCGTAATTCAATGCCGTAGGTCCCGGCCAGAAGCACGTCTGGTACCGGCAGCAACCTCTCGACGTGATTCAGCCGTCGGCCGCTGATAACCTTGACGTGCGTGCGAGGGTGTTCCGCCAGCTCTTTGACGAGTCCGATGACCTCTGGATCCGGTTCAACGTGCTCCGGCGTAGGCGCGAAGTCCGCCAGCGTCCCGTCGTAGTCGAGGAATAGCTGGAGACGTCTCGTCTCTCGAATCCGGGCCTTGACGTTCTCGGGGGCGTGCAGCGTCATGGTCGCTTCGTTCCTCTGAGCAGCGGCTCAATGTCACGCTTGAAGAGGGCTCTCCACGTGTAGCCCTGGCGAACACGACGACGCAGGCGATGGATTGGCGTCTCTTCGACGAGTGAGAGAATCCACTCGGCTATCCCCTCTGCATCCCCGTTGGGATCGATGATCGTCACGTCCTCTCCGCCGATCTCTTGCGCCGCCGGCACGTCTGTACAGACGACTGGTCTCCCCACCAATCCTGCTTCCAGCACCGGCATCCCGAAGCCTTCCCGATGGCTGGGCATGAAGACGATGTCGCTCACGCGGAACAGATCTGCGACGACGGTCATGTCAATGGTGAACCCCTCTTCCGCATCGGGCCCAGATTCGAACACGAAACGCATCTCGTCTTCCACGCCCAGCTCACGACGTAATGCCTGCAGATCCCGGAAGTAGGCCATACTCTCCTCATCGTGAGGATCCGGCGGCCCTGTGAGAACGAGCTTCGCGTCCGCGTCGTGCGCCTTCAACGCCGACATCACACGCAAAGCCAGCTCAACGTTCTTCGCCTGGGTGACTCGCACGGGCATCAACAGGATGATGTCACTCGCCAGCAGGTCCAGCCGGTCGATCAGCTCACGCCCTTCCTCGGTCAATCCCAGCAGAGAGACTGGGTCGACACCGTTGTAGACCACGTGGATAGATTCGGGGTCAACGCGGGTTGCAGACCCGCTGCGAGCCGTAGAGTTGAACAGATCTGTCAGGGCCTGCCGTCTCTGCTCCGAGACCACGACGTAGGTGACGTCCTCTCGATAGGTGCGCAGCAGATCCCAAGGATGTCCTGGGTGCAGGTTCGGACGTGAATGATCGCTGGTCCACCCGATATCGTGGCACCAGGCGATACAATGGGAGATGACAGCCTCATCTAGCAGTCTGAAGAGAGCGGCAGTCAGAGGCAGATTGAACCGTTTGGTGAAGACGTTGTGCACGATCAGGTTCTCGAAGCGATCCAGTGCCGGCGCCAGCGTCTCCGCCAGATGGTTGACGATATCGTCGAAAGCTGGAGGTACGCTGCCCACGCTTAGCAATGAGCTAACCTCGGCGATTTTGGGGTGTTGGGTGTCGATCTCCGGAATCTGGATGAACTCGACCTCGGCCGGCAGCGTGTCCCCGTCGCCACGACCGGCGATCACCGCTACGGGGTATCCTGCCTGTACGAACGTCCGCACGTGTGCCTCGATCACCCCCTCTACCCCGCCGACCACAGGGGGGGCGGCGTAGTGCATGATCGCTGTCCCGCCTGCGTTAAGCTTGGCGCGGCCCAGCCCTGAGCCGCGTGTGCTCTCAAGCCCAGATTCGCTCATGTCTTCCCCGTCTCCAACAGCCGAAGCCGTTACCATAATGCCTATGCCTCCTCTTCCTTCGACTGGCACAAGCCCAACGCCTGGACTGTCTCCAGTTGATGGCAGAGCCAGGCGGTGATATCCTCACGCTCGATTAGCCAGCGAAGACGCTCGGCTCGTTCACGCCGCCTATCCGGCTCTATCTGGAGTGCTTGGTGGAGGGCCTTGGCCGTGGCGTAGATGTCGCAGGGCGAGATGACCATAGCGCCGGGTTCCAGCTGCTGGCGTGCCCCGATACGTTCGGAGAGGACGAGCACACCACTCCGTTCATTCACCGTAGGTCCCTCTTTGGCAACCAGGTTCATGCCGTCGGCGATGGAGTTGACCAACAGCACGTCGTAGAGCTGCATCGCTGCCACCGCCCGGGGGTAGTTGTCGCCGACCAGGACGCGAATTGGCTCCCAGTCGCTGTCGCCATGTCTGGCGTTGACCTGCCCCGCAGCGGCCATCAGGTCATCCAGATAGTCCTGGTACTGTCCTACGCCAAGCCGAGAGGGCACCAGGAGGGCCACCAGCTTCACCTTGTCGTGATACTCAGGATGGAGGTCCAGCATTTCGTTGAAGGCCAGGAAACCTCGGACGATGTTCTTGCTTGGCTCAATACGGTCGACCCGCAGGATCAGCTGGCGGTCTCCCACGAACTCTTGGATCTCCGCTCTGTACTTGGCCACCTCCTCCGACCTCGCCAACTCTCGCAGGGATTCCACGTCGATGGAGATCGGGAAGTCACGGACGTAAGTGGTATGGTTTTCGTACCAGATCCTTCTGCGCTCGTACTTCACCTGTGCCCGCGGCAGAAAAGTCTCGCAGGTGCGAATGAAGTTCAGCGCGTCGGGCTTGGTCTGAAACCCGAGCACATCGACCGCACAAAGACCCCCAAGGATCCCCTGCCGCATCTCAGGAGGAAGGATCGACCAGTATTCAGGCCCAGGCCATGGGATGTGCACGAAGTGCAGCAGCGTTGGACACTGGGATGGGCCTAGCTGGGGGATAGACGCCATCCCTTGGCGCATGTCGCTTCGCAGGAATTGGCCCGTCAAGTACAAATGGTAATCCTGCAGCATGACGAGTGTGGGGCGATCCTTGGCCCGGGTTTGTTGCGTGATCGCTTCGGCAAAACGCTTGTTCACCGCCACATACCCCTCTTTCCAGGCGCGCCACGTGGCACGGTCGATGACGGGCGACGTTACAACGTCCCACATGGAGTGCTGAAGGAACCAGAGGAGTGGATTGGCGATGACGCTATAGTACGCGTCGTAGACCGAGGGGTCTGGTGCAAGAAACTGAACCTCTATGGTGGGCGCGCCTGGGCCGTCTTCCCCCAGCTCGACTGTGCCCGATCGCCACGCCGCGTCGGCGTCGGTTTGTGCACAGGAGATCCATGTAGCATCCGTGTGGCGGCACATGCCGAGCAACGCGGTGACCAGTCCTCCCTCTCCTCGCTCGTAATTCAACGCGCCATCCTCATCTCGCTCGAAGGTCACCGGCCCCCGATTTGCTGCAATGATCAGTGCGCGGTCTTCGAAGAAGTCCGACTGCAGTTCTGCACAGCGTCGCCGCGTCTCCTCGGCGCTTCTACCGGTCGCAAAATGCTCTTCGCCAATCATGCCTCGCTTCCCTCCTCTCCAGCGGCTTGGATCGCCAAGTCGATGAAGACCGCCGCGGTCCAACCGAAGATATCAGCAGCCTCCTCCGGATGCGCGCCGGTCTCCGCATTGTAGTACTCGTAGATACTGGGATGGCTCATCACAAGCTGCAACGTCTTATCGCGAAGGGTCCGGGCCAGGTCATCCCTGCCAACCTGATGCAGAGCCTCAATGAAGAAGTAGTTGATGTTAACCCACACGGGACCGCGCCACATAGTCGCAGGATCATAGTGCGGGTCGCTGCGCGAGACCGTGGGGATGATGTGTTCACCCCAGAACGCCTCGGGATTGGTAAGATGGTCCACCAGCCGATCACATATCTCGGCGGGCAATTGCCCGGTCCACAATGGATATAGATTGAACGGAGTGACCACCCGTATGGGCCTCTCGTTGTGTAGGGCCCAGAAGAGCCCTGCTTCTTCGTCCCAAAAATCCTCCAACATACGCTCGACAATCGCTTCTGCGCGACGTCGCCACATCGCCGCTTCGGCATCCATGCCCAGCGCCTCTGCGATCATCGCCAGCGATCCCATTTGCACGCAGAGATAGGTGTTCAGATCAGGTGGTTCGACGGGCATGCCATAGTCCCATAGTGGGCTGTCGTCCAGACCCGAGGAATAGGGATGGTTGTACTGGGCCAAACCGTCGACGTCGTCGTCGTTCATGCTGAACCACCAGGCATTCCAGCGGACGAGAGGCACGTAGATCTCCCTGAGGAAGTCCAGGTTGGGGTCGCTCTCGTGTAGCTTGAGCGCTGCCCAGGCGAGGATCGGCGGCTTGGTGACCTCCGCTCGGATAGGATGGTCGATCTCGGCGACAACGCCCTCGTCGTACACGGCGTCGGGCATCATCCCGTCGGAGAGCTGATGGGCGATCATAGCGCGAATCTGGTCGCGAGCCAACTCAGGGTCAATGTGTCGGTAAGCCAGGGCGTGCAGGGCGCTGTCCCACAGCCACAGGCCGACGTAGTTCATCTTCGAAGGTGTCATCGCCTCGTACGTCACGCTCCCCTGAGGGCTGATCAGGTTGTTTGCCATCACCCACCAGGCATAGGCGTACGTGGAGCGATGTTGCTTGGACACCTGCGGAACGCGGGCAAACCAGCGGCGCCATCGTCTCTCTGCTTCCAAATAGACGGTGGAGAAAGGCAACACCTCCTGCTGTAGATCCAGGCCGCCACCTATGGTGAGGGTGACAGCGCAGTCGTCGCCAGACTCGACCACGAAGTCGACGACGTAGCCACCTCCCCTGGGCGTGATCTTGTTGCGGACGCAGCGGTCGTTGCTGGCGTAGATCAAATTGCGCACGGCCTTGAACACTCCGCCGCTCTCCGTCTCCTCCCAGAACTGGGGAGAGACGTGGAAGCGAAGGCCAGCGGTCACCTCCGGCGGCACGCCTAAAGCCAAGACGTGCTCGTCTTGGAACACCAGGCGGAAAGCGCCGAGCCGCGTCTGGAAGCTCAAAGCGTGAGGGTATGTGACAACCTCGTCGAAGTCGAGCTGTTCTCCTGCTTCGTCTACAAGGGAGAAGCTATGGATGAACGGTGGGCGATGGCGGTAGGTGTCCAGGCCTGGCTGAAGATCGGTCAGACGCTCTGCCAATTTGATCAGCAAGCGGCTCTGACCTGGTACCTGATAGACCAGAAGACGCGAGCCGCGATCGCTGAAGGGGACTTGTGTGATATCGATCTTGCCTTTGAGCAGGTCGAGAAAGGTGGATGTCGTCTGCTCCTGCATCGCTCATACCTCTACGTCCAGGCCGCTAACCACGACTGTTACCTGACCTGGCCCCACATTCTCCACTTCCCCCGATGGCCCCAGGCCTAGTCCCACCTGATCCGGGATGCCGAGGCCAAGACAGTTGGCCTTCAGATTCAGGAGGGCGCGCATCCGATGAGCAACCTCGGTTCCTTCAAAGTGGGGGGCGACGACGACGTTGTTCACCCAGCCCCACCCCGGCTCGGCGCGCGTTGCTTCGCTCACACTGGGCTGTGGGTCAACAACCCAGTCACCCAGCGCGGCAGCTCCAGCCCCCACGCCCACAACCACCGCCCCGCGTTCAAAAGCCCGGCCCAAGGCTTCCATGGCGGGACTCTCGCGCAACGCTCGGACGAGCGTCACCGTCTCCGGCCCGTCACTGATGTAGATCAGACCCGCCTCCTCGAGAAGCCGGCAATTCTCGGGCAGCTGGGCGCCGACAGCGTCAAAGATGGGCACAACATAGCCGTTCGGTCCACCCAAATCGACGTAATAGTCGAGCAGCGCTTCGGCTTCCATCGTCGAGCGACCGGCCGTCGGCAACAAGGCTATGGGTCGATTAAGGTCAGCCCAACCCATGGCAGCGGCGTCCACATCGCCTGTCTCGTTGTCGCGCCATGAACCCCCGCCGGCCAGGACCAACCACCCCGTGCCGCCGCGCCATTGGAGAGGACCCGCGCGCGTCAGAGACATCCCGCCATTGTCCCGACTCATAGATAGCGCATAATGGCTTCTGTCATCACGGCCATGCCAATGGGAAGCGCGTCTTCGTCGAAGTCGAAATGGGGGTTGTGGTGGGGCGCGTCCAGGCCTCGATCAGGGTTGGCGGAGCCAACAAAGAGGTAGCAGCCGGGGACCTCCTGGGTGAAATAGGCAGCGTCCTCGCTTCCCATGGTCCGCTCTCCCGACTCGACGTTTCGGGGCTCGACGACGCTCTTCGCTGCCTCGCGCACCACCTCGACGACCTCCGGGTCGTTGACGACCGCGGGCGTCAGATGAGTGATCTGCAGGTCGGCCGACGCTCCGCAGGCTGTGGCAACGTTCTCCACGACCTCTCGCACGCGGCGCAGTACCTTCTCTCGCACGTCAGAATCGTAGGTGCGGATCGTCCCGCTCAGGTTAACGCGATCGGGGATGACGTTGAAGGCGTCACCACCCTGGAACGACCCGACAGTTACCACCGCCGTCTCCAGGGGGCTGACGTTGCGGCTGATTACGGATTGGAGCGCGGTGACAATATGTGAGGCGGCGACGATCGGATCCACTGCCTGGTGCGGGAGCGCGCCATGCCCGCCCTTGCCCTTGACGGTACAGACCCACTTCTCGGCCGCTGCCATGACCGCGCCCGATGTGACATCTATGGTGCCCAACGGCTTCTCGTTCCAGAGGTGGGCGACCAGCACGACGTCGGGGCGAGGATTCTCTAGCACGCCCTCGCTCACCATAATCTTGGCGCCATCGCCTCCTTCCTCGCCTGGCTGGAAGACGAGTTTGAGGGTGCCCGCCAGGTCGTCTCGATGCCGGGCCATCAGCGTTGCCACGCCCAGCCCGATCGCCATGTGACCGTCGTGACCGCAAGCGTGCATGAGCCCCCGATTCTGTGAGACGTACTCGGTCTCGTTTTCCTCGAGAATAGGGAGAGCATCCATGTCGAAACGAGCCATCACCACGGGACCGGCCTCATGGCCCCTCAACAGTGCCACGACCCCGGTTTCGGCCACGCCGGCCTCGACCTCGTAGCCAAGGTCGTGCAGCTTCTCGGCGATGATGCCGGCTGAGCGGTGTTCTTGGAGAGCCAGTTCGGGATGCTTGTGGAAATCCCTGCGCCAAGAGACGAGTTGCTCGCGAAGCGCCTCGGCCTCGGCTCTACAGTCGATCTGCGTCATGATCATCCCCCTTGCGTGCCGTTCAAACTGTTGCGTCGCATTGTACCTGATTGTCACCATAAGCGCAATCAGATATCTTTCCCAGGCTCTGGTATAGTTGCAAGAAAGAGAGGCTTGGTGTAAACTGGTAGTTGGCACGATCTTTGGCACCCCTTATCCTTGCAGGCTACGCAGAGCCATGGGACACTATACGTAACATAAAGGAGGCGCAAGAATGGATACAATGATCAACCGTGTCATCCGTGCAGCGATGCTCGATGTCGACTTCTTCAACGAGGTGGAGGCGGACACCAGTCTGACCCAAGAGGCGTTGATGGTCGTGATCCTCGTGTCGCTGCTCGGCAGCATTGGCAGCTTCATCGGGGGGATTATCAGCGGCGGCTTCGGATCCGCTCTGTTGGCCCTCATTGTGGCCCTGGTGATGGGGGTGGTGACTTACTATATCTGGGCCTACGTCACGTACTTCGTAGGCGTCCAGCTCTTCGATGCCACAGCAGATCCCGGCGAGCTGCTGCGCGTGCTGGGCTATGCCAGTGGACCGCGGGCCCTAAGCATCTTGAGCTTCATCCCTTGCTTGGGCTGGCTCATCGCTCTGGCAGGCGGCATCTGGGCTCTAATTGCGGGCTTCATCGGCGTGCGGGAGGCGTTGGATCTTGACACGACGAAGACGCTCATCACCGTTGTCATTGGATGGGTAATCATCTTGATTATCACAGCCATCATCACTGCCGTGCTAGGTGTGGGGGCCATTGGCATAGGGGCGGTTGGCTCCTTGCTCGGAGGCAGCTGACAAGTATTATTCCAACGGAGCACCTGACGTCGAAGGTCGTGCCGCGATGGACGATGTCGTTAGCTCAACTGTCTCTCGGCCGAGGCCATACTGGAAGCGACCCGCAGGGCCCGGGACGAACTGAGCGTCAACATGACCCTGGGACCCCGCAACGTCTCCTTCGGCCTGCCGGAGCGAGAGAAGCTCGATCGGGCCTTCATAGCGATGGCTATCCAGAACGGCGTCAACTGTCCCATCGTAGACGTTGGCCAGGATCGTCGATTCATCATGGGCGTGGACGTGATTCTGGGCAAGGACGAGCAAGGTCGCCGCTTCATTGAGGTTTATCGAGAGCAGGCTGGAGGGAATGCGTAGCCTGCGCGGGCTTGGGCGTAGGACTGGGGGTCTGGTCTCCGGAACAGGTCGATGTCAAGACGTCAGGTGATCGTCGTCGGGGCCGGCCCGGCCGGTCTGATGGCCGCCGGGCAGAGTGCTGCCCAGGGCGCCGAAGCGATTCTTCTGGAGAAGATGGACCGTCCAGGCGTCAAACTGCGCATCACGGGCCAGGGACGGTGCAATCTCACCAACGTCGATACGATTCCTGAGGCGATCAAGCACTTCCCGGCCGGTGGATACTTCGTTCGTCCGGCGCTCTACAGCTTCTCCAAGGATGACCTGCGAGCCTTCTTCGCAGAGCGGGGCGTACCCACCGAAGTCCAGCGTGGCGGCCGGGTCTTCCCGGTCAGTGAGGATGCCCGTGACGTGGTCGACGCCCTGATCAGCTGGATTCGTGAGCAGGGGGTGACGCTGCGTACGCAGTCGGCCGTGGAGCAATTGATGGTTGAGGAAGGGCGTATGACCGGCGTCCGGGTCGCCGACGGGCGTGTCTACCGCGCCGATGCGGTGATCGTCGCCACTGGCGGGGCTTCCTATCCCGCCACCGGCTCGTCGGGGGATGGCTATCGGCTGGCCCGGTCCGTAGGCCACACCATTCTGCCCATCCGCCCGGCGCTCGTTCCGTTGGAGACAGCCGGAGACGTCGCTTCGCGGCTTGAGGGGCTGAGCCTGCGTAACGTAAGCGTCTCGGTCTGGATTGGCGGGAGCAAGACGAACGAGGCGTTCGGAGAGATGCTCTTCACGGGATTTGGCGTCTCTGGCCCCATCATCCTGACCCTGAGTCGAGAGGTCGTGGACGCGCTCCGGGAGGGGCAGCGGGTGGCGCTCGCCATCGATCTCAAGCCCGCCCTCGATCATCCCACCCTGGATGCTCGTATCCTGCGCGACATCGACGCGAGCCCGAAACGTCACGTTCAGAACATGCTCAAGGAGTTGCTGCCCAGCAGCTTGGTCCCGGTATGCTGCGATCTAACGCGCATGCCGGCGCACAAGCCGGCGCATCGGATCACAGCGGAGGAGAGAAAGCGACTGCGCATCTGGCTGAAGGACTTTCGCTTGGAGGTGACGAACCACCGACCGCTCAAGGAGGCCATTGTCACCGCCGGGGGCGTGGACACAGCACAGGTCGACCCGCATACGATGGCCTCACGCCTCATCGATGGGCTCTATTTCGCCGGCGAGGTGCTGGACGTCGACGCTGATACCGGGGGTTACAATCTACAGGCGGCCTTCTCCACGGGTTGGGTCGCCGGTCAGTCGGCGGGGAACGGATGAGCGCTCCGACGCCACGTCTCACTCGCCCGTACCTACACCTCTTCCTTCTCCTCTTGGCTCCCCCTCTCATCCTCTGCGTCTGTGCGCTGGCGACTCTGTGGATCCCCCTTCCACCTCTCTTCCCTCCCGCGATGAGTGGGGCGCGCAATCAACTCTCTGCCGTGCTGACCGGCGTGCTGGGGCTGGGCTATCTCGTTGGGCTGACCGTCTACTTGGTCTTCTGGGTTCGGCGGGCGGCTTCCGTTCTCGACCCCGTCCTCACGCCGGAAGGGTTTACCTCCGAGCCTCACATGCTGGTTGGCAGATGCTATCGTGGTATGATAGAAGGACGAGCCATTGAGGTCACGTTCCTGCCAGCTCATGGAATCGCCCCGGCCCTACTCAACGTCATCATCGCTGCGGACCTGAGGGTGCGAATGGCGGTCGGCCGGCAGAGGCCACGGCTGGGCTGCACGGACTGTGCCTCCATGGACACGGTTGGGTTGGGATTGGAGGATCTATGCGTGGTCGCGGAGGACGGCAAGAGCGCTCGTCGCCTGCTCGCCAACCCGGGGTTCAGCACGGCGTTGACGCGTCTGTTGGCCGACCGGGGAGCTGAGCTCCGGGAGATCTACGTGCAGCCGGGGAGGGTATGGCTGCGCGTGCGCCCGCGGGGTATGACGGCGGAGGGCTTCCGGGACGTGCTCGACGACTTGCGTAAACTGGCGGAGGCTGGGGAGCATTTCTGATAGGACGATGAGCTACCATCTTGCGATCTTTGATTTCGACGGCACGCTGGCCGACACCGTAACCTGGTTTGCGGGCGTCGTGAATCACGTCGCCGATCGATATGGGTTCAAGCGCGTGGAGGAACGCGACCACGAGACGCTAAGGGGCTACGCGCCCAGAAGACTACTTGAGGTTCTGGGCGTGCCGCTGTGGAAGGTTCCCCTCATCGCGTACTACCTGAGGACGCTGTTGGCCCAAGATATTGACAGGATTTCTCTATTTGAGGGTGTCGATGTGCTGCTACAGACGCTGTCGCGGGAGGGGGTGATGCTGGCCGTGGTCAGCTCCAACTCCCATCAGAACGTCCATCGCATCCTTGGCCCGGATAACGTGGCGCTGATCGATACGTTCTCCTGTGGTGTGTCCATCTTTGGGAAGGCCGCCAGGCTCCGGGGCGTTCTGGGCAGATGCGGCGTTTCGCGCAGCAGGGCGATCTACATCGGTGACGAGGTGCGGGACATAGAGGCGGCTCGGGAGGCAAACGTGGCGTCCGGCGCTGTCTCCTGGGGCTACAACACCGTCGAGGCGCTTAGGGCGTGTGCGCCGAATGAGATCTTCACCAGTATTGGCGACATTGTGGAGAGAATCGTTCCGGGGCAGGCGAGTGGTGATGCAACCAGGCTGTATCGGCGATGATGAGATGATCGGCATGGGTCATGCGACACGACGACCGAGGGAGAAAGAGCGAGGTGACGAGGGTGCAGTTCCGGTCGCACTCTTGCCGGCCAGCTATCAGAACGCGGAGGCCCGGATTCGCGAGGCGCTGCGCTTGCTGGACTATCAGCCCCAGCGAAGAAAGATCCTGCTGAAGCCCAATGTCCTGACCACGCCCCGCTGGCTGCCCCTCGGTGGGACACCGAAGGCCGCGATCACCGATATTCGCTTCATAGAGGCTCTTCTGCGGGTCTTCTCAGACTACGAGATCACCATCGCTGAGGGATCCCTCGCCGCTTGCGATACCGGGCGGATCCTGGAGAGGACGGGCGTCACTGCGCTGGCGCATCGCCATGGCGCGCGGTTGGTGAACCTGGAGGAGGCAGAGCGGTTCGAGGTCGACTGGGCCTTCGGCACGCTGCGTTTGCCAACCCTGCTGCGGACCCACGAATACGTCAACGTGCCCAAGCTGAAGACCCATCTCCTCACAGGGGTCACGGTGGCCTGCAAGAACCAGAAGGGGCTGCTGACGGACGCCGACAAGATTCGCTTTCACCGCGATCTGGGCCTGCATCGGGCCATTCGCGCGCTGACCGATGCGGTGCAACCCGCTCTCAATATCGTTGATGGCATCATCGGCCTGGAGGGCGCTGGCCCCACGTTGGGGCGTCCACGATCCGCCGGTCTGATCGTCGCCGGACGGGACATGCGGGCCGTCGATGTCGCCTGCTGCGACCTGATCTCGGTGAGCCTAGATCGGGTGCGCCATCTGGATCGCGTGGCGTACCGAACCGTGGGCCGTGCTATCGAAGAACTGCGGTTGTCCTTCGCGGCACCCCAGATAGCCCGGATCGCCAATCTCCACATCCACCCGGCGCCCAGCACCTGCTCGCGCTGTCTGCAGAGCATGCAAGATGGCGCCGCCGCCTTCTGGCGCTCCCCGAAGCATATGCTACGCGGCACGTGGAGCTGCATCCTTCGTCGGACCGATCTCATCATGGGCGACGTCGCTGAGATCCCACCGGCGGCGCGCGGACGAGTGATCTGCTACGGGGACTGTGCGCGAGGGCTGGCCGAGGCCTACGGCCTGCCGTTGATTCCCGGATGCCCGCCCTCACAGGACGCGCACCTGACCTTGTACTAGGCCGCGTTCAAGAGAAAGCCCCGTGTATCGGGTTTGTCTTGTGCGTCATACTGACTGTTGCGCCTCACTTGGGATGTGCTATCATGAGCTGCGCGG
>CAYQZG010000113.1:0-13016 GCA_964421785.1 uncultured Anaerolineales bacterium
GCCTTGCACTTGCCGTCAGTGCGAGGCACCTGGATGAACGCCGGGCCGCATCAGCCCAACTCCAGGATCTGAGAGGTAGCAGACTCCATATCGACGACCAGCAGCCGACCGCGCAGTAACCTGCCTCGGCCGGTCAGAATCTTGACCACCTCCTGAGCCTCCCAGGCCGCCACCGCCATCGGCGTCGCGGCCGGCGTGCCCAGCTCCGACTCCAGACCTTGCTCTGGAAGTCCATCTCCGCTCCCGTACAACGCGTGCAGGCCAGAATCCTCCGGGAAGACCGTCATCACTTGCCCCAAGAAGCCACCGATGCTGCCGTGAACCATTGGAATACCCAGGTCTCGCGCTCCGTCCTGCAGGATCAGGCGCGTGGGCAAGCGATCCAGCGCATCTACAACCACATCGGCCCCCTCCAAGAGTCGGGGCAGGTTCTCGTGCGTGAGGACGTCGGCGTGGCAGACCCTCGCCACCGCCGCATTCACCTCCGCAATCCGCCGACAAGCGCTCTTCGCCTTCCCCACGCCCAGGTTGCCCTCACAACTGAAAAGCTGGCGGTTGAGATTATGCTCCTCGAAGTCGTCTCCATCGATCAAGATCAGGCAGCCGATCCCCATACGGGCCAGCGCCTCGGCGACGTATCCTCCCAGGCCTCCCAAGCCCACAATCGCCACGCTGGCCCGCAGAAGCTTGAGCTGACCATCGACGCCGATGGTGCCCAGATTGCGCACGTAGCGCGTCGGGACAATCCCCAGCTCCAGCGCCGCCAGCTCAACGTCACGAACGGAACCAAAGGCCTCCGCCAATCGTCGCACGTGCTTGAAACCGATCGCCCGGTACTCGCCGTTTGGCCGAGCTGCTTCCTCTATCGCGTCCGGCAAGGTCCCTCTATCCATCGTCTTGACGCCTCCTAATCCGATGCCATTCACGTGCCCATTGTACGTCATCGACGGGGCGCGTCAACTCGTATGTCCCCGACCGCTCCCGGGCAGCCCCCCTTCTCCCAGGGTTGACAAATCGGCCTCACCGGCAATAATACGCCCGATATGTATCGACGGATAGGACTGTTCCTGGGCCTGACGGCATTCGCCCTGGCCGTTTCCGGCTGCTGGAGATCGGCGAGCCAGAGCCCGTTTCACTCCCCTTTCCGATCAGGGGAACCGCTTCCTTCCTCCGCGCCAACCGTCAACGAGGTGGCCACGGCAAGGCCAGAAGCAGCCCCTTCGACAGGCTCGGAGGGCTCTCCTTCGGCAACGCCAACATCCACATCGACACCGTCCCCCACACCTACCCCGACGCCGGCCCCAGCCAAGCTGCTATCCAACGCCCGGCAAGCCATGCACGACGGGGACTACGAGACCGCCGCCGAAGCCTATAGCGTCCTTCTCACCCGGCCCCTCGAAGAGGAGCTGAGCGCCCGGGCGCTGCTCGGCATGGGAAGAGCTCACCTCTACGGTCAAGCCTACCCGGAAGCCGTCGATGCCCTGCAGAGGCTCCTGACCGAGCACCGCAGAAGCGACCAGGCAGAAGACGCCACGTTCTTGCTGGCGGATGCCCTGGTCGCCGCCGGCGAACCGCTTTCAGCAACCCACGCCTACAGCAGCTACCTGCAGACGGGCACGGTCATCACGCCGTACGTGAACGTGTCCTTGGGAGACGCTTTTCGCGCCAGTGGCGTCTATACCGCAGCGCTTGCCCCCTACGAGAAGGCGATCATCCAAGCACCCAGCCGCGCCTTCGAGGCCGATGCGCGAGAGAAGCTGGCCCTAGCTCACGTCGCCCGGGAGGCGTACGACGCTGCCGTTGAGCAGTATGATGCCATACTGAGCATGGCGCAGCAGCCGGCCTACCGCGCCCGCATCGAGCATCAGGCGGCCGAAACCCTGCTGCTCGCCGGGGACGTTGAGGCCGGCTACCAGCGCCACACTGATGTGGTTCAGACCTACCCCACCAGGAATTACGCCTACCTATCCCTCGTCAAGCTGGTGCAGGCCGGGCGCCCGGTGAATGACTTTCTGCGAGGCCAGGTCGACTACTACGGAGGCGCCTACGGGCCGGCGGTGGAAGCGCTCTATCGCTATATCTACGCCTATCCCGAAACCCACTCGGGCGACGCCCATTGGTACGCCGGGCTATCGTACATGGAAGCCGGGAGCCCTGAGCTGGCCATCAACGAGTTCAAGCTCCTTATCGATACGCATCCCGACAACCATCTTTGGGGACGCGCCTGGCTCAAGCTCGCCGAGCTTCGCGCCGACCAGGGACAAACAGAGGAGGCCGTCAGCACGTACCGAGCCTTCGCCGACGCGGCTCCTGGTCACCCTCTAGCACCGGAGGCCCTCTGGGAGGCCGCACACCTGCTGGAACGCGCCGGTATGACCGAGTCCGCCGCAACGTCCTATCTAGACTGCCAAAGCGCTTATCCGACCTCTGACTTCGCATCCTCGGCCTTGTTCCGCGCCGGCCTCCAGTTCTATCAACTGAACGACCTGGCGGAGGCCGCCAAAGCGTGGGAGACACTGACAGACCAGTATCCAGGCGCCCTGCACCGCCCGGCCGCGCTCCTCTGGTTAGGCAAGCTCCACCTGGAGGAGGGAGAGCTGGAAGAAGCCAGAAACACCCTTGAAGCAGCCATCACTGCAGCACCGGATCAGTACTACGGCCTGCGCGCCGCTCAGATTACCTCCGAGATATCACAGACGCTATCTACCGACTACGAGCCACAGCATCAAAGCGGGGAACGGGACGAAGCGGAGGCGTGGCTGGCCGACTGGCTGGGATTGGAGAACGCCGAGGATTTGGGGCAACTGTCGCCTCACCTGGCCGCTGACGATCGCCTGCAGCGCGGTATGGAGCTGTGGAGGCTTGGTCGGTTCCAACAGGCCAAGACAGAACTGGAGGCGCTGCGCGCCGAGACGTACTCGAACCCGCTGGATCAGTACCAGCTGGCGATCGCCTATCGTGATCTGGGGCTCTATCGCTCCTCGATCCTCTGCGCCTGGCGTCTGATTGGCCTCTCCCCGGTCACCAGGACCCTCGATGCGCCGCGCTTCGTACTGCGACTGGCCTACCCCTCCTACTATGAGCATCTGGTGCTGGAGAACGCCCGCAGAACCGCCCTCGATCCTCAACTCGTCTTCAGCCTCATCCGCCAGGAGAGCCTCTTCGAGAGCTTCGCCGCATCGATTGCCAGTGCGCAGGGGCTGATGCAGGTGATTCCTCCGACAGGTGCCGAGATCGCCGCTGAGCTCGGCTGGCCGCCGGACTACACGACGCCAGACCTCTACCACCCCTATGTCAGTTTGCGCTTTGGCACGTACTACCTGGCCAAGCAGCGCGATCGCTTCGACGGCAGAATCGACGCAGCACTGGCGGCCTACAACGGCGGCCCGTTCAACGCAGTCCGTTGGCTGGAGCGAGCGGGGGACGACCGGGATCTCTTCCTGGAAAAGATCACCTTCAGCGAGACGCGCCTCTACGTTAAGCGCATCCAGGAACACCTCGCCGTCTACGAGGCAGTCTACGGCGAGTGAGTCGATGGCGGCCCGACTCCCGTCGGCCCCGCTGAGGCCATCCCAACTGGGATGGCCTTTGCCTTTTGGCACCAGCACGCAAGTCTGCGGCACTTGATCAAATCAGCTTCAGCCGCCCGCCCCACGCCCAGCCCACCGCGGCCGCAAAGCCACTGCCTACGGCAAGACCTCCAGCCCTCGCCGAAGACAGGAGGACCATCGTCTGACTCACCTCTGACAAAGCCACCCCCCACGCATCCACCCAGGAAATCCTAGATCTGCTCGCACGATTCAACCTCTCTGCCACGTTCTTCGTGTCAAGAGAGCGAGTTGAACGTTCCCCTCTCCCCGTCGATTGGTACAATCATTGGGATCATGATATACTCTTCAAGATCAGCCCGAGGGCCGTGACCGAAACAGGCGATCCGCCGTGTGGCCCTCATGTGCCGGCAGGGGAGAAGCTACGAGGGATCGTCCAGCATGGCGGGCAAGCCTCAGTCAGGTGCAGGTCATCCTGTGCCCCACGGCATGGGTCGGGGTGCTGATCGTCGCTGCGGTGTTGATCAGGATTGTGCTTTCATCGGCGCTGCCGCTGCTGTCTGGGCGAGGAGCTCACTGGGTGGCGAGGCTTACCGTGGCCTCGGTCGTCAGCGGGACCATCTACGTGCTGCCGGAGTTCCAGCGGGCCATCCTGCTCCGCATTCGACTTTACTCAGATATCAAGTGGCCGGACTTCCTTATGGTCATCCCATAGCCGCCGTTCTACCAGAGCGTGGCCCAGATCCTCGACGTGCGGATACAGATTCGGTCGGTTCGGCGGCTCGGACATCGGAGGGAGAGTCGAACAGGGAATAGGGGCTGCAGGACGACGCGCCAAGTCCCCCTCCGCTACACTCGTCGCTGAGACGAGGAACGAGTTGAGTCAAAAGAAAGGAGACAGAAGACCAATGACCTTAAGAGGAGGCGTGCTCCTGCTGCTGGTTGTGTCGGGGGTGGCCGCCTTGGTGGGATTGTATCTCGCCCCCGAATCGGTGGAGACCATCAGTGATAAGTGGGAGCTCTCTGCCCACGCTGACGCTGAGTCTCAGTCTTTCACCCACTGGGACGAGGATGACCCGCCGTTGATTCCCCCGAGATGTGCCAAGTGCCACAGCACCCTCGGCTTCCGGGATTTCCTCGGTGAGGACGGCACGACGGATGGAGTGGTAGATGAGTCATCCACGACGGGGACGGTGGTCTACTGCACGGTCTGTCACAATCCCAGTTCGCACGCAATGACCACCGTGCGCTTCCCGTCGGGCGTCGAGATCGGCAAGCTGGGTCCTGAGGCGGTCTGTATGCAATGCCACCAGGGGACGCGATCCGGCGGCGACGTCGACCAGGCGACCGCCGGCCTGGATGCCGACGCCGTGTCCGAGGAGCTTTCGTTCATCAACGTTCACTACGCCATCGCGGCCGCTACCTGGTTGGGCACCGAGGTCCAGGGGGGCTACGAATACGAGGGTCAGTCCTACGTTGCGCGTTTTGAACACGTGCCCGATGTTCAGGCATGCACCGAGTGCCACGACGCCCACAACCTGAGCGTCCCCGCCGAGGCATGCAGTCCGTGTCACGTCTCCGTAGCCAATGCGGCGGATCTGCGCGCCATCCGCACCAGCGAAGGCGACTTCGACGGCGACGGGGACCAGGAGGAGGGTCTCTACGGAGAGATCGCGACCATGCAAGAGAGAGTGTACCCAGCGCTGCAGACCTACGCCGCTCAGGTAGCGGAGACCCCCATAGTCTATGCCAAGCGTTTCCCCTACTTCTTCGTGGATACGAATGGCAATGGGGAGGGTGATGCGGACGAGCTTGCCTTCAACAACAGGTATGGTGCCTGGACGCCGCGGCTTCTGCGCGCCGCCTACAACTACCACTTCTCGCTTCAGGACCAGGGCAGCTATACCCACAACGGGCTCTACGTCCTGCAACTGTTGTACGATAGCCTGGACGATCTGGGCCAGCGGGTTTCCCTCGAGACCGGGGATCTGCTGCGTCCCGCGTCCCAATGAGGCCGGGGAGGTACCCATGCGAAGGAGTCTGAAGGCCGTCATCTGGATGGGCGTCTACGCCATCTTGGTCGTTGCGCCCTTGATCCTGCTGCTGGTGATACCCGGCCCGCCCCAGCGGGGGTTCTGGCGAGAGTTCGCCGTGGCGCTGGGCTTCGCTGGCCTATCCCTGATGGGCTTGCAATTCATCCCCACCGCCAGGTTGGGGGTCCTGGCGAACGTGTTCCCCATGGATACGCTGTACTACTTCCACCACTGGACCTCCATCGTGGCCACGCTCTTCATCCTGGCCCACCCCCTGATTCTGGTAGCCGACAATCCTTACGTCTTGATCCTGTTCGATCTACCCAATGCCTCCTGGCGAGCCAGGGCCGGGATCGTGTCGGGGCTTGCGGTGCTCGTACTGACGGGCATGTCGATCTGGCGGAAGGGGCTCAACGTGAAGTACGAGCCCTGGAGGGTCATGCACAACGTCCTGGCCGTCGGGGCCACCGGGCTGGCGCTGTGGCACATCTTCGGCGTGCGCTACTACCTGGCCGCCCCGGCCCAGCGCGTGCTTTGGATCGCCCTGCCCTTGGTGTGGGCCGCGCTCTTCGGCTATGTGAGGGTCTACAAGCCGTGGAGGATGCGTCAGCGCCCCTACCGCCTTGTGGAGGTCAATGAGGAGCGGGGCGACTGCTGGACGCTGGTCATTGAGCCCGAGGGCCATCCCGGGCTGACCTTCGAGCCGGGTCAGTTTGCCTGGCTGACGGTCGAACGGTCACCCTTTGCGATCCGGGAGCATCCCTTCTCCTTCTCCTCCAGCGCCGAGGTGGACGATATGCTCTGCTTCACCATCAAGGAGCTGGGGGACTTCACCTCTCAAGTCAAGGATCTGGAGCCCGGCACCAGGGTATACGTGGACGGGCCCTATGGCCTGTTCAGCATGGAGGAGTACGAAGCGCCGGGCTACGTCTTCCTGGCGGGCGGGATCGGCTCGGCGCCGATGATCAGCATGCTTAGGACGATGGCCGACCGAGACGACGAGCGGTGCCTCTGTATGTTCTACGGTAGCCGCAGCTGGGAGGAGGTGACGTTCCGCGAGGAGCTCGCGGCGCTGGAGGAGCGGCTGGATCTGGAGGTCGTACACGTCCTGGAGGAGCCGCCGGCGGGCTGGGAGGGCGAGACCGGCTACATCACCAAGGATGTCCTCGATCGGCATCTGCCGGAAAACCGGGAGCAGATGGTCTACTTCGTCTCCGGCCCCGTGCCCATGATTCGCGCTGTCAAGCGGGAACTCCGCGAACTGGGCATTCCTCTCAGGCAGATTGAGGAAGAGCAGTACGAGATGGCCTAGATGATGAGGGGGAGGACGCTATGGAATGGGTGTATGCGAGATGGTTGATCGTTCTCACTGTCCTGCTGGTGCTGGTGCTGGCTGTACTTGCTGCCGCTCCACTACCGGCCTAAAGGGCGCCAGAGGTCGGACCCACTGACCATAGGAGGATTAGGAGTCTGCCCGTGGCCCGCCGGGGCGAAGGTGACCGCGTCGACCCGATCGCCCGGGCGGCCGCGGCTTGGATCTCAGGGCTGCGTTGGATCAGCGATGTGTGCTGCAGGCATTCCAGCCCCCGTGCACCCAGCGGACATGCCGGCTGCCTCACCTTCCGCACGCCGTTGATCTCCACGTGTCGCCCGACGTGGCACAAGACCCCCTTGAGTGCCGAAAGCTCGATCCTATCCGTGGACGCAGCGTACTTCTTGACGCCAGTCAGATAACCCCTGGACTTCCCTCTACAAGACTACCCTTCGCCCCGCTCGCAGTGGGGACAACATCGGTGCTCTCGGTAGCATGATCAAATGAGCGATCCTCACCAGCCGGCGGCGTAGAAGGCGAGGTATTCGCCGATGTGCTGCCTCCACAGCTGCTCCTGGTGAGCGCCGGGATGGATGGCAAACTGATGCGCGATCTCCTCCTCGTCGAGCGCTTCATGTAGCTCTTCCGTCGCCTGTCGCGCCCAATCCGCGTCGCCGGCGCTCAAGTAGATGCGAAGGCCCGCCACACCAGGCTCCTTCATCAGCGTGAAGGGATCGAAGACCGAAGGCGCCCGGTTGGCCGACAGAGCCGGACTGTGCGCCCCGACCGTTCCAAAGGCATCCGAGTGCCGGAACGCGATCTCCAGCGCCCATACACCCCCGCGCGATATGCCCCCGATGGCCCGTGCCTCGCGGGTCTGCACCGAGCGAAACGTCGCATCGATGTGAGGCATCAGCTCGTTGACCAGCTGCTCCTCGAACGATTGCGCCCCGCCGCTGGTCGTGACGTAGACCGCATCAGCACCGGGCAAGACGATCATGAAGGGATGGAGTGCGCCAGCCACAATCCTCTGATCGGCCACCTCGTCGACACCGAGGAGATCCCAATGGCTCTCATCATAAGGCCAACCGTGGAGCAGATAGAGCACCGGATAGCGCCGATCCTCCTCGTCGTAACCCGGCGGAAGATAGACGCGATAGGATGCCTCCTTGCCCGATACCTGACTGAAGTAAACACCCTGCTCAACGCGCCCAATCAGGGGCACAGGCGTGGTGGGCTGGGCGGCGACCGTCGCTCCAGGCCCCGGTGTGTCGCTGGGCATCGCGCTGGGGCTGGGAACAGGCGTAGACGTCGCCATGGGCGTCGGCGTCAACGAGGGCACCGGACTGGGGGTGGTCGCAGCCGTTGGCTTGGGCGTCGTAGTCGGCGTGCCAGTCGGCAGAACTACGCCGCCAGCCCCGGTAGGCGTTGAGGAGACCACCGAGAGCTGGTCATGCGTTGGGGAGGGATGTGGCAACTCCCGCAGAGGGTGCACCAGCACCATCAGTGCGATCAAGGCCGTCAACGCACCCACGACCAGCGAACGCATCAGGCAGTTCCCCCGTCTTGGGCGCCCTGCATCTTCAGACAGCTCGCGGAGAAAACGCATGGGCGTATTGTACCCCAGCACCTTCGAGTGGCAAGAAACCAGTCCCGTCAGGTGCAATGCCCTTCTGAATCGGATAAGCGAGGGTGAACGGCGCTTGAATTGAGACATGGGGAAGCGAAGACGAAAGCTCTTCAACGCCGCCTTGAGCTGGCGAGGAACTGCTTGCAAGTGCCGGTCACCTGGGCGGCGATTCAGCGGGCTTGGCAAGAGGCCATGTTTGTGCTAGACTGGCCGGGTCGCTAACGGAGAGTCTAGCGCCCTTACACGGACCAAGAAGGAGAACGTATGACCAAGAAAAGCACCCTGAGCCCGTCGAAGGACGTCTATCGCCAGCTCGCCGAGCGGCTGGACGCCCTCCCCAACGGCTTCCCGTCCACCGAGAGCGGCGCGGAGCTACGGTTGTTGGCCAAGCTGTTCACCCCGGAGGAGGCAGCCTTGGCCGCTACGATGCGTCTGACGCGAGAGCCGGCCGAGGCCATCGCCGGTCGGGCCGGCCTTGACACCGACGCCGCTTATCACACACTGAAAGACATGGCGCGAAAGGGGCTGATTCGGATCAAGCGGGGCAAGGGCGCGCTGCTATTCGGCCTTATGCCCTTTGCGGTCGGCTTCTACGAGGAACAACTGCCACGCATGGACGAAGAGTTGGCAGCACTGGTGGAGCAGTACCTGCAGGAGAGCCGAGGCGCGGGCATCACCGAGCACACCCCCGCCCTGCAGCGCGTGATCCCCGTCGAGACATCGATTCCATTCGAACTGGAGATCTTCCCCCACGAGCGCGCCTCCGATCTGCTGGAGAACGCGAAGGCCTGGGGGGTTCGCGACTGTATCTGTCGCGTGCAGCAGCGCCTCATCGGTAAAGGCTGTGACCATCCGGTCGAGAACTGCCTCGTCTTCGCGCCGGTGGAGGGGGCCTTCGACCACAGCCAAGTTGACCGGGCCATCAGTAAGGAGGAAGCGCTGCAGATCCTGCACGAGGCCGAGGAGGCAGGCTTGATTCACTCGACGGGCAACTACGTGGGTCCCCACTACTACATCTGTAACTGCTGTACCTGCTGCTGCGGCATTATGCGCGGCGTGGCCGAGTTCGGCGTGCCGACGGCCATCGCTAAGGCGGACTTCCGCGCGGTGGTGGATGCTGAGGCCTGCATCGGGTGCGGTGACTGCACGGAGCGCTGTCAGTTTGGGGCACTCTCGCTGTTCGATGAGATATGCGAAGTCGACGAGGTGCGATGCGTGGGCTGCGGCGTCTGCGCCACAGTCTGCCCGACGGATGCTCTACACCTGGAGCGCCGCCCCGAGGGCGAGGTCTCTCCGCCACCGGCGGACGTGAGGGAGTGGGGACAACGCCGCGCCGAGGAGCGGGGGATCTCGTTGAACGAGGTGCTCTAGCCCAGTCAGGCAGAGAAGCTGTGAAGGGAGGCATCCTGAGCCCGTCGAAGGAACGACCAGTCATCGCCATCACCATGGGCGATCCCGCAGGGATCGGACCGGAGATAGCGGCGAAAGCGCTGGCGCAGCACGACGTGAGGTCGCGATGCCGACCGCTGCTCGTGGGCGATGCGGATGTGATGCGCAAGGCCCTGGCGCTGACGGGCGCGTCGCTGACGCTCCACACCGTCGCGGATGCGGCCGACGCCCGGTTCGAGCCGGCTATCTGCAACATGCTCGATCTAGACAACGTGGATCTGGCCGTGCTGCAGCCCGGTAAGGTCGCGGCAGGCTCTGGCCAGGCCGCGGTGGCGTACGTGAAAGCAGCCACAGCGTTGGCCCTGAAGAACCAGGTAGACGCTGTGGCAACCGGGCCGATCAACAAGGCGGCGCTGCGAGCGGCCGGCATCCCATACATTGGGCACACGGAGCTGCTAACGGACCTGGTCGGCGAAGACCTGACCGAGAAGAGCGTGACGACGATGCTGGCGACGCCCGGGCTGCGGGTGGTACACGTGACGCGCCACGTGCCGCTGGCGGAAGTAGCCGCTCTGATCACCCGGGAGCGCGTCCTGAACACGATCCGCGTCACGTACAGAGGAATGGAGCAGATGGGCTTGACCCAACCCCGGCTGGCGGTGGCAGCGCTGAACCCACACGGCGGAGACAAGGGTCTGATCGGTCGAGAGGAGATCGAGGAGATCGGCCCAGCGGTCGAGGCGGCGAGAGAGGAAGGCATCGACGCCCAGGGCCCCATGCCGGCCGACTCAGTCTTCTTTCGCGCCATTGAGGGGGCATTCGACGCGGTGGTGGCGATGTACCACGACCAGGGCCACATCCCGATCAAGACGCACGACTTTGCGCGGAGCGTGACGGTGACGCTGGGTCTGCCGATCGTGCGCACCTCGGTGGATCACGGCACGGCGTTCGACATCGCGTGGCAAGGGACGGCAGACGAGACGAGCATGGTGGAGGCGATCCGCCTGGCGGCGCGGCTGACCAAAGCTAAAGCCGAAGGCGCCGATGCCGCTTCACACGTTGGGCCTTGATCGACAGAGATGCGCACGATTTAAGAGAAGAAGCTATGACCTCAGGAGTCGGCATGCCAAATACACTGATCGTCTTGCTTCTCGTGGGTGAGGTTGTGTATCAGTGCAAGTATTGCCATCACATCAAGAAAACCACTGCGTCAGGCGTGAGGATCACCAAAGAGCAGTACGCACAATGGCCAGACTGGGTGAAGCAGTTTGACGAAACCGGCAAACGCTCGCTCAAGATCGGGGTCAGGCTGCCTGAATGACACTCTCATTCTGAGGACAACTGATCAGGGCTGCTCTGAGCTACATCCCTGGGCGCGCGGAATTTGCGCCTCGAACCATTTCGTGGTATAAAGGCACCACGTGCCCCCGTAGCTCAGATGGATAGAGCACCGGCCTCCGGAGCCGGGTGCCCGCGTTCGAGTCGCGGCGGGGGTACTTGAGAGGCAGGCAGTGGCGTCGCTCGAACCTCGAGCGAGCCCACTGCTTGCCTTTTTTCGATCTTGGGTGGTCCGAGGATAACGGGGCCTCGATGGACCAGCCGGGAGTGTCGTTGGTCTGCCGGCTAGCGCTTTCCTAGGCCATCTCCAAGTAGCGCTCTAGCTCCCAGTCGGTGACCTGGATGCGGTAGGCACCCCACTCGGCCCTCTTGGCCCGCATAAAGACGTCGGTGATGTCCGGACCGAGAGCCTCCTGGATCACCTCATCCTGCTCCAACGCGTCGAGCGCCTCGGCCAGGGTGCCGGGCAAAGTGCCAATGGCCCGCGCGTCCAGGTCCCCCTGGTCGAAGTGGTAGACGTCCTCATTGACGGGCGCGGGCGGCATAAGGTCGCGCTCGATGCCGTCGAGCCCGGCCGCGAGCATAGCGGCAAAGGCGAGGTAGGGATTGCAACTGGGATCGGGGCAGCGCAGCTCAATGCGCGTGGCTGAGGTCGCTGAGCCGTGAGCGGGGACGCGGATGAGGGACGAACGGTTGAGCTGTGCCCAGCAGACGTAGACGGGGGCCTCGTAGCCGGGGGTGAGGCGCTTGTAGCTGTTGACGGTCGGCGCCACCACGGCGGCGAGGGCCCGCGCGTGTTCCATCTGCCCAGCGATGAAGTTGTAGGCCAGCCGCGAAAGGTGGTAGTCGTCGCTCGGATCGTAGAACAGATTCTCCCCCTCAGCGTTGAAGAGGCTCTGATGGGTATGCATCCCAGAACCGTTGATGCCGAAGATCGGCTTGGGCATGAAACTGGCATAAAGCCCGTGGCTGCCCGCCACGCCGCGCACCGTGTACTTGAACGTGACGGCGTTGTCGGCGCTGGTCAGGGCGTCGGCGTATCGGAAGTCGATCTCGTGCTGCCCGGTGGCCACCTCGTGGTGGCTCGATTCGACTCGCATCCCCAGCGCCTCCAGCGCGAGGATGATCTCACTGCGTACCTGCTGCGCCTCGTCGCGGGGCGAGAAATCGAAGTAGCTCCCCACGTCGTGGGGGACGGGACGCGTAGGGTGGTCCTTGTTCGGCTCTCCATCGCGTCGGAAGAGGAAGAACTCCAGCTCCGGCCCCACGTTGTAGACGTGGCCCATCTCCTCGGCGCGCACCAGCATGCGCTTCAGCACCTGACGGGGCACGTGGAGCGAGGGATTCCCATCGGGGCCATAGACATCGCAGATGATGCGTGCCCGCCGACGCTCCGCCGCACTCCAGGGAAGCACCCGATACGTATCCACGTCGGGGATGAGCAACAGGTCACTCTCGTAGATGCGGGCAAACCCCTCAATCGACGATCCATCAAACCAGACACCCTCCTCCAAAGCGCTCTCCAGCCGCCCCACGGGGATGGTGACACTCTTGATCGTCCCCATCACATCCGTGAACTGCAGACTCACAAATTGAACGCCATCCTCCTCCACGTGTTTGAGCAAATCGTTTGACATGTCTCCTCCTGATGCATAGTGCGTAAAACGCCATGCGTGAAGCACTCCGACGAGATTCTTACGTCTTACGTCTTACGTTTCACGTTTCACGTTTCACGTTTCACGTCTTACTATCCGCAAATGGAGCTC
>CAYQZG010000114.1:0-12922 GCA_964421785.1 uncultured Anaerolineales bacterium
GCCGAGTGGGGCGGGGCGCTGGAGACCCAGTCGCTCTCCCTCTTCGGCCGGAGCGTGCTGGGCATCGGGGTCGACCGGCCGGAGGGGACGGAGCTGCCGCCGGAGGTCTCGCCCCCCACCGTCATCGCTCACGAGCTGGCCCATCAGTGGTTCGGGAACAGCGTCAGCCTGGAGCGCTGGCAGGACATCTGGCTCAAGGAGGGGTTTGCCACCTACGCCTCGTGGCTCTGGTGGGAGCACGTGGAGGGGGAGGAGGCGCTGCAGGAGATCGTGAGGCGGCGCTATGAGGCCGTCGCCGAGGCGATCGGCGGCGCCATGTTCGTCTTCGGGGAGAACCCCACGCCCTTCGACCATCTCTCCGGGCCCGAGGCGGTGGAGACGCTCCGCGCCGTGGACCCGGCGGCGCTCACCGACCAGCGGCGGCTGGCGGAGGCGGTGGGCGCTCTGGAGGAAGAGGGCACCGGGGACCCCTCGGACCTGGACAACCTGTCGGACGCCCACATCAAGCGCATGATGCCGCTCCTGCCGGAGGATGAGCTGTCCCCCGCGCGGGTGCTGGAGATCCTGGAGGCGCTGCCCACCGAGGAGATGTCCGGGCGGCAGGTCTTCCAGGCCCTGGTGGTGGTCCAGATCTACGATCGGGCGGGGCCGAGCATCTTCCGGGGCTCGTGGATCGCCCCGCCGGGCATGCCGCCGGTGGACAACCTGTTCAACGTCAGCGTCTACGATCGCGGGGCGTTGACGCTCCACGCCCTGCGCAACGAGCTCGGCGACGAGGTCTGGCTCGACGTGATGCGTACCTACGCTGAGCGGTACGCCCACGACAACGCCGACACGGAGGCCTTCATCGCCGTGGCGGAGGAGGTGAGCGGGGAGGACCTGGGCGCCTTCTTCGACGCCTGGCTCTTCCAGGAGCGCATGCCGGCCATCCCCGAGCTGGGATTACGGATCGAGTGACGATCGTGCCGAGATCGCGTCGCCTGGCCGTCCTCTCCGTCGTCGTCGGCGTGACGGTAGCGCTGGATCACCTGACCAAGGCCGCGGCGCGGGCCTACCTCGCCTCGCGCCCGCCCATCTCCCTGTGCGGTGATACGATCCGCCTCGCCCTGGGCGAGAACGTGGGCGCCTTCATGGGCCTGGGCGCCGGGCTCCCGCCGCAGCTGCGCACGTTGCTCTTCAGCGTGCTGGCGGCCGTGATGTTGGTTGCGCTGGCGGCCTACCTCCTGATAGCCCGGGCGCTCGGCCCGGTGGAGGTCTTCGTGGGCGCGCTGATGGTGGCCGGCGGCCTGGGCAACCTGATCGACCGCCTGACGCGGCAGGGCCGGGTGACCGACTTTCTCAACCTGGGCATCGGCCCGCTGCGCACCGGCGTCTTCAACGTGGCGGACGTGGCCATCACCCTGGGCGCGGCGTGGATGATGGTGCTGCTCTCCCGAGGCCCGCGGCGGGGCGTGGAGGCGGCGCACGACGACGGCCTCTCCGGTGCCTGACGCGCTACCGCTGTTCCTCAGGGCTCAGTCCGACGGGACCTCCAGCGGGTCCATCACGCCGGTCTCGTAGGCCTCGATCGCCTCGCTGGTCAGCACGATCTGGTACATCTTCATCCTGGCCATCTCGCCGCTGAAGACCATCTCCCCCACGCGGGCCTCCAGGTTCTCCGACGGGAAGCCGAGCATGCGGACGATGCTGCGCCGTATCAGCCCGGTTTGGCGCCAGGTGTCATAGGCCCGCAACTGGTCGAGCAGCTTGCTCTGCACCGCCCGGTACCCCTCGCGACCGGCGCTGATGGTGCCCTGGATCCGCCCCCAGTTCTCCATCAGCTCGGCGACCCCGGCCTCCGGGTAGGCCTCCACGATCGCCGCGAACATGGGCGAGTCGACGGCGAAGCCGCCCTCGTCGTAGCGGCCCTTGACGGCGTCGAGGAGGATCTCGTCCAGGACGTCGCTCTGGGCCCGGGCCAGGCCGATCTGTTCGTAGAAGCTGGAGACGTAGGCGCTCAGGACGTTCTGATTGTCGAGGTACTGAGACGTCAGCTGCCGTTCCTGCGCCAGACCCTCGTTCCAGATGGCGTTCACGTAGTTGTAGGCGCCGAAGATGAGGCAGCAACCGATCGTCAAGACGCTCACCGCCCCGATCAGCAGGATCTTCGTCGTGCGACTCTGCGCAAGCCACCACGTCATTGCGCTTTCCATAAGCCCTCCTTTCGTTTCTCGCCGATGACCGCGAACACCACCCAGACGAGGCCGGTGAGGATGAAGCTGACGATGACGATCGCCCACCGCTGCCCCGGTTTGGGCTGGATCTCGGCGTCGAGATAGCGAAATCCGCTGCCCACGCCGTCCGCCTCATTCCCCGTCATGCTGACCGGCACGAAGCCCGTCTGGGCGTCGTCGAACCCCCACAGGATGCGCCGCAGAACGCCGCTTTCGCCCGTCCCCCGCACCTTCAGGTCGTCGCTCTCCCCTCCGGCGGGGAAGACCCCTCGAACCCTGCCGACGACGCTCTCCGGGGTCAGCGGGACGCCCCTGAGGCGGTCCCGGACGGCGACGAGCAGGTGCTCGTTGCCCAGCGGCATGCCGGTCTGCGCCCTGGCCCAGGCGACGGACTCGCCGTCGGTCGTGCCGATCACGACGACGATCCCGTTCTGGGCCAGGCAGTCATCCCCCCAGACCTCGGGATTCTGCCAATACGCCTTGAGCGCCAGGACGTAGGCGTCGGGCTCGATCAGACCGGTGGCGTCCCGGAGGATGACCAGATGGAGGTCGCCCCCGCGCTCGTGACCGAGGGCGGCGTTGAGGTGCATCAGGGCCGACTGCCACGCCTCCTCGTCGGCGGGCCGGTGGCCGACGAAGGAGGCCTTGTTCGCGTAGTAGTGATCGTGGACGGCGCGGTGGACGGGGGGGAGGAGACCGGCCTCCCGGTACTGGTCGATCATGCCGCTGTGCTGCTTGAGGATGGTGCGATCCGAGGCCAGGATGTAGTTGTCGTAGATCACCCGGCGCGTCACCGGCCCCGGCCGGCCGCTCTCCACCCGTCTCTGGCAGTCGAGCCAGACCTGCGGCACGACGTAGTCTTCGGGCCCGAAATCCGGCGGCAGGTCGAGGGTCCTTCTCTCGGCCAGGTAGTCCCGCGGGGCGAGCCGGGCGATGGCGTAGTCGCCGACGGTGGTCCTGATGGTCAGGTCGCGCTCGAAGGTGAAGTAGGGACACGCGTCGCACGCCTCCTCGCGGCGGAGGCAGTCCCCGTTGGCGCTCTCCAGGGTGCAGACCATACGGCAATGGCATTCGTACGTATACCGGCAGTCGCCGTTGAGCTCGCAGGGGATGATCTCCTCCATCGCCTCCAGTTCCCACCCGTTTCGATACGCTCTGAAGGAGAGGAGGCTTCCCCTGGCGATCGACCAGCCCGCCCAGCCCGCCAGCGGGGCGACGACGATGCTGGTGAGCGCCAGGCCTATGGACAGCTCCCTCCACGTGATCTGCAGCTTCCTGTCCAACACGTCGAGGGTGTATTTGACGGCGAATCCTGCGATAGCTGCGGCGACGACTGAGAGAACAATCAGGGTTGCCATGGACGACCTACCTCCCAGCAGACGTAGTCACGGCGGGGCCGTACTTCCCTAGTGTACCACATCTGGCCGATCCTGTCAGTTTTTTCCCGCCACTGGCAGGGTCTACTCGTGCTCCATAGGGTAAGGACAGTCATGGGGTCGCTGCGGATGCATTCTCCCCTGGTCACCCGACCAGGGGCGAGGCTGTCCATCCGAGGAGGCCCGACCCTCCCCAGCCGATGGTTACGCCGACGGGGCGAGCGTGATACAGTCTCGTACGTATCAGCACTGACTGACGATCGATCCTGATCACAAGCTGCCAAGGAGGCTCTTGATGACCAAAGCCTACGCTCCATTGCTATCGTGCCTGGTGCTCTCCCTTCTGGCCGTAGGAAGTGTGCGGCCCGCGTCGGCCGCTGCCCCGCCCGCGGAGGAGGGACCGAGCGACCCCGAGGACCTGGAGGCCTTCGTCGACGGTTTCTTCACCGAGCGGATGGAGGCCCACGACGTGCCGGGGGCGGCCTTCGTCCTGGTCGAGGACGGCGAGATCGTCCTGGCCAAGGGGTACGGCTACGCCGACCTGGAGGGCCAGGTGCCCGTCGACCCCCGGACCACCGTCTTCCGCATCGGGTCCGGCACCAAGCTGTTCACCGCCACGGCGGTGATGCAGCTGGTCGAGGAGGGGAAGATCGACCTCCACGCCGACGTCAACCGCTACCTGGAGCGCTTCCAGATCCCGGACACCTATCCGGAGCCGGTCACCATGGCCCACCTGCTGACCCACACCGCGGGCTTCGACGACAAGCTGATCGGCGCCTTCGATCGCAGCGTCTCCGAGCTCCGGCCGCTGGGCGAGTATCTGGCCGAGGAGATGCCGGCGCGCGTCATGCCCCCGGGGCAGGTGCCCAGCTACTCCAACCACGGCATGGCCCTGGCCGGCTACATCGTCGAGGTCGTCTCCGGCGTGCCGTACGAGACGTACGTCCAGGAGCGGATCCTGGAGCCGCTGGGGATGGAGCGGAGCAGCTCCGCGCAGCCCCTGCCGCCGGCGCTGGCCGCCGACCGGGCCGTGCCCTATCCGCGGGGCGAGGAGCCGGGGGCGCTCGTCTATATGCCCATCGCGCCGGCCGGGATGCTCAGCACCACGGCCCACGATATGGCCCGCTTCCTGATCGCCCATCTGGAGGAGGGGCGGTACGGCGACGCGAGGATTTTGGAGCGGGAGACGGCTCAGACGATGCACCGGCTCCACGTCACCCGCCATCCGGGCCTCCCTGGCTGGGCGTATGGCTTCACCCGGCGGCTCGAGAACGGGCAGCACGTGCTCGACCACGGCGGCGCCGATCCGACGGGCTACGGCAGCATGACGGTCCTCCTCCCCGAGGAGAACCTGGGCTTCTTCGCCGTCACGAACGCCCGCTTCCAGGAGGACCTGCTGCTCGCCTTTCCGGAGGCGTTCCTCGACCGTTACTATCCCGACGAGGACCTGCTGCCGGAGGAGCCGGAGCCGCTCTCCCACACTGAACAGCGGGTGGAGGAGGTGGCGGGGACCTACCTCACCACCCGGCACGCCCGCCACTCCATCGCCAAGCTCTCCCTCCTGTCGCAGCCGCCGGTGCGCGTGCGGCCCGTCGAGGGGGAGCCCGGCGTGGTGACCGTCAGCGGGCTGGGGCACGGCGAGGCCGAGGGGCCGAGCCGCTGGGTGGAGATCGAGCCGCTGCTCTTCCAGCGCCAGGGCTCCGAGGAGAGGATCGCCTTCGGCACCCAGAAGGACGGGCGGGTCACTCACCTCTTTGCCCGCCAGCGGACGCCGGGGGCCTTCGACAAGGCGGCCTGGTATCAGACCCCTGCCTTCCATCAGCTCCTGGTCGGGGCCTGCCTGCTGATCTTCCTCACGGCGGCCGTGGGTATGCCGCTGGCGGGGCCGATCCGTCGTCTCCTGGGCCGACCTACGGCGCTGGCGCCGGCGGTGCGGCAGGCGCGCTGGCTCGCATTCGGCGTCGGCGTCCTGAACCTGCTCTTCATGGTCCTGGTGACGACCCTGACCAGCGTCTATCCGCTCCAGTTCGGCGTGCCGCTGGGCCTCAAGGCGCTGTTCGTCGTCCCCCTGCTGACCACGGCGATGGCGATCGCGCTGCCCGTGCTGGGCGTCCGCGCCTGGTCGGCGGCGTGGCCGACCCTGGGTCGGGTCCACTACGCCCTGGTGACCCTGGCCTCCTTCGCCTTCATCTGGTTCCTCACCGTCTGGAACCTGCTGGGCTTCCGCTTCTAGCGCCGGCAGACCTCCGAGGGCTAGATGGCGCCCATACCCCCAAGGCGCGTCTCGCTGCCGCCGGGAAGCTGGGGGTGTGGGCTGTCCACTGGACCTCGGAGGTCTCTGGTGAGCGCCCTCGACCCGGGTGACTGTGTCGACCCGGGTGACTGCGTCGACCCGGTGACTGCGTCGACCCGATCGTTGTAGATCGTTACCTCCAGACCATTCGACATCGGGCGGGATTGCGCCCTGGTCATCCGACCAGGTGCTAGCCTGGCCCTCCGTCCAGCCGGAGAACTCCCCACCTCGCAGATTCGCGACCGCCGCGACTTTGGTACCATGGGCAGCAAGTTATCGAGATAGACTATCGCATCAGCCACAAGCCCTAAGCGGCAGAAAGGAGGTAACGATGAGATCGAGAACCCGTATGATGCTCGCCAGCCTGGCCTTGCTCCTGATCGGCACGCTGCTCGCCGGATGCGGCAGCAGCACTCTCAAGATCGGCTGGCGCGAGTTCGGCGGCCTGAGCCGGAAGCGCGCCACGTACGTCACCTTCGACGGCGTCCAGAACAAGACCTTCCGCGCGGGCGCCGGGAAGGCCATCGAGCTAACCTGCGACGTCACTGTGGAGAAGGGCGCCCTCGCCGTCGCCCTCATCGCGCCCAGCGGTGAGCGGCTGTGGGAGGAGACCTTCCGGGAGGACGGGGAGCGGTTCACCACCGTCACGGCCTCCGAGGGCGGCCGCTACATCCTGCGCGTCGAGGGCCAGGAGACCGGCGGCGGCTTCGACATCGCGTGGGACGTGAAAGATCAACCATCGTAACATTGGTACCACTGAAAGAACCAGCGACAGACCCTAAGGGTTTCAGATAATCAAGTTCCTACTCAATACACTCGATGCCCTACGTGCTTTGACTAAGGAAATGAAGCCTTGCATTAGAAACCCTTAGGGTCTCGGCGGGTTTCGACGGATGGAGGAGATGCTAACCCATGGACCTTCTGATCGAAAACGTGAGCAAACGATACCCGGGCGGCGTCTGGGGGCTGCGGGCCTTCAGCCTGGCGCTGGAGCCGGGCGTGCTGGGCCTGCTGGGGCCCAACGGCGCCGGCAAGTCGACCCTGATGACCATCGTCGCCACCATCACCCAGCCCACCGAGGGGCGCGTGGTGTGGAACGGGACCGACATCGCCCAGGCGCCCAACGAGATCCGCTCCGTGCTGGGCTATCTGCCGCAGGACTTCGGCGTCTACCCCAACCTCGACGCCGTCGAGTTCCTGGAGTACATGGCGGCCATCAAGGGCCTGGACGCCCGGGCCTCCCGCCGGCGCATCGAGGAGCTCCTCGACCTGGTGAACCTGGGCGCCGAGGTGCGCCGCCGCCCCCTGGGCGGCTACTCCGGCGGCATGCGCCAGCGGGTGGGCATCGCCCAGGCCCTGCTCAACGACCCGCAGATCCTGATCGTCGACGAGCCCACCGCCGGGCTGGATCCGCAGGAGCGGGTCCGCTTCCGTAATCTGCTCTCCGACCTGGCCGGCCGGCGCATCGTGATCCTCTCCACCCACATCGTCACCGACGTGGAGGCCGTGGCGACGGAGATCGCGCTGATCGAGCGGGGCCGCCTGGTGCGCCACGCCCTGCCGGAGACGCTGCTCCAGAGGGTGGAGGGCAAGGCCTGGGAGGTGGTGGTGCCCAGCGACGAGCTGCCCGCGCTCAAGGAGCGGGCCATCGTCAGCAGCACCGCCCGGCGCAGCGACGGGGTCCACGCCCGGGTCGTCGCCGACCGGCGGCCGGACGAGAGCGCCGTGCCGGACGAGGCGACGCTGGAGGACGCCTACCTCTACATCCTGGCCGGGGAGGGGGAGGGCGGCCATGCGTAGACTGCGCGCGCTGGCGCAGCTGATCCGAGCTGACTTCCTGGAGCGGACGCGGCGCTACAGCTTCCTCGTCACCCTGGGGGCCATGGTCTACCTGGGCTACCTGGCGGTGCCGTCCCCCCAGTCGCAGGCGCTGACGGTCGACCTAGGCAACGTCCGCGGCATCTACAACTCGGCCTGGATCGGCAGTATGATCGCCCTCCTCAGCTCCATGGTGCTCTCCCTGCCCGGCTTCTACCTGGTGAAGAACGCCATCGAGCGCGACCGGAGGACGGGCGTGGGGCAGATCATCGCCACCACGCCGCTGAGCAAGCCCCTCTACACCCTGGGCAAGGCGGCCAGCAACGCCATCTTCCTCACCGTGATCATCGCCCTGGTGGCCGTCGCCGCCGCCGTGATGCAGCTCGTCCGCGGCGAGTCGATGGTGCTGCGCGTCTGGGACCTGCTGGCGCCCTTTCTCTTCACCACGCTGCCCACCCTGATGCTGGTGGCGGCTGTGGGCGTCCTCTTCGAGTCGATCGCTTTCCTGCGCGGCGGCTTCGGCAACGTCGCTTACTTCGCGCTCTGGACCGCGACGATCGTCATCGCCATGAGCGGCGTCTCCTTTGGCAGCCAGGGCGTGATCGAGGAGCCGGTCAACGATCTTTTTGGCGCCTCGGTCATCGCCCACAGCATGCACCGCGCGGCCCACGCCGCCTTCCCGGAACGTCAGCTCAACCTGGCCGTTGGCTACAGCCGGGTCGAGGGGACCATCGAGACCTTCCGCTGGCAGGGGGTGCGCTGGACCGCCGACGTGCTCCTGGGACGGCTCCTCTGGGCGGGCGTGGCGCTGGGGATCGCCCTGGCGTCGGCCCTCTTCTTCCACCGCTTCGACCCGGCCCGCGCTGGGGCGCGTCGGGTGGCGAACGGACGGGGGCTGGTGG
Source organism: uncultured Anaerolineales bacterium (assembly GCA_964421785.1). GTDB lineage: Bacteria > Chloroflexota > Anaerolineae > B4-G1 > B4-G1 > SKLM01. Next base: position 8,603 of record CAYQZG010000114.1, read on the forward strand.
CCCGTCTCCTGGCGCCGCTGCGCGCCCTGTCGCTCCCCTCGCTCGACCTGTCGCGCCGCCTTGCGCTCCGGCTGCCGCCACTGCCCCCCTTTGGGCGGGCGCTGCTGGCGGAGCTGCGCCTCATGCTGAAGGGCATGCCCTGGTGGTGGTATCTGGGGGCCCTGGGCCTGCTCGTCGCCGGGCTGGCCAACGGCGGCGATCCGCAGGCGCGGCGCGGGCTGCTGGGCGCGGCCTGGATCTGGCCGGTGCTGATCTGGTCCGGCCTGGGCGTGCGGGAGACTGTGCACCGGACCGGGTCGATCGTCTTCTCCGCCCCGCGCCCGCTGCGCCGCCAGTTCTTGGCCACGTGGCTGGGGGGCGTCCTGGTCACCCTGCTCACCGGCTGCGGCGTCGGCCTACGCCTGCTGACGGAGGGCGCGTGGGGCCACCTGCTGGGCTGGGGCGCGGCCGCGCTCTTCATCCCCACGCTGGCCCTGGCGCTGGGCGTCTGGACCGGCACCAGTAAGGCCTTCGAGGCCCTCTACGTGGCCCTCTGGTACGTCGGCCCCATCAGCGGGCTGGCCGTCGCCGACTTCATGGGCCTCTCGCAAGGGGCGCTGGCGCAGGGCATGCCGGCCGTCTACGTGGGGCTGACGGTGGCGCTGCTCCTGGCGGCGCTGCTGGGCCGATACCGACAGGTGCGGGGGCAGTGACCAGAGCAGTGATCAGTGGTCAGTGATCCGTCGTCACTGAATCCTGTCCACCTGACCAGGGTTATACCTATCCACTGGGAGGGGCGCGATCCTCCCCAGCCCGCGGTTGTCGTGAGCGGGCTCGGATGTTAGCCTAGGCAACAGGTCAGCGGGGGCTTCGATGACGGTGCGTTCCGCGGTGCTCCGTCCGCTGTCCCCCCGGACGAGAAGACGACGACACGGACCCTATGGGAGGAGCGAACACGCTATGATCGTCACGAAGATCTTGAGGAAAGACGTCCTGAGAAAGAAGATCATCACGACGGTGGTCTTCGCCTTCATTCTGCTGTCCGCCCTGCTCGTCGCCAGCGGGTCCCGGTTGATCATCGATTTGAGCAGCTCCCTGAACGCGCTGTTTGAGAGGTCGAGGACGCCCCACTTCGTCCAGATGCACGCCGGGGACGTCGATCAAGGGGAGATCGACCGCTGGGCCGCGGCGAACAGCCTGGTGAAAGAGCAGCAGACGGCGGAGATGATCACGGTCGACGGCTCCACCCTCTACCTGGGCGGCAGCCAGACGGCGGAGGAGAACAGCGTGATGGACGTCAGCTTCGTCACCCAGAACCCCTCCTTTGACTTCCTCCTGGATCTGGAGAACCAGATCATTCGCGTCTCGCCCGGGGAGGTGGCCGTGCCCATCTACTACATGCAGCGGGACGATCTGGAGGTGGGCGACCCGGTCCGGATCAGGGATGGGGCCTTCGGCAGGACCTTCACCATCGCCGCCTTCGTCCGCGACGCGCAGATGAACCCCTCCATCGTGCACTCCAAGCGCTTCGTGGTGCACGAGGATGACTATGCGGCGTTGCGGGAGCACTTCGCGGAGAAGGAGTATCTGATCGAGTTCCTCCTGACCGATGGGGGTCAGGTGGACGGCTTCAGCAAGGCCTACCAGGCGTCGGGCCTGCCCAGCAAGGGCACGTCCGTGGACCGCACGCTGTTCAAGACCCTCAATGGCCTGACGGACGGCATCGTGGCCGGGGTGGTGATCGTGCTCAGCCTGTTGCTGATGGTCATCGCCGTTCTCTGCCTCCGGTTCACCATCCTCGCCACGATCGAGGAGGACACCAAAGAGATCGGCGTGATGAAAGCGATCGGCATCGCCAGAGGCGACATTAGGCGCATCTACCTGCTCAAGTACGTCTTGATGGGCGCTCTAGCCGCACTGCTTGGCTATCTGGGGTCACGTTTTCTCCATCAGGTTCTCTCTGCCAACATCATGCTCTATATCGGACGGGCGCCGAGCGGCCTGATACAACACGTCGTACCCCTCGTTGCCGCCTGCAGCATCGGGCTGATGGTGGTCGTCTCCTGCGCCGTCGTTCTGCGGAGGCTGAACCGGGTCTCGGCCGTGGAGGCCCTGCGCTCGCGCACCGTCGGCGGCTCGGCGAGGAACGTGCCCATGCTGAGCTTGAGGAGGAGCGGGCCGCTGGGCGTCAACGTCTTCCTGGGATTGAGAGACGTGGTCCAGCGCTTCAAGCTGTTTGGCCTGCTCTGCTTCGTCTTCTTCTTTTCCGCCTTCGTCATCATCGTCCCGGTGCACGTCCTGACGACTATGGCGTCGCCCAGCTTCATCTCCTACATGGGGATCGGGCGGAGCGACCTGCGCATCGACCTGCGGCAGTCGGACGACATGGCGGGCCGGTTCGACGATATGGTGGCCTATCTGGCCGACGATCCCGACGTGGAGCGCTTCTCCCCGCTCGTGACGTCCCAGTTCACCATGGTAGGGAGCGACGGGTCCCGAGAGGCGATCAACGTCGAGACGGGCGACTTTTCCACCTTCCCCCTGGATTACGTGAAGGGGACGGCCCCGGCGCTGGAGCACGAGATAGCCCTCTCGTCGCTGAACGCCAGAGAGATGGAGAAACAGGTTGGCGACACGCTGGTGCTGATCGTCGATGGTGAGGAACGAGAGATGGTGGTCAGCGGCATCTACCAGGACGTGACCAACGGGGGCCGGACGGCGAAAGCGGCGCTCCCCCACGATCCGGAGGAGGCGCTCTGGTACGCCGTGAGCCTCGATCTGACCGCCGAGAGCCGCGTGGAGGAGAAGGTGCGCGATTACTCCGAGGCTTTCTATCCGGCTCGGGTGACCGATCTGGAGGGGTATCTGGACCAGACCCTGGGCAACACTATCGGGCAGCTGCGGATGGTGACCGGCGTGGCTCTCGCCGTCGGTCTCGCGGTGGCCGTGCTCATCACGTCGTTGTTCCTGACCATGCTCATCCGCAAGGACGCCTCGCAGATCGCCATCATGCGGAGCCTGGGGTTCGCCCTGCGGGACGTTCGGATCCAGTACCTGACCCGGGCGCTGGTCCTGTTGAGCCTGGGCATCGTGCTGGGGACGGTCTTTTCGAACACGTTGGGTCAACGACTGGTGAGCGCCCTGTGGGCCCTGATGGGGGCCTCTCAGATCAGGTTCGTCATTGATCCTCTTCAGGCCTACGTGCTCTTGCCGCTCCTTCTGATGCTCGCCGTTTCCATCACCACGCTGGTCAGCTTGACGGGCATCAAGGAGACGAACATCGCCGACTTGATTATGGAGTAGTGTGGAGTAAGGAGTCGAGGAGTATGACGGTTCTATTGGAGTCGAGTGATCTCAACAAGCGCTTTGTCCTGGGGAAGCAGAACGAGCAGCACGTCTTGAAGGACGTGGACCTGCAGATCGAGAGAGGGGAGTTCGTGTCGGTGATGGGCCCCTCGGGGTCCGGCAAATCGACCCTGCTCTACAACGTCAGCGGCATGGATCGCATGACGTCGGGGAGCGTCGTGCTGGACGGCCAGGAGCTATCCGAGCTCTCGGAGGAGGCGCTCTCGGACGTGCGCCTGACCGACATGGGCTTCATCTTCCAGCACGTCCATCTGCTTAACAACCTGTCGATCTTCGACAATATCGTGCTGCCAGGCTATCTGGACCGGAACGGCGGCCATGCGGCGATCGATCGGCGGGCGGCGGAGCTGATGGAGACGGTGGGCATCGCCGACCTGGCGGATCACGACATCACCCAGGCCTCCGGGGGACAGCTGCAGCGGGTGGGCATCTGCCGGGCGCTGATCAACGAGCCCTGCATCGTCTTTGGGGATGAGCCAACGGGCGCTCTGAACTCCAAGGCGGCCGGCGAGATCATGGACCTGCTGGCCGAGATCAACCGCTCGGGGACCACGATCCTTCTGGTGACGCACAACCCCAAGATCGCGGCCCGGACGGAGCGGGTGCTCTTTATGCTCGATGGCCGCATCGTGGCCGAGAAGCGGTTGGGCACGTATACGGGCAACGGCACGGACATGAGAGCCAGAGAGGAAGCTCTCTCTAGCTGGTTGCTCGAGATGGGGTTCTAGCCATTGCGGCGGCTGCGAGCGGGATGTGTCGTGATGACCGGGCAGGCGTGATAGCCTACGAAACAGGATGACGGATCGTAAACGTGCCGGACGGTAGCGCCGGCCCTAGCCCAAGGAGACGAGTATGTCGCACAACAAGCCCACAGCTGCCTACGTTCTGTCGTTCATCATCGCCGTGCTCGCCGTGACCGTCTCGGCCGGCGGGCTGCTGATCGACGGCCTCTATCAGGGAAACGCCTTTCTCCAG